>CALJHL010000236.1 GCA_938075435.1 uncultured Thalassotalea sp. | reverse complement strand
AACCGCGCCGCCGATTTAGGTCCGGTAGTATCTCCACAAGCCAAACAACGTATTATTAAACTTTTAGATTCAGGCGTTGAACAAGGTGCTAATTTATTAGTCGACGGTCGTAATGTTGTAGTACCTGGTTTTGAAAAAGGCAACTTTGTTGGTCCTACAATGTTCTCAGGAGTAACACCTGACATGGACATATACAGCCAAGAAATTTTTGGTCCGGCTTTATGTGTGCTTGAAGTTGAAACATTGGATGAAGCGATTGCCATTATTAATGCTAATCCAAATGGTAACGGCACCTCGATTTTCACTTCGTCAGGTTATGTTGCCCGTAAATATGAAAATGAAATTGATGTTGGCCAAATTGGGATTAATGTACCAATCCCTGTGCCAGTAGCATTTTTCTCGTTCACTGGTTCGCGTGCTTCAAAGCTTGGCGATCTAGGACCGAATGGTAAAGAAGTGACTAAATTCTGGACCCAAACGAAATCAGTAACGGCCCGTTGGTTCGAACCAGATCATATTGAAGGTGATAAAGTTCATACCACTATCAGCCTTTAATATTTAGACTCCATAAAGAGTCAAAGTTATCAGCCGCACTAAATTTTTTTAGTGCGGCTTTTTTATGGGTACACGGATGTACTTATCCTCGGCAGGCAGGACAGCCTGAGGGAATGGTACTACCAATTTATGGCTAAATATGCCAACGTATTAATCACCTAAGCCGCCGAAAATAATAATCTCAACAGGTTAAAAATAATGCTCAGTAATATCGGACTCATCGTTGCTCTTTGTTTATTAATATTTTTAACCATTCGCGGCATGAACTTAATGATCGCCTCACTACTTGCCTCGATAATCGTTGCTTTAACTAGCTCCATGGCATTAATTTCTTTACCTGACGAAAGATCGTTAAGTTTAACAGCGAATTATATGCAAGGATTTTCCGGCTTTTTTAGTGCTTGGTTTATCACCTTTATGATGGGCAGTATTTTTGGCAAATTAATGGAAGATTGTGGCGCAGCCGATAGCATATCATTGTGGATCACCACTAAATTTGGCACTCATAATGCTATGTTAGGCGTCGTGAGTGCTTGTGCGGTATTAACCTACGGCGGAGTAAGTGCTTTTATCGTCGCCTTTAGTGCCTACCCTATCGCCGTTACGTTATTTAAACAGGCCAATTTGCCGAGGCGATTTATCCCCGCTTGTATTGGCTTTGGTGCCATCACGTTCACTATGACCTCAGCAGGTTCGGTTGAAGTGCAAAATTGGATACCTACCAAGTATTTAGGAACCACGCCTTATGCCGGTTGGGAGGTCAGTATTGTCGTTGCGTTGTTTATGGCAATTACCGGATATATCTGGCTATCCAAAATGATCGCTAGCGCCGTTGCTAATGGCGAATGTTTTGTCGATAGGACCAGTGATCCTAGTGCAAAATTAGCGAACAATTTACCCGCCCCTTTACTCGCCCTATTGCCATTAGTTTGTATATTGGCCTTTACTTTTTTCTTCCATCAGCAATTAAAAACCAGCGCCTTGTTGGTGGCTTTGTTGGTTGGTTGTCTCGCCACTTACGTTTTTAACTACAAGCGCTTTACTAATATTGGCGCGGCTTTAGGCAATGGTGCTATGGGCGCTCTGATTGCTACTGCCAATACTGCTGCGGTGGTAGGATTTGGTACTGTGGTAAAAGCCAGTCCGGCGTTTGACAATTTAATTAACAGCCTAGCTTTCATCCCAGGAGGTGGCTTAATGTCAGCAGCATTAGGTGTTACTTTAGTGGCGGCAGTAACGGGTTCAGCAACTGGCGGACAAGCAATTGCCCTACCGGTTCTCGCGCCTAAGTATTTAGATATGGGGGTTGACCCGCAAGCGCTACATCGCGTGGTTTCAATATCTTCCGGCGCTTTGGATTCATTACCGCATAATGGTTTTATTGTTACCACCATTAGGGCTATTTGTGGGGAAACCCATAAAAATGCCTATGGGCCAATGGCTGCGGTAACCTTAGTGGTGCCAACCATTGGCACTTTATTAGCTGTATTGTTATTTTCGATTTAGCCACTAAAACTAATAGAAAAAAAAGGCCAATAAGGTTTAACTTATTGGCATATTTGATGTTTTTATTCAAAATTTAACTTAGCTTTAAACTGCAAGAATTGCGTGCCGCAGTTAGGGTATTCTTTAATAGACATGCGATAGTCATTGGACCAACACCGCCAGGTACCGGAGTAATTGCGCCAGCGACTGTTTCGACCCCTTTAAAATCAACATCACCAACCAGGCGACCTTTGCCATCAGCGGCTACGACGCGATTAATACCAACATCTATCACTGTTGCGCCAGGTTTAACCCACTCGGCTTTAACCATTTCTGGTCGACCCACAGCTGCCACTAAAATATCTGCTTGGCGACACACAGCTGGTAAATCAACTGTTCGAGAATGAGCTATCGTGACAGTACAGTTTTCTTGGAGAAATAAAATACTTACTGGTTTGCCGACAATATTAGAGCGACCGATGATCACCGCATGTTTTCCTGACAAGTCATCACCAAGATGACGTTTCGCTAACAGTACACAACCTTGCGGAGTACAGGGTATAAGAGCTCCAGCCTCACCATTTAATAAGCGCCCGGAGTTCATTGCATGAAAGCCATCAACGTCTTTTTCAGGGATTATTTTGGCGATAATTGCGGCTTCATCAATATGTGCCGGCAAAGGTAATTGCACTAAAATGCCATGCACCTGACTATCTTTATTTAGGCTTTCGAGTTGAGTCAGCAATTCTTGTTGTGAGGTACATTCAGGCAAGCGAATTTCATTTGAAATCATCCCAACCTCTTGAGTTTGCTTTGCTTTATTACGGACATAAACTTGACTAGCGGGATCGTCACCCACCAACACCACAGTTAAGCCAGGAGTTATGCCACTGGCAGATTTTAATGCTTGTACTTTTTCGGCCAGATTATTACGTAGCTGTTGAGCGGCTTGCTTACCATCGATTATCATTTTTTACTCTTTTCTCAATTAGTGTTAAGGCATAATAATGTTAAAATTTTCAATCTTAACATTATTCCGACCGGATTTTTTGGCTTTATATAAACATAAATCGGCAACTTTAATCCAATCTCCAGCATCTTTTGAAAACGATGCCGAGGCAATAATTGCCCCCATACTAACGGTTATCTTAAAGGCTTTATTAGCCTTGTCATAGATCACAGCTTCGGCAATATTATTGCGTAGTTTGTCAAGTTTATATTCTAAATTTGAATTTGAAAGGCCAGAAATTAAAATTAAAAACTCTTCTCCGCCATAACGCGCAACCATATCGGTATCTCGGCTAAATTCACTTTTCATCAGTTTCGAAGTGACCCTTAAACATTGATCGCCTATTAAATGACCATGGTTATCATTAACCAGTTTAAAGTTGTCTAGGTCCAACATCACTAATGCTAAAGTTTGCTTATTTCGGTAACTCAATTTTTGAATAAAATTAAATTTTTCATCAAAATAACGACGGTTATAGACTTGGGTTAATCCATCTATCTCAGCAAGTTGAGTAAGCTTTTCATTGGCAATTTTTAATTCGTTAGTTCGCGATGCCACAGTTTGCTCTAATTGTGATTGGTGATATAGAACTTGTTGTTTACTATTTCGTAATTCATCATAAAGTAAACTGATTTCTTTCGAAGCGTTTCTTCCTAACGGTTGATACTCAATGTTACTGGTTGTTTGTTTTAATTGATTCATGATAAACCCTAAGGGTTCGGTTAATTGCTTACCCATTCGTAAGGCGATACTCAGCGACACAAACAATGCTAATATCAGCAAGGCAAAAATTAATAAGTATTCTCGCTCAACCGTTTCAAATATTTGCTTAGAATTAAGTAATACATAAATATTCCAACCGTGATCTAATTTTCCAGCCGTTAAAAAATATTCACTTGGGCGCTTACTTGGCTTCGACGTTTGCTCAATGGCAACCAGCTCCGTCATCGTGTGGTTTACGTTGTTCTTTTCGACATAATTAAATGCTTGTAAGGTTTTTAACTGCAATTTAGGCGTGGCAAAAACAACATTATTAGCGGCGTCGGTAATGACATAATCCATTTTCTCTAACATATTATTCGGCATTAATTTAGCTAAAGAATCGAGTTTTATCGAACCTTGGATTATGCCATCCGCAGTAACAGAACTGCCAAAAAAATAAGCTCGACTAAAAGAAACAATAGCATCTTTACCAAAGCCTCTGCCTTGCAACACCTTGGAAATATAAACGTTATTGCGAGTTAAAGATTGTTGAAAATACCGACGTGAAGCAACGCTCCTGACAATACCCTGTTGTTGCGAATCAATAAATAACTGCTTAGGGCTGGTTGCGATTATTTCACCCATAGAGTTACTAATAAACATCGTAATAAATTCTGGGTATTGACGATGATACAGCTGTAATAAATCGGCTTGTTGAGTAGGGGTTATGTCGGCATTAATTGATAAAGCATGAGCGGAATTTTCAATGGCAAGTTGATACATAGCAATAAAGTTATTAGAACTTTGCATTAAATGATTCTTAGCGTCTATAATATTATTCTTGAGGGTTTCATGCTTATTTTGGATAAAATTTTGGCTGACAAATAAAGATGTCGTCATAATTGAAAATATAACAATAAGCGATGAGGCATAAACAAATTGTACTTTTAAACTACGTACAAATTTTGGCTGTTGGCGAAAGTTAAAATCAAAAATTTGAGGAAGAAAATAAACGATTAAACCGGCAAAACAAGCACACAGTAGGCCATTAAATACTTGTTTGATAATAGTTAACAACACTAACTGGTCGGGCATATCGGTGACTAAATATAATAACAAAGCCGTTAATGGCATACCGATAAAGAACCAATAAAACAAGTCTGAGTACAAGACGTACCAGCCACGTTTGCGCTGCATGGCAATAACCACGGCTTCTAAGCCATAAATTATATAGCCAAACGGATGACCAAAAGAAATAACTAAAGAGCTAGTAACAATAATGGCGGCAAATAAACTATAAAGCGCGCCAAAACGCATCGCCACAATGACAAAGGCAATATTACCTACAATTAAATGAATATGAGAAAACAACGGTATCGGTACTAGGTTTAATAAAAAGCCAATAGCCGAGAGCACCAACACAAAAAGTAAGGGTTTTAATTGTTGCTGTAATGCACTTTTAGAGATTAACTTCATATTTTTATGATTATTTTAGCTTTTTTAGATTATTGAGGTATCGAGTTAATTATTGCTTATTTAAATAAATAACATACTTTGTATACTCTTTTATCTATAATTTTATAATAATAATCAACCTATTTATAATTATTTAATATAAATTGCTAAATATTAAGGAATACCTGTTGGGTAATAAAATAATAATAGCCATGATCCTAGGGCTGATACTTGGCTTTAGCACTCAGTTTACGTTACCGATTATTGAAATGATTGGGCAAGCATTTATCATGCTATTGCAAATGACGGCTCTGCCTTATATCTCTATTTCATTAATTTATGGTATTGGCTCGATGAGTCGCAAACAAGGTAAACAATTTATAAAGTTTGGTAGCATAAGTTTTATTATATTATTATTAGCCACTTTAGTTATTATTTTTTTAGCGCCAATTGCTTTTCCAGACTGGTCAGCTGCCGCATTTTATAGTGCCAGTACAGTACAAGTTAAACCAGATTTAGATCTATTGAAGTTATTTTTACCGGCAAACCCGTTCAAGGCGTATGCACAAGCAATTGTTCCTGCAGTGGTTATTTTTAGTGTTTTTATTGGTATTGGTTTTATTGGTATTGAAAATAAGCGCCGTAGTTTGCATGTTTTCAAGGATATAAGGCACTCACTCACTATTGTCACTAATTTAGTAATGAAAGTTGCGCCTATTGGCGTATTTGCCATTTCTTTAGACGCCTCAGCAACGATAGTGGCGGCAGAATTAGAAGGCTTATTGGTTTATATTGTTACGGCTACCAGCATTGTTTTCTTACTGTGCTTTATGGTATTTCCTATGTTGGTGGCATTATTAACGCCATTAACTTACAAACAGGTGTTTAACACCGCCAAAGAACCTTTGATCACTGCTTTTGCAACCGGCAGTTTATTCGTGGTGTTACCGTTAATTGTTGAAAATGTTCGTCACCAACTAAAAGATTACGCCAGTACTGATAGTGCAGCGAAAACACTGCCCTCAATCATAGTACCAATTTCCTATAGCTTACCTGTTGGTGGTAAGTTGTTGGCGATTTCATTTGTGCTTTTTGCGGGTTGGTTTTCGGGTCAATCTATTGGGGTTGCGGAGTACCCTAAGCTAATGGTATTTGGAGTGATGCAACTGTTTGGCTCGACTATAATAGCGGTACCAAATTTATTAGACAGCTTTGATGTCAGCCAGAGTATGTTTGAATTATTTGTCGTTGCTGAGCAGCTTATTATATCGCGCCTAGGGGCTTTATTATCGACTATGTTTATTATTGTTCTCAGCTTTTTAGTTACCTTAATGGTGATGAATAAAGTAAAATTACAATTAAAACCCTTGCTAACTTTTGCTGTTTCGGTACCTATTTGTACGGCGCTAATATTAGCGTTAGTTAGTGTTGCCTTTGATTCAATTAGTCATCAATATCAGGGCTATGACAAGTTTATTGATAGACAATTGTTATTGCCGCCGGCAAAAGCCAGTTATTATAATGAACCCGAGGTAAATGCCCTGCAAAATATTAAAACCGGTAGCACCATAGCCGATATAAAGCGTCGTGGTTTTATTCGGATGGGTTATTATCGTGATGCACTACCTTATGCTTTTCATAATAAAGACGGAAATTTAGTTGGTCTTGATATTGAACTTGGCCATTTACTTGCTGCTGAATTGAATGTCGACATTAAATTTATCAAAATTTATCGCAACCAAACCAGTATATTACTCGAAAATGGCTATTTAGATATTGTCTCTGGGATCCCAATAACTTCAACCAACATTTTAAAATATACATTGTCGGAACCTTATATTACCGAACCCATCGCCTTGCTAGTGAAAGACGAAGACCGAAAAAACTTTTCTCATTGGGATAAATTTATTGGCAACAAAGATGTGATCATCGGTATACCTGAATCCTATTTTAATGTGCAAGTGGTGAAGAAGAACTTACCCAACACGGTAGTGTGGGAACTCACAACACCACGCCTTATGTTTAAGGAGCAAGGCAAAGATATTGATGCAATGATTTATGGCGCAGCAGGAGCCTCTGCATGGACCTTACTGTACCCCAATTACACCGTAGTAATCCCTAAGCCAATAGCTCCACCTGTAGCGATGGCGTTTCCCGTTGGCTCACAAGATCTTGCTTTTCAAAATTTCATCAGCCAATGGATAAATATGAAAAAACGTAATCATACAATCGATTCTCTATTTACATACTGGATCGAGGGTAAAGAACCCGGTAACTTTATTAAATAATTGCATTAGTTGGCGACATTTACAATTTGTTGATTCACTTTTAACTAAAAGCAGATTAAAGTAGGCATATAAATACTTAAAGATGTAACTGTAAAGGAATTAAGTCGATGCAAAGAACCGAATGGGTTGATGAGCTTTTTGAAATTTTTGATGAAGACAAAGACGGGGTAATTAACCGCTCTGAGTTTGTTGAGTTAATTGACTGCCTTTTACAGCAGAAAGGCTTGAATATGTGTGAAACCATATTTCATAAATTTGATAAAAATCATGATAACTGCATTTCAAAAGCTGAACTTACAGAAATGATCATAGATTTAGCACTTTAATTTATTAAGCAAAACACCAAGCAAGTTAGCACATTGCTTGGTGCTTTTTGATGCGGTACTTAAGTGAGGCCTAATTCAGTAAATATTATTGTGCGTAGCAGAAACTAAATGGTGAATACCAATATGGAAAACCTGATAAACAGTTAGCCACTTCACCTAAGATTGACCACATTCCCCCCCAGTAAACTAAAAACAACCCCAGCCAAAAATAATCAAACCAATATACTCTTACTAATCGACTATTAAAATATGGCAGCACCATATCTCTATTTAACAATTTATTATTTAACCAATTACAGGGCCGATAAAAGCAAAGAAAAACAAAACCTAAATTAAGAATAATAAAAAATGCATGGATAATCGAGCAGAACAAACCGATAAGCGCTAACAACAACAGTAGACTATAGCGATTTTGGTTAATCATCAATATCCTAGGGTAGAGCAAATAAAAATGAGGGATATTTTAAAGTTAGGGAGTTTTAAGCTAAAAGTAAAATTTTTTAGCGCTTAGATCGAAAAAACCCCGCATATTAATGCGGGGCTTTCGAAATATGGTGCCCCGACCCGGATTTGAACCAGGGACACGCGGATTTTCAATCCGCTGCTCTACCAACTGAGCTATCGGGGCTTCAAAACAAACATCAGATGTTGCGTTGAAGAGGGCGTATAATATAGCGCATTTTGTTGCTTAGCAACTTATTTTTAGTGAATAATTAGTTACTGGTTATTATTTACACTAACGGTATCAAAATCAGGGTAAATTAAAGCTCAAAATCATCAAAATCTAAATCATCGACGCTGCTATCAATATTTGTATTGGGCTGAGGATCTAACAAAGAAGGCTGTATTATTTCTGGTTCACTAATAATAATTTTCTCTTTTACCGGTGCATTGCGACGTTTTTCTCGTTGTAAACACAGTTTGATTACCCGTTGCTTTTCGGGGTTGGAAAGTAGTTTCCAGTCAAACCGCTCCTGTCGACTGCGGTAGCAGCCCTGACAATAACCCTTATCATCAGAGGTACAAATGCCTCGACATGGGCTGGGGACATCAAAAAAATCAAGCTGCAAGTCCTGCATTTACAATGCCTCCTTTATCATTGGTGAATTCATAGCCATTATATTTATGGTGATGGTTAATAACAAGTTGTAAATAACTTAGGGGAAAGCCAGATTAAATTCTATGCCGGTCTTACCTAGGTGTTTTACTATTAATTTTACAAATTGTTTATCCACGCTTGTTCTGTTATTTATATCATTCTTCGAATCCACGTCCATGTTATTTTCATTTTTATTCTTCGAATCTACGTCCCTATTCTTTTCACAATCATCCATGATTGCGAGTTACTTTTCTAAAGACAGTAAAGTAACCAAAAGGTCTTTTTG
>CALJHL010000235.1 GCA_938075435.1 uncultured Thalassotalea sp. | reverse complement strand
AACTCGCGGCAACGCCTTGGGTACAAGTGCTTGATTTTGGCATGATGGATTTTGTGTCAGGGCACTATGGCGCAATTCCGGCGTCTTGTATGCGCAGTCCAGGACAATTTGATCATGCGTTATTAAAACGCGCGAAAAGTGAAATGGTCGCGGCGGCATTAGCCAATGGTGTAGTGCCTAGCCATAACGTAACCTTAGATTTAAAAAACACTCAACAAACAACCGATGATGCCAGTCGGGCTCGTAATGAGTTTGGTTTTATGCGGATGTGGAGTATTTATCCAACTCAAATTAACGCCATTGTTGATGCCATGAAACCCAACTATAGCGAAGTCGAAGATGCCGATGCGATATTATTAGCAGCGCAAGCGGTCGATTGGGGACCTATTCAACACAAAGGTGAGTTGCATGACCGCGCCACTTATCGTTACTTTTGGGAGCTGCTACAGCGTGCCCATGTTAGTGGTATTGCCATAAGTGCTGAAGCCAAGGCGGCTTTCTTTTAATTATAAAAGTTTAACTCATTGCTATAAATAATTTTTCGGTCAAAATTACGTCATCAATTTGGTGCTATAGTAATTTTGGCCTTTTTTATTAGGTCAATAGATGGCCATTAATAAATTAACTGAGGTTCACTTGAAAAACTACCCACAAACCAATAAGGGCTATGCTCTGAGTTTGCTTGCTGATCTTGAAGCGCCTTTTAGTGAGCGCATTACGCTAATTGAAAAACCTGTGCCGCAATTAAAATCAGGACAGGTTTTGGTGAAAATGCTGACCGCGCCAGTAAACCCTTCCGATTTGGTTTATTTAATGGGTAAATACGGTTTAGCACCCGTGGACGGTGCTTTTGCCGGTTTTGAAGGTTGCGGGATCGTGGTCGCGGCTAATGCCGGTGTATATGGCAAGTGGTTAACCGGCAAACGAGTCGCGGTATCAGCATTGCCAGGCGAAGATGGGGTGTGGGCCGAGTATGCCATTACCAAAGCAAATTATTGTTTACCGGTAAGAAAGGAGATTAGCGATCAACAAGCGGCGACCATTATTGTTAACCCTTGTACGTCAGTCTGCTTAGTTGAGCGGGCAATTGCGTTAGGCGCCAAAGCCTTGGTCATAAATGCAGCCGCTAGTCAGGTGGGCAAAGGTGTTATTCGTTATGCAAAAATGCGTAATATTAAAACCATTGCCACAGTGCGCTCAAAAGCCAACGTTAGTGTCTTGCAACAATTAGGTGCCGATAGCGTGCTATTAAACACTGACGAAGACTTTCATCAACAACTTAAAGAGATATGTAAGTCATTACAAGCAAGGGTACTGCTTGATGCCGTGGCCGATATTGATACCCCGACAACCATGGCTTGTATGCCCAATAAGTCAACCGCCATCGTCTATGGCCGATTAACGGAAACTCAAGATCCGATTGGTGGCCAGTTTTCGGTAGCCGATGTTATTTTTCGGCAACACAAGATTGAAGGCTTTTGGTTAGCCACTTATATTGGCAATGCCAAACCTTGGCAGGTATTAGGCTTGAGTAAAAAGGTGCAAAAATTATTTGCCGAAGGGGTATTTCAGACGGATATTTACGGACAATTTGGTTTTGCCGATTTCCCGTCCGCGCTTGAGCATTACGCCGCCAATAAAAGTGCGGGTAAGGTAATACTAAAACCTTAATTTCAGAGCTAATTCGCCGTTAACCAAAATTGGGCAATAGCCTTTATGCCGTATTGCGGCAAAGCCTTTAGCCTTTTGGCTTAACTTCTTGCTTTGGCGGGGTGATAATAATGTTATTTAGCAGTGAGTCAAAGCCCCAACCATTTTCGCCAACTACGACTTTATCGCCACTCAAATACTCAAATATTGTTGGTGCTAACGAGCCATTAGCGGCACTAGTAAGTTGCAACTGGGAATTTACTGGCGTCCCCCAAAAACCAATAAAGGCATCTTTTTCAAGATAATGCTCGCCAGCATGTCGACCTGGCACCGAAGTGTTATAACCAATCCCTTGTTTTGGAAATAAATTTACCGTGCCAGCCCGGTCTTCATCATATAGATGTGCCAATTGATTCACTGAGTCGGGTCTTGGGCTAAACCGACTTAGCTGGCGCCACTGAGTGGCGTTACACCAGCTATCTTGGTTATCAATTTTCGCTTTATTAATACACAAGTCGAGTAAATTTTTCTGCTCAGCAAGTTCGGCCTTGTTAAGGGCGCCCCGATAAGGATTCGCTTTAGCAATATCGAGTAGCATAGGCGCTGTTGTCTGGCTTTGGTTCTTGGCTAAGCTACCATAAAAGCTCGAATCACCGACTCGATAAATAACTTCATGAATAACGCCATTGTCGCGTTGGCCAACAAGGCGCAGCTTACACTGTTGTAGATCACAACTTTCTTCACGAACCACCAGGTAATCTAGGCTTTCTGGCAATCGTTGCGCTATTTCACTGATCATTGCAATGGCTGGCGCCGTTGCCGGTAATTGTTTGGGTCGCCATTGTTGAAGTTCACGATACAAGGGTTGGTACTGCCAACCTTTGCTGGAATTGAAAAAGTCCATCATATAGTTACCGCCAGCAGTTGAGGCCACCACCACATCGACTGGTTTTAAACTCGGATAATTTAGGGCATTGGTAATTTTCGGACCTTCACCTTCATCGGAAGAGATTTTCTCAATATTGACATCAATATTGAGTTGTTTCGCCATCGCTTCGAAAACTTGAACTTCTGGGTTAAGGCTGTAAAACACTGGTGCCAAGCCATGATCGCCAGCCATTCCCCACAGGGTATGGTCATAAACCCCTGCCTTTTTATAACTAGCTTGCAGCTGTCCGAGCCAATAATCTAAGCGATTTAATTCACCACTGGCGGCAATAATTTCATCACTAAATGGCCCTGTAAAGTGGGCAAAATGATCAGGCCAAGGAATGTAAATTAATAGATAGTCAGGCATGCCCATTTCAGTAAGCTGAGCCAGCTGTTTGATTTTGCCTTTGATTAATTGTTGTTTGGAAATTTTAGTTATCGGTGTCCAATAGCTTAGCTTTTGATATTGCTGAAGTAATTCTATAAGTTTGAGGCGAGCCTGTTTACCAAGTTGTTCGGCTTCGGCGCGCCTAGTTAACTCGGTTAGGCATCGTTGTTCGCCATAATCACGTTTGAGTTCACCGGCGCCAAGATTAATTAAGCTATCGTAGCTGATTTGTGCATGCCAATCGTATTGCGCATTACAATTTAGAGTTTTTAAAAACTGCAATCGCGCAAACATGGTTTGGACGCCATTGGCATCGACTAACTTATCCAGTTGTAGGGCGTCATTGCCAAAAAAGTAATAAGGGCGATCGATTTCTCGGTCAACAAAATGAAAATTAGGAATGCCTGTACCGCCAGAACCGGCGACATTTGCCCCGGTTAAAATTATTGGTAAATTGCGAACACTAATGGTTGGTGTTGATGACACGCCGTTGCTGGCAACACTGCTACGATAATACTGATAAAGCTCTTTAAAGAAAGGCAAATAGTGCTTATCACTGCGTACCTCATTAGTCATTGCCTCATTGCTAATGGCATAAAGGTGATTCAGTTGCTGCTTATGCTCTGGCGATTGGGTTTGCTCAAGGAGGGGTTGGTATTGCTTGGCATTGGCAATGTTGTCTTTAACCTGGTTAATAAACGGCCCAGTTTGCTCAGTAACTAACGCCTCTACTAAGCCTTGTTGTAAACCATCGACGGCGATTTGCACGCCAAAGCGCCGTTTATTTTGGTGTTGTAAAAAATTAATAAGTTGCGTTGGATTTTTGTTGAAAGCACTAAGCATCCAGTCCTGGTATTTATCAATACGGTGTTGTTGTAATGCATATTGGCGGTAACTTTTTAGGACGTTCAAACGGACAAAATCAATAATGGTAATTGTTACTGCTTGTGCCTTGTTGTTTACCTTGTTGGCGAGATTAGGCTGGTTATCGGCGATAATAGCCGTTATGGCGTTTTTAAATTCGCCGGCTTTCATGGTCTGGCTGTAATTCGCCAATAGGTCCATTAACACCGTTTGCACTTTAGCAATAAGGGCTAAATCTGCCGCTGAATGACTTAAATATTGATAACTATCGGCTAATGGTGCGTTAAAGGTCCAGTCGTCATTATTAAAAATAATATCGTAAACATTCACTAATACAGCAATTAGCTCTTTATCGACCACATCTTTATCCGCGTCTTTTGCTTGATTTTCAGGGGTGGAATTTAGTGATTTAGGGTTATAAAGCGAGTGTTGTAAATTAGCCAGTTGCTCAGCACTATAAACATTGGCTAAATGCTCATTAAATAAGGTGATATTCGATTCACCGGTATAGCGGTCATAAAAATGATAAAGAAAATGACCCAAAGCAATGGCATATTGTGGGTTTGCCAAACGCTTTATTACCCTAGCTTTAACTTCGGTTTTTAATGGTAAAGTGAGAATGTAAGCATCGAGAGTTAAACCACCAATTGAGAATAAAGCCACATCTCGGCCGCCCAGTGCCAAGGTTTCACTGTTCGCTAGTAATTGCTGCTTTATGACTACCGAGCTGTTGTAAATGCCGCCAATAATGGGAAGATCGCCAACCTCTGCTGTCGCCGGCTTGGTAAAACAGCTTGCACCTAAAATAACTAACCCAAGTGTTTTTAAAGCCATTATCTTCAACAAGTAGTGTTCCTTTTAATCATAATGGTATTTAGATCACCAATGTGCTCAATGTGCTCAATGGGCTGGTGGTGTAATTCATTGTTATTATTTAAGTTTGAATTCTTTACTGAGGATAACAAATTAACCAATAAATTACATCCGAGTTTTGCTTAATGCCAGTTTAGTGGCTAGAGTGATTTATAACTTTGTCATAGTATTTCAGCAAATTCTAATACCAAAGCAAAGTGAACAAAGTACCGCGGTTAGGTTGTTGTCAGTAAAAATGGACTTTATTCACTAAGGCGTTTATTAAATCGTAGCAGGTAAATTTATTATGAAGTCAAATCATGCCAATGCACAGCCATCAATCGGCCTATTCCAAGCAGTGCTCGATGCGTTACCCTTTTGCGTATTTTGGAAAGATCGCGACAGTGTTGGCCTTGGCTGTAACCAAGCACTTGCCGATGTTGCAGGACTTACTTCTCCAGCCAATTATATCGGCAAAACTGACTATGAATTGCCTTGGACTGCCGAAGAAGCTGACTTTTATCGAGACTGTGACCGCCGAGTCATGGAGTCTGGAAAAGCTGAATTAAATATTATAGAAAGTCAAAGGCAGGCCGACGGTCGACTGGCATGGCTTGAAACCAGCAAGATCCCTTTAACTGATGGTAATGGCAACATCATCGGAATATTAGGAGCTTTTCACGATATTAGCGAACGCAAAAGAGTCGAAGATGAGAATATTGCTAATCAAAAACTTGAATCGTTAAGTACTCTTGCTGCGGGCCTTGCCCATGATTTTAACAATGTATTGATGATGATTACGGGCTCGTGTCAACTAGCAAAAATGAAGATGAGTAGTGGCGCTAATGACGCCGATATTCTTAAATATTTAAACAATATTGAAAGCGCAACCTCACAAGCGTCGATGCTTACCGAAAAATTTATGAATTATTCGAAACGTGGCGCCGTCACCAAAACTGTCTGCAACTTCCCACAAATGCTCGAAGAAATAACCTCATTTATGCAGTCGAGTATCAGCTCAACGATCAAATATAATGTCGATGAAAATAGCGGTAACCTTTATGGAGAGATCAACCAAATTCATCAAGTGATGAATAACCTTTTGCTCAACGCTGCTCAGGCTTCGAGCCATAATGAAGAGATTATTGTCACTTTAAAACATTGTGAAATTAATGGTTCAGACACCTTGCCACTTCGCCCAGGAAGCTATTTTGAAATTTCGATTAAAGACCAAGGCATTGGTATGAGCGAGGCGCAAAAACAACAAATATTCAAGCCATATTTCACCACTAAGGAATATGGCCATGGTCTAGGTTTAAGTTCTTGTGTAACGATTATAAAAAATCACAATGGCGCGATTCAAGTCGATTCACAACTAGGCTTGGGTTCTACATTTAAGGTTTATTTGCCAATTTGCCAACAAAACAACAACATTAAGCTGCAGCATCTGCCATTTTCAGAAGATATTGTGCAGGGTAGCGGCCGTATTCTTTATATTGAAGATGATATTAATACTCAAGCCTCAACCCTGGAATTGTTACAAGAGTTGGGTTACCAAGTACAGTGTCATTGTTGTTTACAAACGGCAATTATCGATATAAAACAACACCCAGATAGTTTTGATCTGGTTATTACCGATTTTATTCTTAATAGTGATTTACAAGGGGGGTTAGAAATTCTCGATGCCGTGAAGCTCTTAAGGCCCGATTGCCCGGTGATTTTGATCACCGGTTATTTTAAAAACTTGGAGCATCGTGCAGAAACTAAGCCACAGTTTTCTTTTATTGCCCAAAAACCTCTTGGTGTGGCAAAAATAAGTCAGCTAGTTGCTAGGTTTATTATTAGTGAAGATATAGTTCAACAACAGGGTAGTTTATCGCCGACAAATCAAGGCAATAGTATTTTAGAAAATAGCTCTGCTGGCGAAGAGTTGGCCATTAAACCAAGCCAGAGCAATAACAAAAACATTCTTATTGTTGATGATGAGCCGTTAATTATTAAGTTTTTAGAGCGTACTCTAACTTGTCATAACTATAATGTTATTACCGCTAACGGTGGTTTAGATGCATTAGATAAACTTAAACAACAAAATGTTGATTTAATTATTACCGATCAAAATATGCCGGACATGAAAGGTACCGAACTTATTCATGTAGTTAAGCGATTATTACCGAATACGCCGATAATTATTTGCTCAGGCTATAGTGAAAAAATAAATGAGCATAATATTGCTCAATTTGGCATTAATTATCTTCATAAAAAGACCACCAATATTGAAGGATTAATAAAGGCGGTAACTAACCTGTTAGCGCCACAATAAAACACATTAACTTGAGTTAAATTATTTTTTTAGCTTTTAGAATATCAATTTCCGCCGTCGTTAAGTTTAGTTTTTCGGTTAATACCCGCAAGCTATCAGCGCCTAAGGTTGGCGGTGCTTTTTGGTATTCTTGTTGGCTGACAGAGAATTTTACTGGGTTAGCGACTTGGGTAACGCTTCCTGCCGTTTCATGGGGCATGGTAAATACCATGTTGCGATGCTTAATTTGGGCATCGTTATAGACCTTATCTAAGCTGTTAATAGGGCCACATGGAACCTTGGCATTATTGAGTGATTTTAACCAATGGTCCATGGTATGTAAGCTAAAAGCTTTCGCCATTAACGGCAACAATATATCTCGATTTAATACCCGGTCTTGGTTGCTTTTAAATTGCGCTTGTAGGCCTAATTCAGCAAAACCAAGCACTTGGCAACAGCGTTGAAATTGACTGTCATTACCCACCGCCAGCATAATAAAACCATCACTTACCGCAAAACTTTGATAAGGGACAATATTGGGGTGTGCGGTGCCGCGTGGCTCTGGTATGTCATTACCAATTAAGTAGTTCATGCCTTGATTGGCAAGCCAAGCAACTTGCGTATCAAGTAAAGCTAAATCAATGTGTTGGCCAATACCCGTCATGTTTTTATGATGCAAGGCGGCTAAAATCGCGGTAACCGCATACATGCCAGTCATTAGATCGGCAACCGCAACGCCGACTTTTTGTGGTCCAGCGCCCGGTTTTCCAGGCTCAATTCCGGTCAAACTCATTAAGCCACCTTTGGCTTGGATCATAGCATCATAACCAGGCTTTGCTGCATCGGGTCCAGTTTGTCCAAAGCCAGTTATAGAACAATAAATAATTTTCGGGTTTATGGCCTTTAGGCTGGCATAATCCAATTGATATTTTTCTAAGGCGCCAACTTTAAAATTTTCAACAACAATATCGGCTTGCAGTACCAGTTTATGGATCAGCTGTTGTCCCTCGGGTTGAGTAATATCTATGGTGAGGGAATGTTTGCCGCGATTGGCACTGAGATAATATGCCGATTCACTGGTATCGTTACCGTCTTGATCTTTTAGAAATGGAGGGCCCCAGTGACGAGTATCGTCTCCTTGTTCGGGTCTTTCTATTTTCCATACCTCTGCACCATAATCAGCCAACACTTGGGTTGCCCAAGGCCCCGCTAAAATTCGGCTTAAATCTAAAACTTTTATACCTTGTAATGGACCCACAATATTACCTATGCTGTTAATGGTGTTACTCTACTGCATAATAGATCAGCGTTATTTGTTTGTATTTAACTTTTTTATATTTTTCAATTGACTGGCAGCGACTATGTTACAACATCGACAATTTTTAACCGAAACCACCATGCTCCTTGATGGTGGTTTAGCCACCGAACTGGAAGCACAAGGGTATGATTTAAATAATCCAATGTGGTCGGCAAAGTTAATCCTAGAAAACCCACAAGCAATAATCGATGCTCATCTCGCTTACTTAAATGCCGGCGCCCAATGTATTATTAGTGCTAGCTATCAAGCGACATTGGCGGGGTTCAAAACCTTAGGCCTAACAACGACAGAAGCGGAGCAGGCGCTTATTTTAGCGGTGGAGCTTGCTCGCCGAGCCGTCGATATTTTTAGCCAGCAAAACCCTAATGTAGTCAAGCCCTTAGTCGCGGCAAGCATAGGTCCGTATGGTGCCTATTTGGCCGATGGCTCAGAGTATCATGGTAATTATCAAATAACTGATCAGGGTTTAATCGAGTTTCATCAGCAGCGCTTGCTGCTGCTCGCAGCGACCAGTGCCGATATACTTGCATGTGAAACTATCCCTAGCTGGCCAGAGGCACAAGTGCTGGCCAATCTGATCAGCCAACAAAGCAAACCAGCTTGGCTAAGTTTTTCATGCCGAGACCAAGGTCATTTAAATGATGGCACACCGATCACCACAGTCGGCCAAGCCTTAGCCGATAATGAGCAGGTAATAGCGTTAGGCATTAATTGCACCGCACCACAATTTATTGAGCCGCTACTAAAGCAATTAGCCAAACATAGTAATAAAGCCTTGGTGGTGTATCCGAATTCAGGAGAGCATTTTCAAGCCAGCACTAAAACTTGGCATGGCACTGTTAACCCGGAAGATTGTGCGCAGGCGGCAATCACTTGGCGCGATGCTGGTGCTGACATCATTGGTGGTTGCTGTCGAATGGGACCGGCGCATATTGCCGCAATGGCTAAGGCCCTAAAGCGCTAAGGTTTAAAGCTATAGAGGCTAAGGGGTTAACTTTTTGGCTATTGTCGCTAAACTTAAACTGGCTAATTGATCTTCAGTTTCTATCCAACAGGCATTGCTGTAGCTTTCAAAATGCATTATCAAATATTCTTGCTGATAATTAAAGCGCAAGTATTCGCGGTCGGCGCCTTTTACCTTCTCAATAATGCGCGCCTCGTCGAGTTTGGCAAACAGTAGCGCACTTAATTGGCCAATATCTTCCTGCTCCCAGAGCTGACTAAAGGCAATCAATATTAGGTTTTGGTCAGCTAATGTCACCGAGCTTATTTGTTGCATAATAATTCCAGGTTAAGTACCACAAAATGTTTGATAGTTACGATCGCCATCGAGGGGCAGATCTTGATATTTATGGGTTTGCGGCAATTGTTGATAAGGCGCTCTTAACACGGCAATAAAATCAGCAATGGCTTGCATATCGTTGTCTTGTTCAGCCGCCATTAGCAGTGCTTCAACATGATGATTTCTGGGGATAACCAGTGGGTTGTTGTTTTGCATTAAACGCTGGGCAGCCAAGATATTAATCTGCTCATTGTCGAGTTCACTAAGCCAGCGGCTATACCAGTTTGCTAACGATACTTTAAATTGTGTCGCCAGAGTAGCATCGGTTAGTGATTGTCCTAAGTGAGCAAAGGTTTCGGTGTAGTCCAATTGTTGATCTTGTAGCAAATCCAATAAATCAGTAATTAATTTTTTTATGGCTGGTGAGCTTTTAGCAAAACCTAATTTGTTGGCCATCATCAAATCGTAAGCCAGAGCAAAGTCATCGGTAAATTTGGCAATGATAGGTTCAACTTTCGCTAACGCCTGCTCTTGCTCTTCGGGCATTAACAGTAATAAACATTCTGCCAGGCGTGCCATATTCCATTGAGCGATAGGGGGTTGATTAGCAAAGGCGTAACGACCTTGACGATCGATTGAACTGTAAACCGTATCTGGGTGGTAAGCTCCCATCATCGCACACGGACCAAAATCAATAGTTTCACCAGAAATTGAATTATTATCGGTGTTCATCACTCCATGAATAAAACCAACTCGCATCCAGGCGACAATTAATTCAATTTGTTTGGCCAATACCGCTTCGAGAAACAGCACGACTTTATCATCAGCATTAAGATCAATATCAGCAAAATGTCGTTTGATGGCATAATCGGTTAATGTCGCTAACGACTCAATATCGCCTTGTGCGGCAAAATATTGAAAAGTGCCAACCCGTATATGGCTGGCGGCAACTCGAGTGACGATGGCACCCGGTTTTGGTGTTTCTCGATAAACAACCTCACCGCTAGCAACGACGGCTAAACAGCGAGAGGTTGGCACCCCTAACGCATACATTGCTTCGCTCATAATATATTCGCGCAATGCTGGAGCTAGCGCGCAACGACCATCGCCGCGTCGAGAGAAAGAAGTAGGGCCAGAGCCTTTTAATTGAATGTCATAACGACTGTTATTGTTATCTAATATCTCACCAAGTAAATGCGCCCGACCATCACCGAGTTGGCCATTGAATTGGCCAAATTGATGTCCAGAATAAGCTAGGGCGATTGGTTCGGCGCCTACTGGTAACTGGTTACCCGAAAAGTATTGCGCTAATAAATCGCTATCTGCGGCGAGTTCTTGTGATATCTGCAAGGACTCGGCTAGCTTATTATTCCACAGTAATAGTTGCGGATCAGCCACCGGAGTTGGCTGTTCGTGTTGAAAAAATTTACTGTCAAGTTGGTGGTAAGTATTAGAAAATTTCACAATAGATAACTTAAAATAATAACGTCTTACTATAGTAAACCAATTTTGCTAGCTGATCCGCTTCATTGGCAGATTAAATATTAAGCAGGATGGCCAATGACCACGATTTTGTCGGCACTATTGCAGGCGATTTAATGACAAATTTGATTTTTTTTTAAAAAAAACAGACAGTATCGACTTTATTTCATATAATCGATTTAGTTTATAATCAAAATCACTTAGAAGAGTAGTCACTATGAAAAAATTAACTTTAGCCTTAGCCGCTTCAGTCGTTATGGCAGCTCCAGCTTTCGCAGCTGACGCGGATGCCGGTAAAGCTAAATCAGCAATGTGTGCCGCATGTCACGGTGCAGCTGGTATCTCCGCAATCCCAATGTACCCTAACCTTGCGGGTCAAAAAGAAGCGTACCTTGCTAAGCAATTAAAAGATTTTAAATCTGGTACTCGTAAAGACCCAGTTATGGGTAGTATGGCGATGCCTTTATCAGATGCTGATATTGCGAACTTATCTGCGTATTACGCCAGCTTAAAGTAAACAAAATATCTTAATGAAAAGCGCATCAATGCGCTTTTTTTTTGCTTGAAATTTGAACTTACTATCATAATATGAGTGGTTTATGGATAAAGTAAAATTATTATTGGTCATGCTGATCTTGGCTCACTGTGTTAATGTCAGCGCGGCGCAACAGTCGCTAACCAATGTCCCGCCTGCGGATGCGACTAATGTCGAACAGCAAACTAAACAGCTGCAAGTTGTGCCAGAAACTGTCGACCCGGAGCAGTTATTAGCACAACAAAAAATAGCCCAAGAGCAGCAACAACGGTTGAAAACTTTGGTTGAATTTTGCACGCCATGTCATGGCAGCCAAGGTTTATCAAAAAATGCTATATATCCAAATTTAGCTGGCCAAGACCAAGATTATTTATTGCAACAGCTCGTTGCCTATAAAAATAAAACCCGCAAAGATGACATTATGACAGGTATGGTAAGTCGCTTAAGCACTGAAGATATGCAAGCATTAGCGAACTACTATGCAACCATTAACTCCAAGTCTGGAACGCCACAAGCAACAACAGCGGTTAACCAAAATATGGATCATTTAGCAGAACGTTACGTAAAGCTGACTTTATTAGTTGGCAAACACCAAGATTATTATATCGATGCTTACTATGGTCCAAGTGAGTGGCAACAACAAGCGACTAAGCAGCCGTTACCTGAGTTACTCGGCTTGGCTAAACAATTATCAACAGAGCTTGCGCAATTCAATGCTAGCGAGGCAGAGCAATTACGTAAAGCTATGTTAGTGGTGCAAACTCGTTCAGTGGTAGCATTTATTGAACAATTAAACGGTAAAAAGCTTAATTTTGATCAAGAATCAATGGCACTTTATGATGCCAAGTCGCCTAACCTTAATGAAGCTGATTTTGCCCAAGCCTTGGCTAAATTAGATGCCTTATTGCCAGGTGAAGGTGATTTAAATGAACGATTAAAGCGCTTTAACAGTCAATTTGTTATTCCAGTGGCTAAATTGGACGCGGTATTTAGTGCTGCTATTAGCGAATCAAGAAAACGTACCATGGCAAAGATTGCTTTGCCAGCAGATGAAAGTTTTACAATTGAATACGTTACAAACCAACCTTGGAGTGCTTATAACTGGTACAAGGGTAATAGTTTTAGTTTAATCCAATTGAATACCGACTTGCCCATCGCTATTGATCGGGCAATTGACTTAGCCAGTCATGAAGGTTATCCAGGTCACCATGTGTTTAATTCTTTAATGGAAAAACATCTAGTTAATGGTAAAGGCTGGCTGGAATATTCCGTTTACCCACTATATTCACCACTGTCCTTATTAGCCGAAGGTAGTGCTAATTACGGCATCCATGTCGCTTTTAATGATGCCGACCGTATCGCCTTTGAACAACAGGTGTTATTCCCTCTAGCTGGTTTAGATGCCAGCAAAGCGCCATTGTATTATCAAGTACAAGAGCTGTACGGGCAACTTTCGTATGCCGGGAATGTTGCGGCTAAACGCTACCTTGATGGCGAATTAAGCAAGTCTGAAACGATTGCCTTTTTAATGAAATATGCGATGAATAGTGCCGAGAAAGCCGAACAACGAATTGGTTTTTTTGAACGTTATCGCGCTTATGTCATTAATTATAACTTAGGCCAAGACTTGGTTAAAGACTACGTTGAAAGTCGCAGTGGTGCAAACCAACAACAACGCTGGCAAATATTTACTGAATTGTTAGCAAACCCTAAAAGCGCCTCAATGTTGAATTAAGCTTGGCCAATAAAAATCGATAGTCAGTGCTATTTTTATTAAAGCTAAAATAAAAAAGGATCTTATTTTAAGATCCTTTATTTCTTGTTATCCCTGCATACTGACGTTTATGCACCTAGGGTCAATATCTGCAACACCAACATAACAGACTAAAACCGACCGTTAGCCCTTTACTATTGTTCATTTAATTGCCACACCTTAATCTCTAATTACCGAATTTATCGCTAAATTTCACTGCGATAAGTAATAAGTGCGGCTAGGGCCTAGCATTATATTTGGTTAATAATATTGTCAGCCTGGCTCAATGCAAAGATTGCATTTTACATTGGTACCTTAAAGATGTAATATAGATACATCTTTAAGGTTCGCTATTAAAAGTGACAAAAATGCATATTACTCGTTATACCGATTACTCTTTGCGGGTGCTAATTTATCTGGCAATTAACAAAGATCAGATCACAACAATAAGTACCATCGCTGAAAGTTATGCTATTTCAAAAAATCATTTAATGAAGATTGTTCAACAATTAAATTTGAAAGGTTATTTAATTGCCACACGCGGCAAGAATGGCGGCCTTAAATTAAATCGTGCCGCAAGCGAGATTAATATTGGTGCTTTAGTCAGAGAATTTGAAGATGGAAATAAATTGGTTGAATGTTTTGGTAGCGATAACCAGTGCGTTATTACCCCAAGTTGTCAACTCAAACAAATTTTTGCTAAAGCGCAAGAGAATTTTTTTATAACGTTGGACGATTATTGTCTGGCCGACCTAGTTGACGCTAATAGTGCCCAACAATTGAGTGAGATACTCGCCATAGAAGTGGCCTAATATTTATGTTTCAAGTTCTTTTAATTTTATCGGTAGGTTTTTATGACTAACCCTCTGAATGTTGCGAATAGTAAGCAAACATCGTCGATGTCTTTAGTGGCCTTTTTTGAGTTTGCCTTTCGACCATTTTTTTTATTCGGATCCTTATTTAGTATTTTCGGACTCATTATCTGGAATACTGTTTTGCAAGGTGACATCAATATCAATGTTTATGGCGGCGCACTATGGTGGCATATACATGAAATGTTATTTGCTTTTGTCGCCGCAATTATTATTGGTTTTTTGCTAACGGCGGTGCAAAATTGGACCGGAATTCGTAGCGTACATGGCGGTAAACTAATGGTTTTATTTGCTATTTGGTTGCTGGCAAGAATTGCTTTTTGGCTTCCTAATATCTTCTCTGTTTGGTTGATAGCAGGTCTTGATATCGTTTTTCTGCCGTTAGCTGCTGCAGCACTGGCTTATCCTATTATCAAAGTGAAGCTTTGGCGTAACCTAATGTTCATTCCTATTTTGTTGCTAATGACAGTCTGTAATGTACTGATGCACTATAGTGTTTTTTCTCAAAATCCAACCTTGCTGGCCACGGCAAGCACCGCCATGGTGTTGGTAGTTACTTTAGTTATGTGCGTTATGGGCGGCAGAGTATTCCCAATGTTTACCGCCAATGGCACCCAAACTAAGCGGGTCGAGTCATTACCTTGGCTGGAAAAAACAGCAATAATTAGTACTGTTTTAGCGGTGATTTGTAGCTTTGATTTTTTACCCTTACCAGCTTTTTTAAGCGCCAGCATTTTTATTGTCAGTGGTTTAGCTCACGCCATTCGAGTTTTTCGTTGGAATTTTAAAGTTACCTTAAAGACACCGTTAGTTTGGCCATTACATTTAAGTTATTGGGCAATAGCGATTGGGCTTATTATGTTTGGCCTTGCTGAAATTACTACTTTGGTGAGTCATTCTCAGGCGATACATGCACTGACTGTTGGCGCTATGGCTTCGATGATCCTGGCCATGATTTCACGAGTTTCTTTAGGCCACACCGGCCGTAATATTGTCGTAGGTAAAGTGATGACCCTAGCCTTTGCTGCTATTTTTCTGGCTTTTGTTATTCGTGTATTTGGCAGCTATTTTATTGGTAATTATAATCATATGATTTCATTGGCAGTCATGCTGTGGGTTATTGCTTATGGCAGCTTTGTTGCATTGTATTTACCTATTTTAACGACACCAAAAGTGTAAAACCGTTACTTAAATAACGGTGATTAAATAGTACATTTTTAACATCGTTTATGTATTGAACTATTTTTTATATTAATTAACTAAAATCCTAAAGGAGATATTTATGAGTTGTTGTGGTGGATGTGGCGGTACTGGACACGAAGAGAAAAAAACAGAGCAAGCAGAGGAGGAGGCTAAGCAAGCAGAGCAACAAGAACAGCAGAGTGCGTAGTCGTTAGCATTAAAACGACTGCTCGAAACCTTGCTGCAAACCCCGTTCATTAATCTTACCGAACGGGGTTTATTTCTGATTAGTAAAAATTTCAACTAACGTTAGGTATAACGATAACGTGGTAAAAGTTAAAACAGTTAGGCAATTTAATAAATAAAGGCTGGTATGAGTAAAGATCTTTCAAATAATTCACTGGCAATATTTCCAAGTTCGTGGAGTGAAAAACGCGCTGGCAGAATTCCCGGTAATATCCCTATTTGGGTGGGAATTTTGTCAGAGCTTACTGAATTTGGAATATTCTTTGTTGCTTATTTTTTTGCTAAATTTCACTACCCAGAAATATTTGCTGCGGGGCCGCAAAGTTTAAATACTACCCTTGGGGTTGCCAATACGATTATTTTATTGTCGAGCAGTTACTTTATGGCGAAAGCCATGGCTAACATTCGAGTTGATAATTTACCTAAATGTGAACGTTATTTATGGCTTGCCTTTACTTGCGGCTGTTTATATTTAGCGGTAAAAACATGGGAATTTCACTGGAATGACTTACAAGGTTTTAGCACCAATACCAGTGAATTTTTTACCGTTTATTATTATATGACCTTTAATCATTTTCTGCATGTCGGTTGGGCTTCATGTGCCATTTTATGGGTGATTTTTCGGTTGCGAAAGGGTGCCTATTCGGCAAAAAACAATTCAGGCCTAGAAGCTTTAGCTGTGTATTGGCATATGATCGACCTAATGTGGATTTTAATATTCCCACTGTTATATGTGTTGCGCTAGGAGATTATGATGAAGTCGATAGGAAAACTTGAATATTATTGGTGGGCGTTAATCGCTATTACCTTATTTAACACATTCTTGGGTGAGCAATTTGATTCAACCGCGTTGGTGAGTGTGTTGGTGGCACTTACCGTGATGTATAAAGGCTTAGTCGTCATTGATCACTTTATGGAGTTAAAACAAGCCAATAGACCGTTACGAATATTAATGCGGTCATATTTTATCTTCTTTCCATCAATGATTATTTTAACGGTTTTATTTTGAATAGGCCAAGATGCTAAATACAAATACTTTACCTATAGAAGAGCAAACGAAAAAACCTTATTTACCCGGTGATTTGGCGATGTGGTTTTTTATCTTGGCTGAACTGACCGTATTTGCCATTTTTTTTATTGCTTTTGCGATAACACGGCAGCTTTATCCTGAAATGTTTCAGCTTGGTCAAAGTTACTTGCATCCCATTGCCGGCGCAATTAATACCGTGGCTTTGATCACTAGCAGTTTTTTTGTTGCCTTAAGCTTAAATGCAATTAAGCAACAGAAAAATCGTCCATCAGTCATGTTTATGATTGCCGCATTGATTATGGCGATGCTGTATATCGTGGTAAAGTTTTGGGAATACAGTCAATTATTCGAACTGGGTTTTGGTATATCAAGTAATACCTATTTCACGCTATACTTTTTTATCACCGCTTTTCATTTTATGCATGTGCTGTTAGGCATGGTTATTTTATCTTTTATCGCGTTAAAAGCGTTTAAGGGAGAATATCAAAATAAGGCTATTTCAGGCTTCGAGGCAGGCGCCTGCTATTGGCACATGGTTGATCTAGTCTGGGTGATACTTTTTCCTTTATTGTATGTCATTCATTAGGAGATATGACTATGAATTTTCGCATCGCCTTAAAAGCTTATCTTTACTTAATTGGTTTGACTGTTATTTCGGCCTTTTTAGGTGGAATGGAGTTGAGTGTAACCGACAATATAAAAAATGTTTTTTTAGCGGGCATATTAATGATTTCGACCTTCAAGGGCCTACAAATTATTGATGTCTTTATGGAGTTAAAACATGCGCCCAAATTTTGGCGTAACTTGTTGCTGTCTTATGTCATTTTAATACCCACCATCATTGCGTTAATTTACCTTATATTTTAGGGACAGTTCAACCTTCTAAGCCTTTCGAAAAGGTTTAGCCACGAAGAATCAATTGGCTAAACCGCTATTTTTAACTATTTCAATCGAGCTGACAAATTAAATGACCGACAGCTATATCATCTGAAAAAGCTCATCAGCCCTGATGTTTTGTCTTTATTGCAAAACACAAATATCTTCACGAGGCGAGCTCGCGGACCAGACTACCAAGCCAGACAACATCAATGCCAACGGGAATAGACAGCTGTGCCATAACTTAACGACTTCGCTTACCTGTTCATCACCGATTTTATCGACAGATCCGATAAAATCTTTTATGCTTTTTTTGAATAAAAAAGTAAAATTATAGATTTATTTGCTCTAATGTTACTGTTTCGATGGTCTATGCTTAGCGGGGTTATTATACCAATTTAATAAATATTTTATTGCATTGGTATTTGCTCTAACTGAGGACAAGGAAATAATAATATGAACAAATTTAATCTGTTAATAAGTTTTTCGGTGTCGCTGTTACTGCCTTTTTTTGCGCTAGGCGCTGAACCAAAACAACCCGAAATGTATACCTACGCCACCTATTTTAGTTGTGATGTGGTGCAAGAAAAAGCCGTTGATGAGTTAGTGAAATCAACCTATGCGCCAGTATATGATGCTGCCGTAAAAGATGGCACTATTGCTGGTTGGGGTTGGTTAGCTCACCATACTGGCGGCGAATGGCGTCGGATTTTGTATCATGCCGCCCCCAGTGTCGACGGTTTATTTGCCGCTCAGAAGAAAATGGGCAAAAAACTTGATGCTGTGTTAGGAGTAAATCCGGATGCCATGGCTAAGGGCTGTAAAACTCATGTTGATAACATTTGGCAATTTGTTGCCGGTAGTGGTTCAGCAGCGAAAAGTCTGCCCAGAGGCAAAGCGGCTCTGTCGGTGTATATGGAGTGTAGTTTTGAGGGGGAAGAAAATGCCGATGAAATTTTTAAAACACACTTTTCACCAATTTATAATGCCCAGATTGGCAAAGGCAAGTTGACTTCTTGGGGTTGGTTGTCGCATGTGATTGGTGGCAAATATCGTCGTTTAGAGACTTTAAGCGCTGAGAATTACAGCGATTTACTTAAAGCCAGAGAAAGTATTCTCGACTCTCTTTATCAAGATGGCAAAAACAAACACGCTGCCGAATTTAGTAAGATTTGTACCAGCCATGTAGATTACTTGTGGGACATTCAACTAGAAACGCCCTAGTTTATTCTAAATAAGGTATTGCCTTAATACCTACCATAACAAAGGGAGCCAATCGGCTCCCTTACATTTTTGGCGACAAACTGACTAGAATTTGTATAACAACTATTGTTACTCTTTCATAAAAGCAAAGGCATCGGCATACATATGGGCTTTTAAGGCACCTTGCTTGATGAATTCATTTCGTAAAAAACACACCATTTCAAATCCACCAGCAAGATAAATATCATAAGGGTCCAAGCTTAATATATCGGCTAATAAAACTTCGTGTACTCGACCAATACGACCCTGCCATTGCGGATCTGGGTTTTCCACCACCATGGTAAGTTTACCATCAACAAGCTTGTCGACCATGGCTTTAGTCTGCGCTAATTGATAACAAGCACTGGGGTCGCGAAGCCCCCAATAAACCAAAATCGGTTGTTTACAATCGCGCTTAACTAATTCAGCAAGAATGGATTTAATATAAGAAAAACCGGTGCCGCCCGCTACCAAAATAATAGGACGCTTGCTGTCAATGCGCAATTGCGCCGTACCACCAGGTATTTCAATACTGACCTGTTGATTGTTTTTAAGGTGGTCGATCACTTGCATTGACCAAGCATTCTCACTAAAAGCACCGATTTGCAGCTCTATTAAATCATCACCAGGACAACTAGCAATTGAGAAAGGTCGTTTGTCTTCAGGGCTTAACACTACTTGTAAGTATTGTCCGGCACTGTAATCTACTACTTGTTGCGGTTTTAATAATACTTCATAGACATTTTCGGTAAGAGCAGTAATGGCTTGTACCTGACAATTTATTGGCTTCATATATTTAAAGTTTATTCATTAATTTTTTAAAAATTGCGTCGCCTGAACATACTCAGCACAACGCATTACGATTATTCGGCTGGCGTTTTGTCGTTGGGAAAAATGGCTAACTCATCCCAGATTTCATCGACGTAGTCTTTTATTTCGCTAGTCATAACAATAGGTTCACCCCATTCTCGATTGGTTTCGCCTGGCCATTTATTGGTGGCGTCCATACCCATTTTTGACCCTAAACCGGATACCGGTGAAGCAAAATCAAGATAATCGATTGGGGTATTTTCAATTAAAGTGGTATCACGAGCCGGATCCATACGAGTGGTCATCGCCCAAATGACATCCTTCCAATCGCGGGCGTTGACGTCATCGTCGCAAACAATAACAAACTTGGTGTACATAAACTGTCGCAAGAATGACCAAACCCCCATCATTACTCGCTTTGCATGACCAGGGTATTGCTTCTTCATGGTCACTATCGCCATTCGGTAAGAACAGCCTTCTGGCGGCAAATAAAAGTCAACAATCTCAGGGAATTGCTTTTGGATGATAGGGACAAACACTTCATTTAAAGCAACACCTAATACCGCCGGCTCATCTGGTGGTCGGCCGGTAAAGGTACTATGGTAGATAGGATCTTTGCGCATGGTTATGTGGGTAACCGTAAACACCGGAAAGTCATCGACTTCATTGTAATAACCGGTGTGATCACCATATGGCCCCTCAGGTGCCATTTCATTCGGAGCAATATAGCCTTCAAGGACAATTTCTGCCGATGCAGGAACTTCGAGATCATTACTTAAACATTTCACCACTTCCGATTTACTACCACGTAATAGGCCGGCAAAAGCGTATTCAGATAATGAATCGGGAACCGGCGTTACGGCGCCGAGAATTGTTGCTGGATCGGCGCCTAAAGCAACCGATACGGGGTAGTTTTCACCTGGGAATTTGTTTTTGAAATCTTGAAAATCTAAAGCGCCACCACGATGCGATAACCAACGCATAACAACTTTGTTTTTCGCTAATAATTGTTGACGGTAAATACCTAAGTTTTGTCGTTCTTTTTCGGGACCGCGAGTCACCGTTAGACCCCAAGTAATTAGTGGGGCAACATCACCTGGCCAACATTTTTGAATTGGCAGCTTGTATAAATCGACATCTTCGCCACTAAATACGATGTCTTGGCACGGCGCTTTTTTAAGGCGTTTTACTGGCATGTTTAAGACTTGCTTATAAACGGGTAATTTACTCAGGGCATCTTTAAAACCTGTCGGTGGCTCAGGCTCTTTTAATAGCGCTAACAGTTTGCCAACCTCACGCAGCGCCGTTACATCTTTTTGGCCCATCGCTAACGCGACGCGCTCAGGGGTGCCAAATAAATTGGTTAATACTGGCGTATCGAAGCCAATTGGGTTTTCAAACAATAATGCCGGGCCTTCAGCTCGTAGAGTTCGATCACTGATCTCGGTCATCGCTAATTCGGTGGAAATTGGTTGTTTAATGCGTTTCAGTTGACCAATACTTTCTAATTGGGCAATAAAATCTCGAAGATCGTTATATTTCATATTTTTATATCGAAAATTGTTTGTTGGCATTATACAAGGTATTTGAAATATTTAACATTATTGACTTTGTTATAGGTTATACCTGAGCTGCAGGTCGATTTTCGAGTGAGCTGCTCAGTCATAGCAACAAGGCAAAAGCTCCGGCCTAAATAAGCAAACACTGTTTGCTGGTATTTTTAGCCAGAAATATCTGCGCTCTGTTTACCTAAAAACAGTTAATTAACCGATATTTCACGGTGAGTCACCATGACATTGGAGGTTTTGCCTGTTAGCATAACCGAGCATATTTTAAAAAATAAGAGATACCATGAAAAACAAAAAACTAAGTAAAGCTATGCTGAGCAGCTTAACTTTAGTTGCTGGCATAACCTTAGTGGGTTGTGGCGGCGATGAAGCCAAACCAGCGCAAGCAGCATTTGTCGAAATCAATAAAAACCCGTTCCCAAGTACCTACCAAGCATTAGCCAGTGTGCCAACACTAATTACCAATGTTAATTTATTGGATGGTATTGGTGGTTTTGTTGAAAACACTGCGGTGTTATTAGAAAACGGCAAAATCAAAGCCATTGGTAATGATATAGCGGCTACTGCTGCTAACGTAAAAGTGATTGACGGTAATGGTAAATGGCTAACTCCTGGTATTATTGATGTGCACAGCCATTTAGGTGTTTATGCAACTCCAGATACCGGTTCACATGCTGATGGCAACGAAATGACTAAGCCAGTTACTGCTGCAGTATGGGCCGAGCATTCATTATGGCCGCAAGATCCTGGTTTCCGTCGTGCCTTAGCGGGCGGCGTCACCACAATGCAAATTTTACCGGGCTCTGGCAACCTAATTGGTGGCCGCGGCGTTACCGTTAAAAATTTACCTAACCGGGTCATGCAAGATATGAAATTTCCTGGTGCGCCGTACGGCTTAAAAATGGCCTGTGGTGAAAATCCAAAACGGGTGTATGGCGAAAAAGGTGGGCCAATGACACGTATGGGTAATGTCGCTGGCTATCGACAAGCTTGGGCAGATGCGCAAAATTATCAAGCATCTTGGGATAAATATAAGATAGATTACGATGCTGGCAAAGATGCTAAAGCGCCAAAGAGAGACTTAAATTTAGAAACCCTGACGGGTGTTCTCGCCGGTGAAATATTAGTCCATATGCATTGTTACCGTGCCGATGACATGGGTACCATGATTGACGTCATGAAAGAATTTAACTACCAAATTGCTTCATTCCAACATGCCGTTGAAGCCTATAAAATTGCCGACAAGTTAGCCGAAAATAATATTTGTTCAGCAATGTGGGCTGACTGGTGGGGCTTTAAAATGGAAGCCTATGATGGTATTCGTGAAAATATACCTATGGTGGCCAACGCTAAAGCCTGTGCCATTGTCCACTCTGATAGTGATCAAGGTATCCAACGTTTAAATCAAGAAGCAGCGAAAGCACTGTCTGATGGCCAACGTGCCGGCATTAATATTTCTAAAGCCGAAGCTTGGTCATGGCTGTCAGCCAATGCAGCTAAATCATTAGGCATTTTTGATGAAACCGGTTCATTAGAAGTGGGTAAAAATGCCGACGTGGTGTTATGGAGCGCTGACCCATTCTCAACCTATTCACAAGCAGAATTAGTTTTTATCGATGGCGGCTTAGCTTTTGACCGAAACAAACCTGAAACTTGGGCAATAAGTGATTATGAGTTAGGACAAGTTGGCGAAGGAGACCACAAATGAGCAAATTAACGTTAACCGCAATGGCGGCAATATCAACACTCGCTTTTAGTGGCATTAGCCAGGCAGAAAAAATAGCCATTGTTGGCGGTAAGGTTCATACCATGACCGCCCAGGGCACCATTGACAATGCGACGGTGTTAATCGCCGATGGCCGCATTACTAACATTATTAAATCAGCGAAAAGCCCCGATAGCAGCTTTCGAGTTATTGATGCTAAAGGCAAAGTGGTAACACCTGGCTTAATTGGTGCGTATACATCGCTTGGCCTAGTTGAAGTACCATCTTGGGTTGGCACGGTTGACTCGTCTTCTGAAAAATCTAATTTATCTGCGGCGCTTGATGCAAGTTTAGCCATTAGCCCAGACACAACACTGCGTAATATTACTCGCATTGAAGGTTTTACCAGCGCTGCAACTTCGCTGAACTATACCGACAACATGTATAAAGGCCAAGGCGCGATGATCACTCTTGGTGATGATCAGCTGCCAGTATTTAAACCGCATGCTTTTATGACCGTTGATTTGTCACGTTCTGGCGCCGATACCGTCGGCGGCACTCGCGCCGCACTGTGGGTGAATTTTGAACAGGCATTAAATGACGCAATTTATGCTGCTAAGATTAAATTCAACCCACAAACTGAATGGCATGGCTTGTTAAATAAAACTGACACGAAAGCGTTAGTTCCAGTCGTTAAAGGTGAAATGCCACTATTGGTTATCGTCAATAGAGCACCTGATATTCGCCGGGTTATCCAAATGAAGGCCGACTTTAACCAGTTGAATATCACTTTGGTTGGCGCTAGCCAAGCATGGCGCGTGGCTGACGAATTAGCCGCGGCTAAAATCGCGGTAATTTTAAACCCTGAATCGAATTTATCTTATAGTTTTGATGAAAACGGGGCGACATTAGCAAATGCCGAACGCTTGCATAAAGCCGGTGTTACTGTCGCGATTGGCATGAACACCCATAATATTCGTTTAGCTTCACAGCATGCCGGTAATGCTGTTGCCAATGGCTTGCCATGGCAAGCGGGGTTAGCGTCGTTAACCACTGCACCAGCGAAAATTTATGGTATTGATGACCAATACGGAAGTTTAAAAGTCGGCATGGTTGCCGATGTAGTGGTGTGGTCAGGTGACCCATTAGAAGTAATGCAAGCGCCGACGAATGTGATTATTAATGGTAAAGAAGTACCATTAGAATCTCGTCAAACCAAATTACGTGACCGTTATTTAAGTTTAGACAAAGAAAAGCCGCAACAATACGTGCGTCCTTAATTTCTCAGCCTATCTCAAGATAGGACAGTGAAAACTAAAAAGCCGATGTTTAATAACATCGGCTTTTTGTTGGTCATTGCCAACTAAGTTGTCAATAAATTGTGGTTTACTTTTTCGGTTTAAGACTCAAGGTTGAGCTATTAGTTGTTTTTTGATTGTTAATTTCGTCTTCAATTTTTGCCCAAGGGTCAATTTTTTCAGCGTACGATTTAACTTTTTTCTGATCTATCGGTGCGGTTTTTTTCGACGTCGCCACCGCATCATTAATTTCCTGCATTTCTGCGGCATTTAAATCGCGCCATTGTCCAGGCCTTAAGTTGTCAAGCGAGACCGACATAATACGGGTACGTTTTAGGGTGACAACCTCATAACCGAAAAATTCACACATCCGCCTAATTTGGCGGTTTAGGCCTTGGGTTAGGGTGATCTTGAATTTAAATTTGCCTAACATGCTGACTTTGCAAGGCTTGGTTCTAGTGCCTAGAATGGGCACGCCACGGGCCATACGATCAATAAAGCGTTCGCTTATTGGGATGTCGACCGTAACCTCGTACTCTTTATCATGAGCATTTTCGGCACGTAATATTTTATTAACAATATCACCGTCGCTGGTTAAGAAAATCAAGCCTTCTGAAGGTTTATCGAGGCGGCCAATCGGGAATATCCGCTCTTTGTGACCAATGGCATCAATAATATTGCCGCGAACATCCCGCTCGGTAGTACAAGTAATACCGATTGGCTTGTTATAGACAATATAAATACGGTCCGATTTGTTTTCCGGCATAGAGGCAATGGCTTTACCATCGACTTTGACAATATCCCCGGGCATGACTTTAGTACCAAGTTCGGGAACTTGGTCATTAATGGTTACTTGCCCTTGCTCGATTAATTTATCGGCACCACGGCGCGAACAAAAACCCGATTCACTAATAAATTTATTTAAGCGCTTACCGCTAGGTTTGGTCAATGCTAGTTCAACTCTGGTTAATTTAATCTTCTCAATGCAGATTATCGCTTAATTTGTGCTGATATGCCTAATAAAAGCCAAAATATATATTAAAACTTTAAAATTGTTAATTAACAGCCAATAAAAAACCGACATAATGTCGGTTTTATAGGCTTTCTTAATACCGATAGTCCGGTACTAAGTTGTTACTTTCGTTTCATTGAATCGAAAAATTCATTATTGGTTTTGCTCATTGCCAGTTTATCGATCATAAACTCCATGGCATCAATTTCACCCATTTCATGAACAATTTTACGCAAGATCCACATTTTCTGCAGCTCATCTTGTTTGGTTAATAACTCTTCACGACGAGTACCACTGCGGTTAAAGTGAATGGCTGGGAATACACGTTTTTCAGCGATTTTACGTGATAAATGTAATTCCATATTACCAGTACCTTTAAACTCTTCGTAGATAACCTCATCCATTTTAGAGCCGGTATCAACTAGGGCAGTCGCAATAATGGTTAAACTGCCACCTTCTTCAATATTTCTAGCTGCACCGAAGAAGCGCTTAGGACGGTGTAAGGCATTTGCATCAACACCACCCGTTAGAATTTTACCTGACGAAGGGATCACCGTGTTATAGGCACGGGCTAAACGAGTAATTGAATCGAGTAAAATGACCACATCTTTTTTATGTTCAGTTAAGCGTTTGGCTTTTTCAATTACCATTTCGGCAACTTGTACATGACGACTGGCTGGCTCATCAAAAGTTGAAGCAATAACTTCACCTTTTACCAAACGTTGCATCTCGGTAACTTCTTCTGGACGCTCATCAATTAGTAACACCATTAACTCACAATCAGGGTGGTTATGGGCAATACTTTGGGCAATATTTTGTAATAATAAGGTTTTACCGGCTTTTGGTGGCGCGACTATCAAACCACGTTGGCCTTTACCAATAGGAGAGGCTAAATCAAGAATTCTTGCGGTAATATCTTCGGTACTACCATTCCCTCGCTCCATGATTAAGCGTTCATCTGGATGAATTGGCGTTAAATTTTCGAACAATATTTTATTACGAGAGTTTTCTGGCTTATCAAAGTTAACTTCATTGACTTTTAACAGAGCAAAATATCGTTCACCATCTTTTGGCGGGCGAATCTTACCAAATACGGTATCACCAGTTCGTAAACTAAAACGACGAATTTGGCTTGGGGACACATAAATATCATCAGGACCGGCTAAATAAGATGAGTCGGCCGATCGCAGGAAACCAAAACCGTCTTGCAAAATTTCTAAGGCACCACCGCCAAATATGTCTTCGCCACTTTTTGCATGGGCTTTTAAAATAGCAAAGATTACGTCTTGTTTGCGAGTGCGGGCTAGATGTTCAAGCTTCATTGTTTCAGCAAGTTTAATAAGTTCGCTGATAGATTGAGCTTTGAGTTCGATTAGATTCATATTGATGGGTCTATGTGCTTTTATTAAGTAATTTAGATTAAATTGATTAATGTTTTGAGCCAACTAGAGTGCCGGCCAGAACGAATGGTTTAAGATTTTGATAAGCGTGATGTTTAAGTTAGCATTAAATTTGGCTTTGGTAAAGTTGCAGGGCAATTATGTCGCTTTTTTCTGCAATAAATAAACAAAAGGTCGGAAAATTCCGACCTATTTATAAAAATACCGCAGCAATTAAAGATTTCCGTCGAGAAATTCTTTTAATTGATTTTTAGAAAGTGCGCCAACTTTGGTATCAGCAACGGCACCATTTTTAAATAATAATAACGTTGGAATACCACGAATGCCATATTTAGGTGGAGTCGCTGAATTTTGGTCAATATTTAATTTACCAACAGTTACTTTACCCGCATATTCTTCAGAAATTTCAGAAAGAATAGGAGCAATCATTTTACATGGGCCACACCATTCTGCCCAAAAATCTACTAATACAGGACCAGCTGCATTAATTACATCAGCATCAAAGCTGTCATCTGTTAGCTGAACAATTTTCTCGCTCATTTCTCTCTCCGTTAAGTTGGCAATCTGCCTTAATAAGTTGGAATTTTAAATCACACTCACCCTTGTTTGCAAGTGTTGGTACATAAGTATGTCGTATATAAAGTAATTTATAGTGATAAGGGGCAAATTTTATTATATACAATTGCTATATAGTGTTATTCTACAGTTTATGACAAAAACACATTTAACTGAAATTAAGTTTTCCGATCTGGGTCTTGCTCCACAAGTAGTGACCGGCTTGGAATCTATGGGCTTTCACCTTTGTACGGCGATTCAAGCACAATCTTTACCAATACTTCTAAGCGGTAAAGACATTGCGGGTCAAGCACAAACCGGTGAAGGCAAAACAATCGCCTTTTTAGCGGCGACTTTCCATCAACTGCTAAAAGAACCTAAACCTGATCATAACCAACCGCGAGCCATTATTATGGCGCCGACTCGTGAGTTAGCGATTCAAATCGCTAACGACGCCAAAGAGATGGCCAAAAGCAGTGGCTTACGTCTTGGGGTTGTATATGGGGGTGAAGGTTATGAAAGTCAACGCCAAACCCTTGATAAAGGTGTTGATATTATTATCGGTACCTGTGGTCGCTTAATAGACTACCTTAAACAAGGGGTTTATAAGCTTGATAAAATTGAGGCGGTAGTGCTTGATGAAGCCGATCGTATGTTCGATTTAGGCTTTATTAACGATATTCGTTTTATGTTTAATCGCATGCCTGGTGCTAAAGAACGATTAAATATGCTGTATTCAGCAACTTTATCTTTTCGGGTAAAAGAGCTGGCATTTGAACATATGAATGATCCTGTCAGTGTTGAAATTGCTCCAGAGCAAAAAACTAATTTACGGATCAGCGAAGAACTATTTTACCCTTCTAATGAAGAGAAAATGTCTTTATTACAAACCCTAATTGAAGAAGAGTGGCCAGATAAAGCCATTATTTTTGCTAACACTAAGCACGTTTGTGAACGAGTTCATGCCCATTTAATTGCTGATGATATTCGCGTTGGTTTGCTCACTGGTGATGTAATTCAAAAGAAACGTATTAAAATTCTTGAGCAATTTACCTCAGGCCAATTAGACGTATTAGTTGCTACCGATGTTGCCGCTCGTGGTTTGCATATTCCTAATGTTACTCATATCTTTAACTACGACCTACCCGATGATTGCGAAGATTATGTGCATCGCATCGGTCGCACCGGTCGTGCCGGAGAGTATGGTCATGCAATCAGTTTTGCTTGTGAAGATTCGGTATTTAATTTACCTGCAATCGAAGACTATATAGAACATAGTTTGCCAGTAAGTAAATATGACAGCGATGCCTTATTAACGGATTTGCCAAAACCAAAACCAAGACCGCGTCGTCCTGCAAATAATGCTCGTGGCCGTAATGGTAAAAGTGCCGGTGGTAATCGCCACCACAGACGTCCTAACCCGAACCGCTAGGGATTGGTAAATGCTTGCAAGCGTACCTTCTTGCTCACAACCGCTTTACGCGGTTATTGATTTAGGTTCAAATTCGTTTCATATGCTTATCACTCGCTTGGTCGCAGATAGCGTCCAAGTAGTTGATAAGGTTAAACGTAAGGTACGCCTAGCTGCTGGTTTAGACGAAAACAACATTCTTGATCAAGATGCCATGGCACGTGGTTGGGAATGTTTAAGTTTTTTTGCCGAACGATTACAAGATATTCCCACCGAAAATATAAAAATTGTTGCTACCGCAACCCTGCGCCTCGCCGTCAATTCAAAAGATTTTATCAGTAAAGCCGAATCAATGTTAGGCTATAAAATTGAACTTATTTCTGGCGAACAAGAAGCTCATCATATTTACCTTGGTGTTGCTCACACCACCTGTAGTGCCGATAAACGTTTAGTTATCGACATTGGCGGGGCGAGTACTGAACTTATTGTCGGTAGCGGCTTCACCGCGCAAAAAGTATGCAGTTTAGACATGGGTTGCGTTACTTTTAATAATGAATTTTTTGCTAATGGCCAGTTATCTGCTGCTGCTTTTGCCAAGGCAAGCAACAAAGCTAACACCTTGCTTACGCCGTTAGTCGGCGATTATCAACGCCTTGGTTGGGATACCGCACTTGGTGTCTCAGGGACATTACAGGCGGTTGCTGAAGTGTTAACCGCGCAAGCTAAAGTCCAAAAAATCACCTTGTCGAACCTACTCGACATTCAGCAGCAACTCATTGCCTGCAAAAATATAAATCAACTGGATATAGTGGGTTTGCAAGCGGAGCGTAAACCGGTGTTTGCTTCCGGCTTGGCAATATTAATCGCTATTTTTAAGGTGTTTGGCCTCAGCGAAGTACAAATTGCCGGTGGCGCAATTCGCGAAGGTATCTTGTATGAGTTGTTACCGAATATGCGCAACGTTAATATTCGCTATCGCACCTTACTCGGCTTAATCGAGCGTTTTAGTATCGACGAGCGCCATGCTTATCGAGTGGCAAATATTGCCGATAAGGCCTTTGCTGCGGTTAGGGTAAATTGGCAACTAAATAGCGATTTGGGCAGTATTTTACAATCCGCTTGTGTGTTACATGAAATTGGTCTGTTATTAGAATTTAAAAATAACAAAAAGCATGCGGCATACATTTTAAACAATGCCGATCTCGCCGGTTTTTCCAATGCCGAACGCAGCTTGTTAATCGCTTTAGTGAGCAATTACAAAACTGACATCAATCATCAGGCTATTCAACAGCAATGCTTGACCAGTAATATCTTAGTGGTAAGGGCAATGGCAATTTTACGGTTAGCGGTGATCTTAGCAAAACGACGTACCGATGATGAGTTAGCACAATATGATTTTAAAGCGGATGGCAATGGTCTTTGCTTACTTCTACCGCAGCAATTTATCGATCACCACCCATTAATTTTTGCCAATTTAAAACAAGAAGTAGCGCATCTAGCAAGGGTTAATATTCAGTTAACTGTGCAAGCGCTATAGCGCCATGCAAGCCAGTCTAGATATTAATTTTTAGTGATTATTGGCAAGACAATATTCACTGAGATAACCAAAATAATACCAACCACAATATTTAAGGTCAGCGGCTCGGCGAAAATAACTACCGCTGCAATAATGCCATAAACTGGCTCAAGAGTGATGGCGATACTGGCAACTAAAGCGCTTAAATTAGCTAACGCGTTGATCAGTAGCGTATGCGCTAAAGCCGTAAAAACGATACCGAGTAATAACAATAAGCCGAGCTCATCCAAGGTCGGCATCCGTTGGTAATAGTACAATGTTGGCAATAAAAAAAGTCCGGCGATTAGGTTTTGGTAGAAAGATATTTGTAAGGCAGGGGTGTTCGCTACAAATTTACGGTTAAATAACGTTAAGCAGGCAAAACTTAGGGCCGAAAGTAAACCATAAATGATTGCCGTAACTGGTGCATCACTAATCGTATCCTGGACAATAATATAAATCCCTAAGCAACATAATAAAGCGGGAATAATTAAACGCTTATTGATGCTAGTGTTTAGGAATAACGGTTCGAGCATGCTGGCAAAAACTGGAAAACAAGCAAAGGTAATTAAACCGATAGTAACGCTGCTAATCGCAATGGCGTAAAAAAAACTCCACCAATGCAATGCCAATAAAATACCACTGGCAATTAATGCTAACAATAATTTATTATTCGCCAGTCGCAATGGTTGCGATATAAATACGCAAAATACAGCAATGGCTAGTGCCGCAAAGACGCTGCGACCAATAACAATATATACCGCCGGTAAGGTTATCCACTTACCGAATAGGGCACACAGGGCAAACAATAAAATTGCCCCGTGTAAATAACCATAAGCTTGCCGATTTGAATTAGGCAATGAAATGCTATGAGGTTTCTTTTAACCAGCGAGCCACTTGTTTGGCAAAATAGGTCAATATGCCATCAGCTCCGGCGCGTTTAAATGCCAGTAAGCCTTCCATCACACAAGGTTTTTCTTCTAACCAGCCATTCTCAATAGCGGCCATATGCATGGCATACTCGCCACTTACTTGGTAGGCGTAAGTAGGTACTTGAAAGTTGTCTTTAACGCGACGGACAATATCTAAATAAGGCATACCCGGTTTCACCATAACCATGTCGGCGCCTTCAGCAATGTCTTGGGCGATTTCGTGTAACGCTTCGTCAGAATTAGCGGGATCCATTTGATAAGAATATTTATTGCCACCTTTAATATTGCCCGAAGAGCCAACCGCATCCCGAAATGGACCGTAGTAATTTGACGCATATTTTGCTGAATACGCTAATATTCGGGTATTTACATAGCCCTGTTTTTCGAGTTCTTGGCGAATTGCACCAACCCGTCCATCCATCATATCGGAAGGGGCAACCACATCGGCCCCGGCTTTGGCATGCGACAACGCTTGTTTGACTAAAATTTCTTTAGTCACTTCATTTAATACGTAACTTTCATCATCAATAATGCCATCCTGGCCATGGGTGGTGAATGGATCTAACGCCACATCAGTAATGACTCCCAACTCCGGAAACGCCGATTTTAAAGCTCGCACGGTACGCTGGGCTAGACCATCATCGTTATAAGCTTCTTCTGCGAGTAATGATTTCTTGTCGCTCGGGGTGACCGGAAAAATGGCAATCGCTGGAATACCAAGTTCCACCAATTCAGCGGCTTCTACCAACAATAAATCAATACTTTTGCGTTCAACTCCTGGCATTGAGGCAATGGTTTCCCTTTGGTTTTCACCCTCAAGTACGAATACTGGGTAAATCAAATCATTGACGGTAAGTTGATTTTCAGCCATTAAGCGCCGAGAAAAATCATCTCTGCGCATTCTACGCAGGCGTCTTGCGGGGTATTGGCCAAATTGGTTGGTGGTATTCATAAAATCTCCTCATTAGCAATATCAAAAAAGGCTTTGGCATTATTGCTGGTATGCATTATTAAAGTTTGTTTATCTATATTCATTGCTTGAGCCAGCGATTGCAGTACAAACGGCAAATACTTAGGTTCGTTACGACTGCTTTTCGGCTTAGGTTTGATGGTTCTCGGCGTTAAATATGGCGCATCAGTTTCTATCATTATTCGGTCTAAGGGGATGTAGCGAGCAATATCAAATAATTCTTTACCGCGTCGTTCATCACATATCCAACCGGTAATACCGATAAATAAGCCCATATCTAAACAAGCTTTTAATTGTGTTAAATCACCAGTAAAACAATGGCTAACGCCGTTAGGAATGGCCGCTAAGTGCTGCTTTAATATTGTTTGCCATTCGGCGAAGGCATCTCTTTGGTGCAGAAATACTGGCATGTTCAACTGGCCAGCAAGTTGTAGTTGCTCAGTAAAGACTCGCCGTTGATTGTCTGGGGTAGAAAAGTTGCGGTTAAAATCTAAACCACATTCACCGATAGCTTTAACCTTTTGGTGTTGAGCAAGTTGTTGTAATTCAACCAGGTAATTAGCATTCACCCGATCGGCATCATGCGGGTGAATTCCAGCAGTACAATATAAATTTGGATACTGCTGGCAAAGTTCTAATGCAGCTTGGCTTTCGGCCAAGTTAGTACCAGTGATAATTTGCAGTTCCACACCAGCTTGTAGAGCATTGGCTATTACTTGTGGTCGGTCTTTATCAAAACGACTATTGGTTAAGTTTACGCCGATATCAATGAGTGACATAGCCAGCTACTTTAAGCGTTTTACTTTGATTTCTTTATTTGAACCGACGACATTAAGGGTGAATGAATTAAGGACGCCCCGCGCGATTATAACGTCTTGGCCACTTTTAAACTTAGCTCTATCGGTAGATAGTGTTTGCCACTTTTGTTGATTGGTAAACGTTAAAGTCCATTTACCATGGATAGATCTAACTGCCTTAAGAATGGTGAATTTAAAACTGTCGACCGCTTGCTCTTCTTCGGTAATTAAGTGTTCTACACCAAAGCCTTGTTCAAGTTTGTCGGCGGTTAGTACTTGGCTATTTGCTGCTCGAGGAGCAACGTCAACATTAGCCGTTGCTGGTTCTATCGCGACTGTTGATGAACTTATCAACGGAGCAGATACCAAGGCTGGCTCAATGCTTGGCACAACGTTTTCTACAGGGGTAACTGCAGGGCTGGTTGGAACCACAACCTCTTTAGCAGGTGCAGGTGGCACTGTAACAATGCTTGTTGATGAACTAGCGATCACTTTAGTCGATTGCTCAGCGGCTTTTTGCTGGGCTACCCAATTATCAAAACATTGTAGTCTAGATATATGCTCATTAATGTCGGCACATTGTAATAATTCGGTTTCAATGGCACTAACATTCACGGCTATCGGTAATAATGCCACTAAGGCAATAAGCTTTTTAGTTATTTTCAATGTTATTCTCATCTTCAACGTCATCTTCATTTTCAGGGTTGCTATAGAAAGACGCTAATATCACACCGACTTCAAATAGCAGCCACATTGGAATGGCTAATAAAGTCTGTGAAATTACGTCTGGCGGGGTGAGTAACATCCCAGCTACAAAAACACCAACAACCACATAAGGGCGTTTTTCTCGTAACTTATTCGGGGTGGTAAAACCAGTCCAACACAATAAAATAATAACGATTGGAATTTCAAAGGCGGCACCAAAAGCAAAGAATAACTTTAAGACAAAGTCTAGATAACTGGAAATATCGGTGGCAATAACCACCCCGTCTGGGGCGAAATCACTGAAGAATTGAAACGCTAAAGGAAACACCACAAAGTAGGCAAAAGCAATGCCACCATAAAACAATAAGCTGCTACCAACTAATAATGGCGCAACCAGTCGTTTCTCTTTTTTGTAAAGGCCTGGCGCTATAAAGCTCCATAATTGATACAAAATAAAGGGCATAGCTAAAAAAATAGAAACCACTAAGGTTAGCTTAAATGGTGCAAAGAACGGCGATGCTACATCGGTAGCGATCATATTGGAGCCATCGGGCATTACCGCAAGGAGAGGTTGAGCAAGGTACTGATAAATATCTTGTGCAAAATAAGCCAGGCTGGCAAAGATTATTAGAATACTAAGAACCATCGACAGGAACCGACTACGAAGCTCGATTAAATGGTCAAATAAAGATGATCCGCCGGTTGATTCACTGGTCATTTTTTAGGTCGCTTTTAGATTCGGGATCATCTTTGGCATACGGGCGAGTTGCCGCTTCGGCGGCCTCTTTTAAACTGGTTACCGACTCTTCAAGCTCTGGTGCTAGATTTTTTAAACCCTGCTGTTCAGCTTTTTTTAAGTTGGCATGCAATTCGTGGATGCGTAACTCTTCTTTCAGTTCAGTTTGTACGTTGCTACTGAATTGTTTAATACTTTTTATCCAAGTATTAATGCTACGAATTGCCGTAGGTAAGCGTTCTGGGCCTAAAACAATTAGTCCCATAACCGCAATAATAGATAATTCCCAAAAACCAATGTCAAACATAAATTACGCCTGATCTTTTTCTTTAGTCTTTTCGCTTGGGGTCTTTGGTTCGCTGGCATCAGTTTTTTCAGCTAACTGCTCAGTTGCTTCAGTCTTTTCAGCGTTTTCAGATTTAGGGTCTTTATCTTCATTAACGGCTTTCTTAAAACCTTTAATTGCTGAGCCCAAATCGCCGCCGATATTGCGTAACTTCTTGGTTCCAAATAATAAAATAATAATGGCAAAAACAATTAATAGTTGCCAGATGCTAATTCCGCCCATGTTGATTTCCTAATGTCATTTTTTTGATGAATGTAAAACTTAATGTCATAATATCATATCAGTTTTACGGTAATATTGGCATATTAGTGCATAATTAATAATGCAGATCAAACTTTTAAGGAAAAGTGGTTATTCAATTAATTAAAATTCTATTTTTAGTGATTATTTTATGTTCATCTTCTTGCTATGGTGAAGAGGATAGTCCTGAAGATATGGAATTAATTGTTGTTCATCCAAATCCCGAAGATGATTGGCTGTTTGGTTTTCATGACGCCATTAGTGATTCTGTCCATGGGACAGCACTATGGTTTGACAGTTTTTTTGCAACCGACGAAATCGAAGGTACTAAACAAGAGTCTACATTACGGATCCGTTTAGGCTGGGAGCCTAGAGCTCGAGATTGGGGGGTGTTTAGCCAGAAATTCCGCTTGAATTTGCATTTGCCGCATTTAGAAAACCAAGTCGATTTGATCTTGTCTGACGAAACTGATGATGAGAATAACAACGATAAAGCCGTCAATGGCCGCAATGTAACCACCGACAAAGACGAATCATTTACTGCCGCATTACGGTTTGTTAATGTTGATAAATTAACCAATTTTATCGATACTCGAATTGGCCTGTCCAGTAATGATGTGTTTGCTAAAGTCCGCTTAAAATTATTGTCTAGTTCCTCACAAGTGCATCGTTTTGAATTTCAACCGTCAATTTATTATTACTTAGATGATGGCTTCGGTCAGAAAGTGTTTGTTGAATATACCTATAATCACTCCACCAAAAAGCAATTTAGAGCCAACTACAGCATTAAGTTTTCTGATGGTTTCGAAGGTAATCGTTGGCAGAATTCGCTCAATTATTTAAGACAAATTGACCGTCGGCGAGCTTCGGCTATTCGTTTTTCTACGTATGGCGAAGACAATGCCGGGCGCGGTTTTTTAGTGGATAATTATCGCTTCAGTTATCTGTACCGAATGAATGCGTACCGCAAATGGTTGTATTTTGAAATTGAACCATTCTTAGATTGGCCAGAAGAATATAACTATTCCACCACACCTGGTATTGCCTTACGAGTCGAAGGCTATTTTACCAAAGACCGCTAGTGTTAAGATATTAGTCGCGCCGAACTTATTTTTTTAACCCTAACAACACAGTAACTGCGCCAATAACTCCGGTTATTACGGCTAAGTTGATACTGTTATGAATATAAAACTGACTGGCAATAACCGCTAATGTGCTACCAACTATGATGTAACGTAAACGGGCTTGCTGTTTTAATTGTTGTTGCTGTAGTTGCACCATAAGCTGTTGCTGGTTGATATTACTCTGCCGTCCAGTTTTTAAATAATCATAAATTAAGTCCGGTAACTCGGGCAGTTTTTCACCCCAAAATGGCAGATTTTCTTTTATTTCTTGAAACAGGGCTTTTGGTCCCATTTGCTCTTTTACCCAATCTTCTAAGAATGGTTTAGCGGTTTGCCATAAATCGAGTTGCGGGTATAGTTGCCGACCTAAGCCTTCAATATAAAGTAATGTTTTTTGCAATAACACCAATTGCGGCTGAACTTCCATATCGAATCGTCGCGCCGTATTAAATAAATTAACTAACACTTGCCCAAAAGAAATTTCCGCCAAGGGTTTTTCAAAAATTGGTTCACAGACGGTGCGAATGGCAAATTCAAATTCATCGACACTGGTATGCGCTGGCACCCAGCCAGAATCAACATGCAATTGCGCGACCTTATGATAATCACGATTAAAAAAGGCCACAAAATTATCCGCTAAGTAACGTTTATCCTCTTTATTTAAGGTGCCGACTATACCGCAATCAATTGCTATCCAAGTTGGGTCTTGTGGATCGGTTGTATCGACAAATACGTTACCAGGGTGCATGTCGGCATGAAAGAAACTGTCTCTAAATACTTGCGTGAAAAACACTTCGACGCCGCGTTCAGCAAGTAATTTCATATTGACATTTTGCAGGTGTAATTCATTAATTTCACCAACGCCAATACCGAAGATACGTTCCATTACCATAACGTTTTTACTGCAAAATTCGCTTTCTACATGCGGTACGTATAACACGTGATCGTTTTCAAAATTACGATTTAATTGAATGGCATTGGCCGCTTCTCGTAATAAATCTAATTCATCAAGAATGGTTTTACGGTACTCATTAACGACCTCTACCGGTCGCAAGCGTTTACCTTCTTGATAAAAGCGCTGTACTAGATGCGCAAAACTATTGAGGACTTGCAGATCGGCGTCAATAACCTTGTCGATATCTGGGCGCAATACTTTAATCACAACCTGCTTTTGCAGGTCGGTTTCTGGGTCATGCAAAGTCGCGGTGTGGACTTGTGCAATTGATGCCGAAGCTAAAGCAGTACAGTCAAAGTCGGAAAAATATTGCTCAAATTTATCTTTACCGATAGCGGTAGTAATAATAGCTCGAGCTTGCTCGCCGTCAAAGGCGCCGACCTTGTCTTGTAATAACGCCAATTCATTGGCTAACTCTGCCGGTAATAAATCTCGACGAGTGGATAACATTTGCCCAAATTTTATAAAAATAGGACCAAGGCTTTCAATTGCCATGCGCAAGCGTTGCTCAACCGGCTTGTCTTTATGTTGATTGCGCAACCAAAATAAGCTTGTCCGGGCTATTTTGGCAATAAAGGGCGTTTTATTGGCAGGTAAAAGTTCATCTAAGCCGTAATTTAGAAAAGTTTTAACAATATGATAAAGCCGTTTATTGCGCACGAAAGCCCTTAGTGTTTAGAGTCAGAGTTACCGACTAAATGTTGTGATAGTTGCTGTAAGCGTTGTTCGAGTTGTTGCACTTGTTGTTCAACATCACTAACGCCCTGATTAAAAATTTGTAATTGACTCGCGTCCACCAGTAATTGTTTTTCATGCAACAAGTACTCAATGGCATCTTGGCTAATTTGCTGTTTGGCAAAGCTGAGTTTACTCAGTAATTGCTTGCCTAATTTGTTTACCTTATAAGCACCAATGTCACCAATGTGCAGCGCCAGTTGTTGTTCCCAGTCAATATTAAGCTGTTCAGCTAAACTGGAAAACTGTTGGGCGATTTTCGGGTCACCGATAATGTCTAATTCGCCAGAGCGTATTAATGAGGTGAGTAAACTGGCCTGCTTTAATTTGGCTAAGGTGGCGAGGTTAGTCTTAATCACGCAATCATCGGCTAAGCAACTGGCAAGCACCGTTATGCCGTTAGCATCGATGTGAAAGGTGATAGGAAAGCCCAACTCAGCTAATACTAACGTTAGGCTCTTACCATTGAGCTTATTGGTTTGGACACGTAAATTATCATCAAGGCTTAACCCCTTATTAATGATAATTTCCAACGTTGCCGTCAGTGCCTGTTTTGGTAGCAATTGCTCAATATTCATTAGTTAAAACTTATAACCTTTATGCAAGGCAACAATGCCGCCGGTGAGGTTATGATAGCTAGTTTGTTCAAAACCCGCGGTTGCCATCATGGTTTTTAGCGTTTCTTGATCTGGGTGCATGCGAATAGATTCGGCTAAATATTGGTAGCTGTCGCCATCTTTAGCAACAAACTCGCCAATCTTAGGTAAAATATTAAATGAATAAAAATCGTATGCTTTGTTAAGTAGATCGTGCTCTGGTTTGGAGAATTCCAGCACTAATAAGCGACCACCAGGCTTTAATACCCGAAAGATTGAGCGTAAGGCTTTATCTTTGTCGGTCACGTTTCTCAAACCAAAGGCGATGGTCACGATATCAAACGTGTTGTCGTCAAAGGGTAACGCTTCGGCATTGGCTTGCACATAGTCGACATTGCCAACTATGCCTAAATCTCGTAACTTATCTCGGCCAACATTGAGCATTGAGCTGTTAATGTCGGCTAAGATGACTTTGCCGTTGCTGCCGGTTAGTTTTGAAAATTTGGCGGTTAAATCGCCAGTGCCGCCGGCTAAATCGAGAATGCTATTACCCGGGCGCACGCCACTTGCATCGATAGTAAAACGCTTCCACAAACGATGGACACCAAACGACATTAAATCGTTCATGACATCATATTGCTTAGCAACCGAATGAAACACACCGGCTACCATGGTTGCTTTTTCTGCAGACTTTACTGTTTTAAAACCAAAGTGGGTTGTGTCTTTTTGCTCAGTACTCATACGAATTTTTACCCGTAAGCTGTTAGAAATTTGAATTACCCTAGTTTACGATTTAAACAGGGTCAGAGTAAAATAAATAATTGCCAGCAGGCTAAATAAATGTGATTAGCATCAATAATCTGTCATTAATCAGGTTAGGCATTGGAATATTTTTCTTTATTGGCTAACCAACGTTTAATTAATGCTTCGGCCTTATCGGGACTTTGCCGCCATAATAAATAAGCTTGTTGTTGGATTTCGGCAATTAATTCACCGTCACGAACTAAATCGGCAATTTTCAATTCGGCTAAACCGGTTTGCCGAGTGCCGAGTAACTCGCCTGGGCCCCGTATTTCTAGGTCTCGTTCGGCAATTAAAAAACCATCATTGGATTCGCGCAACACCCCTAAACGTTTAGTGGCAGTTTTTGATAACGGGCTTTTATACATGAGCACACAATGTGAGGCAACTGAGCCACGGCCAACACGACCACGCAGTTGATGCAATTGCGCTAAGCCCAGGCGCTCCGGATTTTCGATTATCATTAAACTGGCATTCGGCACATCAACGCCGACTTCAATCACAGTGGTTGCCACTAAAAGATGCAAATTGCCGGCTTTAAAATCGTCCATGATTAATTTTTTTACCGCCGGCTTCATGCGACCATGCACCAGA
>CALJHL010000234.1 GCA_938075435.1 uncultured Thalassotalea sp. | reverse complement strand
GTGGCAGAGCAACGTTTTCGAAAACGGTTAAGCTGTCAATCAAATTGAATGACTGAAACACGTAGCCAATATGCTGGTTTCTAATTTGCGTACGTTGGTCAACTTTCAAACCGACGGTATTTATGCCGGCAATGTGATAATCGCCTTCACTGGCACTATCCATTAGCCCCATAATCGATAATAAAGTTGACTTGCCACAACCGGAAGGACCGGTAATGGCGACAAATTCACCTTGGTTAATTTCCAATGAGATCCCCTGCAAGGCATGAGTTTCAATTTGTTGGCCGTCATAACGTTTGTGCACATTGTTCATTTCAACTACTTTTTTCATGGTCTGTTCCATCCGATTATTTGTTAATTTTCTAATTTAAAGTTAATTTGGAATTCGTTTGTTGGTTAATTAATTTTTCTAAGTAACGCCGTAGCAACCTAATCATTTAAGGTTAACTGGCTAAATTGCTTATATTGACTGGTATCGCTGCTGACTATCTCTTCACCTTCAACAAGACCTTCATTAATTACTAACTTGTTTTGCGAAAGTTCACCAAAAGTAACGCTGCGTTGCTCTAATAAATTGTTGGCAGTACGCACAAATAACGCTTGTTTAGAACGAGGACGTAATCCCGGCACCTGTTTAATAAACATCGCGTTGTTGTTATGACTGACAAATACTTGCGCCGATATTGCTAATGAAGGACGAGCGTTTGAGGTTAACTCACCATCAAGCACGGCTTCTGCCAGTACTGAACCATTGGCTACAACGCTTTCAATACGAGTAATGTGCGCGGCTATTTTGCCTTTTTGGGTATCAATAATTACCGGCGCATCAATGTCTATTTGGTCTGCTTGATGTTGTGGCAAACGTAAGCGAGCAATGAGTTCCTCATCGCTACCAACTTTGGCTAATGACTCACCCAATTGCACACTTTGACCCAGTTCAACTTCTAAGCTTTGCAGTGAACCGGAGATCCCGGCAGTTACATGCATATCAGCCAATTGTTTTTCTAACAGCGCAACTTGCGACACTTGTTGCGCTATGGTGATATCACGTTGAGTTACTTGGTAGCCCTGCATTTCGATAAACTGCTGATATTTTTGCTGCTCAAACTTCAACCGTTTGCTTTGTTGTTTTACCGCTAAGTTGGCTCGTTGCAGTTCAATTTTTGACGACACGCCCAAATTCATTAAGTTTTGATTTACCGATAACTCTAATTTCGCTTTTTCAATCTCGGCTTCAATGTCGGCAATACGACCTTGATAGTTTAAACGCTCGCTTTGTTGTTCGTACTTAAACGCTTCTAATTGCGCTTGTTGTTGCGCCAATTGACCTTGTGCCTGGCTGACTTCTTGTTCAAGTCGAGGATTGTCCAGTTGTAAAATAACCGTATCGGCGCTTACCTTGGTACCTGGACGCACTAATATTTCAGCGACTTTGCCTTGCGCCGGAGCCGTTAATAACCGCTCTCTGGCTGAGGCAAACTCACCGTAAGCGCTGCTGTATATATCTAATGGACCCGCGGCAACAGTGACAAACGTTAAACTATCAATATCGACTGTCTTACTGGCTTTACTACTGACCGCGAAGGTGGCATAGCCCACTAAAGTAATAAATAAACCTATAGCGATAATTTTTTTCCACGGTTTTTGTTGGGCTAGTTCAATTTTCATAATAACCTGATGATTTTTGATAATGTTAACATTACTATGAAATATTCATGCCAAGATTAAAAGTCCAACTAAAACAATAGGTTGTATTTTGCTTGTGCGATAGGTAGGGGCTTAGCTGTTCGCTTTTAACGAAGCGATGTTCGGTTTTAGATGGCTTATAACAGCGCAAGGAAGCGTAGCTGGAAGTGAACAGCACAGCGCTGCTTAGCAACACTTACGGGGTGCATCTACGGCAGCATCTAAATTCACCGAATTAGATTGCGCACCTAGATGATATTTGCAGATGGAAATAGTCTCTATAAAATTTTATCAGCACGGTAAATATTAGCAAAAGAATAATTTTGGCAGACAAAAAAAAGCAGCGTAATTACGCTGCTTGTTAGTTATTACCATAGTCTGAAAGACTATTTTAATGAAGACATGTATTCAGCAACCGCGGCGATATCTTTGTCGGTTAATTTAGCGGCAATGGTTACCATCATGCCATTCATGTCGTTATGGCGAGTGCCATCACGAAACTTGGCAAGTTGTGCTTTTAAGTAGTCAGTGTTTTGATTGGCTACGGTAGGGAAGCCGGCTAACGCCGCGCCTTTACCGTTGGTACCATGACAGGCGATACAGGCGGTAATTTTACGTTCAGCGTCACCGCCGTTATATAGCTTCTTACCCACTGTATTAACCGCAGCATTCGTTGGCGTGGCTTTTTGGCTAGCAAAAAATGCCGATAAGTCTTGAATATCTTTTGGCGATAAAGCGGCTACCATGCCACCCATCACCGGATCACTGCGACCTTCTTCACTATTGGCCAATGCGGCTTTAAAGTCAGTTAATTGCTTGGCGATATATTTTTCATGTTGGCCGGCAATTTTAGGGTACATAGGAACTAGGCTGTTACCGTCACTACCATGACAAGCAGCACAAGTAGCTGCTTTGTTTTTACCTGCTTCTACATCACCATTAAAGCTTAATTTTGCCGCTGATTTTTTAACGATTGGCGCACTAGCAACAGCTTGTGGGTCTTTAAAATAAGCGCCTAAGTCAGCAACGTCTTGTTCGCTTAAATTTTTAGCAATGGTGTTCATTGCCGGGTCTAAGCGCGAGCCATCTCTAAAGGCGTTCAGTTGCTTAGTAATATATTCAGGATGTTGTTCAGCTAAATTTGGGTTAATTAACACCTCACTATTGCCTTCTTTACCATGACATGCAACACAAGCTGTTATGCCGCGTGCTGCATCACCCATGGTATAGATGGTTTTTCCTGAGGCTGCATCAGCAACCATAGTTGGTGCTACAGGTGTGGCAACAGCAGAAGTGGCTTCACTCGATGTTGCATCAGCAACTGAGGCTGCGCCATCACTAGGTAAGCTGGCGAAGTATGCGGCTAAGTCGGCCATATCTTCAGCAGATAAACCCATTGCCATAGGGGCCATCACGGGGGCGACCCGAGAGCCATCTTTAAATGCAGCTAATTGCTTGGCAATATAATCGGCATGCTGACCGGCAAGGTTAGGGTAGTTGTCGGCAATGCCAATTCCGTTTGCACCGTGACAAGCTGAACACATAGCAGCTTTTGCTTTACCGGCGCTAGCATCGCCCGCCGCAAAAACGTTGCCAAGTAAACCGCAACTTAAGATTACTGAAAGAATAATTTTTTTCATTGAATTTCTACCTGTTTATGCCCAGAAATAGCTGATTTCATTTCCGTTTATAGCTTTTTTAATATCATTATCGCCATTTTACACAATTACCCGGTTAGTGTAATGGTTATTGTTTAAAAAATTTACATAAAAACACTGCGTTAAATACCTAAAAACAGGATATAATTGCAACAGTTACTATTTTTTTAAGGTGGAAGCCACTTTGACAGCTCCAGTTGTTAATTTACATATTGCAAAATTTACCATCAGCGCCCCTGATATTCGTCGCCTGCCAGAAGACAGTGGCATTGAAGTTGCCTTCGCGGGTCGCTCAAATGCGGGTAAGTCTAGTGCCTTAAATACATTGACCAATCAAAAAAGTTTGGCGCGTACCAGTAAAACTCCTGGCCGAACTCAGTTAATTAACGTCTTTGATATTAATAACAATCGGCGTTTAATTGATTTACCCGGTTATGGATTTGCTAAAGTTCCGTTAGAAATGAAGAAAAAGTGGCAAGCGGCACTAGCCGAGTATCTAGAAAAACGCATGAGCTTAAAAGGTTTAGTGGTATTGATGGATATTCGCCACCCACTAAAAGACTTAGATGTCGATTTAATAAACTGGGCCAGTGATAGTCAGTTACCAACGTTAGTGTTATTAACCAAAGCTGATAAGTATAAGCCGGGTAATCGTAATTCTGAAGTGCTACAGGTGCGAAAGAAATGCGAAGCTTTACATAATGATATTAAAGTACAAGCTTTCTCGTCTTTAACTAAAGTGGGTTTAGAGTCAGCCAACAAGGTTATTTCAGATTGGTTTCTGAATATTGAACAACAAGAATTTGTTGAAATGCCAGAAGCTGAGTAGTTTCTAACGCTAATAATTGAAAGAGCCGCTAAGGCTCTTTTTTTTTGCCCTATAGAAAGAGCACCATAATAAGAAGAGCAACACTGTAATCAGAAAGATAACACCGTCATCCCACAGTGCTTTTGGGTGGGACCTCCTGCAGCGCATTGTGGATCTCTAAATCGGCATGATTCCGGCACTCACATAATCAGCAAGAACACATCACCATAATTAGAAAGATAACACCGTCATCCCACCGTGCTTTTGGGTGGGACCTCCTGCAGCGCATCGTGGATCTCTAAATCGGCATGCTCACATCCAGTAAGTCGCCGAAACTTCATCATCCCTGATTCTATCGGCATGGGTAAATCCATTTACCCAAAAAAAAACGACCGCACAAAGTGAGGTCGTTAAAAAAGCTTATGGGGAAGCTAAAAAACAAAAGTTATTACAACAAGAGTTCTGTGAAGAACTAGGTACATAATAGAGTGTTAACTCTAGTATGTAAAGTCTTTACTCTAAGTTTTATTACATTTCTGTTGGGTAAGTGCCAAAATAACAGGATTAAAGCCTGTTTTTATTAATTGCCTGCGTTTTTTTGTAATTAAATTACATTTAATGCGCTTGTTGCCAGTTATCACCGCTACCTGCTTCGGAGGTTAATGGCACGTCTAATTGCACTGCATCGTTCATTATGGCCACTAATTTTTCGGTAGTTTCTGCAAGTATACTTTCATGCACTTCAAATATCAGTTCATCGTGTACCTGCATGGTCATTCTTATCCGCGGATCGTTATTTTCTAGTAACCACTTATCCACATCAATCATCGCCTTTTTAATTATGTCGGCAGCGGTTCCCTGCATTGGAGCATTAATTGCCGCGCGTTCAGCGGCTTTTTTTCTGGCGCAATTTTTTGATTTTATTTCAGGTAAAAATAAACGACGGCCAAATATGGTTTCAACATAGCCTTGCTCGGTTGCAAGTTGACGGGTGTCTTCCATATATTCTAAAACACCAGGGTAACGCTCAAAGTAAGCATTCATGTAATCTTGGGCTTTACCTCGAGCAATACCTAATTGTTTTGATAAACCAAACGCTGACATGCCATAAATAAGGCCAAAGTTAATCGCCTTAGCACTGCGACGATGATCACTAGTCACTTCATCAAGGCTAATATTGAATATCTCTGCGGCGGTAGCTTGGTGAATATCTCGACCTTCAGCAAAGGCAGTGACTAAGCCTTTATCAGCAGATAAGTGCGCCATAATTCTTAATTCAATTTGCGAGTAATCAATGGCTAAAATCTTATAGCCCTGAGGGGCAATAAAGGCTTGGCGAATTTTTCTTCCTTCTTCACTACGTACTGGAATGTTCTGTAAGTTTGGATCCGACGACGATAAGCGTCCAGTCGCGGTTACTGCTTGGTGATACGAAGTGTGCACCCGGCCAGTTTTTTCTGCAACCATCAAGGGTAATTTGTCAGTATAAGTCGATTTTAATTTACTTAAGCCGCGATGCTCAATAATCAACTTTGGTAACGGGTAATCTAAAGCCAGTTCTTGTAAAACATCTTCAGCAGTAGAAGGCGCTCCCTTCGGTGTTTTTTTGATGACCGGGATCGCTTGTTCTTCAAATAAAATAGTTTGCAATTGTTTAGGCGAACTTAAATTAAAGCTTTTACCAGCAAGGTTATGGGCTTGCAATTCCAACTCGTCAAGGCGAGTGGCAATTTGGCTGCTTTGTTCAAGTAATAAATCTGAGTCTATTAAAACCCCACATTGCTCCATTCGACAAAGCACAGGTAACAACGGCAGTTCTATGTCATTAAAAATCGCTTGTTGATCGGTTTGCTTTTCAAGCTTAGGCCAAATAGCTTGATGCAAACGTAAGGTAATATCAGCGTCTTCCGCGGCATAATGACCGGCTTTCTCTATTTCTATTTGGTTGAAGGTTAATTGTTTTGCGCCTTTACCGGCGATGTCGGTAAAGTGTACTGTCTTATAGCCTAAATATTTTTCCGCTAGGGCATCCATATTATGACGAGTAGAAACGCTGTTTAAACAATACGATTCCAGCATAGTATCAAAGCCAATGCCTTTAAGTTCAATGTCATAATGGCTAAGAACATTGGCATCATATTTTAGATTTTGACCAATCTTTAAAACCGTTTCACTTTCTAATAACGGTTTTAATTGTGCTAATACCCAGTCCAAATCGAGTTGCTCTGGAGCATCAATATAATCATGAGCAAGCGGTATATAAGCCGCCTTACCAATCTCCAACGCGAATGAAACACCAACTAACTTAGCTTGCATATAGTGAACACTGGTGGTTTCAGTATCAAAAGCAAAGGCACTGCAGGCTTTAAGCTTATCTAACCAGCGTTGAAAGTCGGCTTTGGTTAAAATAATATCGTAATTAGCCTCTAAGGCTGCGGGTAGTTCCTCATCTTCTGGCTCTTGCACATCAGTATTAGCAGCCGTTGTCGGTACTTTACTTTTACTCGGACCATCTAATTCTGCAAGCAAGCGTTTTAATTCAAACTCGGTATACATTTCTCTTAAGGTGTCGGTATCGGCAGCGGTTGCTTCTATTTCATTAATTGGCTGGTCTAATTCGACATCCAATTTAATGGTGGCTAATTCATAAGAAATGGGGAGTTGGGTTAACGCCGACCTTAGGTTTTCACCAATTTTACCTTTAACGGAATCGGCATTAGCCATAACATTCTCTAAGTTCTCATGCTCTAATAACCACTTAACCGCAGTTTTAGGACCACATTTTTCTACTCCTGGAATGTTATCTACTTTATCGCCCATTAGCGCAAGGTAGTCGATGATCTGATCTGGGCGAACCCCAAATTTCTCAATTACGCCATCCACATCCATAGCAACATTGGTCATGGTGTTAATCAAGGTGACATGCTCTGTGACCAACTGCGCCATATCTTTATCACCGGTTGAAATAACCGTTTCCAACCCTTGCTCAGTAGCTTGTTGGGCAAGAGTACCAATGACATCATCGGCCTCAACATCTGGGATCACTAATAGTGGTAAACCCATGGCGGTAATAATTTTGTGCAATGGCGCGATTTGACAACGCAAATCATCAGGCATTGGTGGCCGGTTGGCTTTATATTCTGGAAATAAATCGTTGCGAAAGGTTTTTCCCTTAGCATCAAATATCACCACAATCTTACCAGTAGGGTAATCTTTTTGCAGACTTTTAAGCATGTTTAACACACCGGTAATGGCGCCAGTAGGGTGGCCATCTTTGGTGCTTAACGCTTGTAAATAAGGAACATAATAGGCTCTAAATAAGTAAGATGAACCGTCTACAAGGATGTAAGGGCAAGATTGTGTCATAGGATTATTTTAGGTGGCTGAAAATACTGGGCCTAGGATGCCATAGATAAAATATGCTGACTATAGAAAATGCGTGTAAATAGTGCGGTAATTGTGGATAACTCTGTTAACGGAATAATAGATGCCACCTGCCAAAAATTAAAATGGTAAGTGTCAGTCGCCTGTAAGGCTTTATTTATAAAGGTTAAGGAAGATGCAAATGACCGTTTCTATTTATTATTATTGGTAAAATAGATGTGGATAATTATTCCATTTATCGTTGTTGTTGAACATTCTCAATTGATGATTTTTCAAACAACGACAATGATACTAGCAGAATGATTTTAGAAAAAAAACGATTATTTAACATTTTATTAATATAATTTTTTAATCAATAAAGAGGTTATTAATTTTAAAAATTGATTGCCCGCATTAACACTAGCATTGCGGCAATTCTTTATTTTAATTTCTTCGGGAAAACTGTTGAAAACGGTCCAATTTTTTTAAAGCTCGACCTCAGCCGAGCTTTAAATTGCACTTTAAATTCAGACGGGCGATAAAAATTATCGCATAGTTACAAATTCTTCGGCGGCGGTTGGGTGGATGGCAACAGTATTATCAAAATCGGCTTTGGTTGCGCCCATTTTTACTGCCACTGCAAAACCTTGCAGCATCTCATCACTACCAAGACCAATACAGTGCATACCAATAACCTTTTCATTTTTGCCCTGACAAATTAGTTTCATTTTACAAGGCTGTCGTTGACTCGTTACTGCGGTATACATCGAGGTGAATTGCGAGGTGTAAGCGGTGATGTCATCGTCACCAAATTCTTGCACTGCTTGCTGCTCAGTTAAGCCAATAGTGCCAATGGTTGGATGTGAAAATACCACGGTAGGGATTAAATTGTAGTCTAAATGCTCATCGGTTTTACCGTTAAACAAGCGTTCTGAGAGTCTACGCCCAGCGGCAACGGCAACTGGGGTTAATTGTGCTCTACCGGTATTGTCGCCAACCGCATAAATATTATCTACGCTGGTATTTTGGAATTTATCGGTATCAATAAAGCCTCGTTGATTAAGCTCGATGCCTGTTGCGGCAATATTGATGTTATCGTTTGCAGGCTCTCGGCCAATTGCCCAAATTAACGCATCTACCGTTATCGCTTCACCACTTTCAAGCTCTAAGGTTAAACTGCCATCTAAGTTTTTAACGACTTCTTTAGGTATGCAATGGGCTTTTAATGTTGGCCCTTCAGTTGCCATAATTTCAACTAAGGTATCAGACATCAGATCATCAAAATCTCGCAACGGCTTGTGTTTGCGAACTAATAAAGTTGTTTCACTGCCTAGCGCATTGAGCACCCCCGCTATTTCAACGGCAATATAACCAGCGCCAACAACGGCAACACGTTTAGGTTGTTCGGTTAACGCAAAAAAGCCATCGGAAGTAATGCCATGTTCGCTGCCTGGAATGGTTGGCACGGTAGGGCGCCCACCGGTGGCAATTAAAATATTATCTGCGGTGTAAGTTTCACCATTCACTTTTATGGTGTTTTTATCGATAAACTTACCAAAGCCATTAATTACAGTGACGTTATTTTTCGCGAAGCCATTTTCGTAAGACGTGTGAATTCTTGAAATGTAGGCTTCTCGGCTTTCGACTAACTTAGCCCAATTTAACTTTCCGGCAGTTAAATCAAAACCGTAATCTTTTGAATAATGCACCGCATCGGCAATTTGTCCGGCATACCACATAACTTTTTTAGGAACACAACCGACGTTAACGCAAGTACCACCTACTGCTTTTGCTTCAATTATTGCGCACGATTTACCATGCATAGCCGCACGATTTATTGAAGCTATTCCACCACTGCCAGCACCTAATGCAATGTAATCAAAATGTTTAGTCATCGATGAATCCTTAAAAAGTTATAGGCTTTAATAATACCAATTATATTAAGTTTCTTACCGTCTCAGAGCTATGTTATTGGTTCAATAACAAGCTAAATTTATTTAGATATAGATATTCTATTTTAAATGAATTTTGTGAAGTTAGTGGGCCTAGAACATGCTCCCAAGGGTGAGTTTAAAAGGTTTATATACTGCGTCATCGATTTTGACAATGGAATAACCATTCTCTTCAATCGATGCCTTGTCTACAAATCTTTTAATTTTCACTGAGTGGGAAATTAATTAATTCAATTGGTATAATCGTGCCAAATAGGTGTTATTTCAACTAATAGAAACAACTATAGCGATTTAAATTTCATAAACGCAGGATTTAATCCTAAATAATCATGCTTTTTTGCCTTTGCCCTTGATTATTCATCGTAAAAGTCATATCTCTAATACATCATCAAATTCTGCAACCACATAAGAAGCATTATGAGCAATCCATTATTAAACCAAACTGGTTTACCTGAATTTTCCAAGATAAAGCCTGAACACATTAAACCAGCAGTTGAGCAAGCAATTGCCGAAGGTAAGCAAGCTATAGATAAAGTAGTTGCCTTAGCTGAACACTACAATTGGCAAAACCTGGTTGCTTATTTAGATGAAGTGGATGATAAATTAGAGCGCATTTGGTCGCCAGTTTCACATTTGAATGCTGTACTTAGTAGTGATGAGCTCCGTGAAGCACATGATTCTTGTTTAGCCATGTTGTCAGAATATGGCACTTGGGTTGGACAGCATCAGGGGTTGTTTAATGCGTATCAACAACTGGCAGATAGCCCCTCCTATTTAGAATTAAATAATGGCAAACAACAAGTCATTAAAAATGCGCTGCGTGACTTTAAATTGTCGGGCATTGCTTTAGCGGCTAATGAACAGCAAAGGTATGGCGAAATTCAAACTAAAATGTCTGAACTAGCATCGCAATTTAGTAATAATGTATTGGATGCCACCGGCGCATTTACCGTTAATATTAATGACCAGAGTGAACTTGGCGGTTTGCCTGAGTCGGCGCTTGCCGGAGCTAAGCAGCTCGCCGAAGCACAAAATAAAACAGGCTGGATGTTTACTCTCGATATTCCCAGTTATTTGCCAGTAATGATGTATTGTGACAATGAAAAATTACGCCAGCAATTATATGTCGGCTTTGTAACCCGGGCTTCTGATCAAGGACCGAATGCTGGTGAATTTGACAACTCACAAATCATGAATGAAACCTTAGCGTTACGACATGAAATAGCTCAATTGTTAGGATTTAATAACTATGCTGAAGAGTCACTAGCAACCAAAATGGCCGAGAATACCGATCAGGTATTTGGCTTCTTAGAAGACTTAGCCGAAAAATCGAAACATCAAGGTCGCGAAGATTTACAGCAATTAAAAGATTTTGCCAAAACAGAATTTGCTAAAGATGAATTAGAAGCTTGGGATCTTGCTTATTACTCTGAAAAACTCAAACAACAGAAATATTCAATTTCGGATGAAGACTTACGTCCTTATTTCCCAGAAGATAAAGTCGTCGCCGGTCTTTTTGAAGTCGTTAATCGTTTATATGGATTAACCATAAAGCCACGCGATGGTGTTGATGTATGGCATAAAGATGTTAGCTTTTTTGATGTCTATGATGCCGACAAAAATCTGCGTGGCAGCTTTTACCTAGACTTATACGCTAGAGACAAAAAGCGTGGTGGCGCGTGGATGGCTGATTGTGTTGGCCGTCGGCAATTAAGTGCAGATAGTGTGCAGTTACCTGTAGCCTTTTTAACTTGTAACTTTACCAAGCCAATTGGTGATAAACCGGCATTATTTACTCATGATGAAGTGGTTACTTTATTTCATGAGTTTGGTCATGGTCTGCACCATATGTTAACGCAAGTTAATGAAGCTGGCGTGGCGGGCATTAACGGAGTGCCATGGGATGCGGTGGAACTACCAAGTCAGTTTTTAGAAAACTGGTGTTGGCAGCCTGAGGCGTTAGCCTTTTTATCGTCGCATTTTGAAACCGGTGAACCTTTACCGCAAGCAATGTTGGATAAAATGCTGGCGGCTAAAAATTTCCAATCGGCAATGCAAATGCTTAGGCAGCTTGAATTTAGTATATTTGATTTCAAAATTCATGCCGACTTTACCCCGAATAGCGAAAATCACATCCAAGCGGTTTTAGACGATGTTCGAGAAAAGTACGCGGTAATAAAAGCCGCAGAGTTTAATCGTTTCCAACATGGCTTTGGTCATATTTTTGCTGGCGGCTATGCGGCCGGATATTACTCGTATAAGTGGGCGGAAGTGTTATCGGCTGATGCGTTTTCTCGCTTTGAAGAAGAAGGCATTTTTAACCAACAAACCGGTAAAGATTTCTTAGAATGTGTGCTCGAAAAGGGTGGTTCAGCAGAGCCTATGGAATTGTTTAAAGCATTCCGTGGTCGCGAGCCAAACGTTGATGCCTTGTTGCGTCATTGCGGCATTGGCGCTTAAGAACACGGAATTAACATGGAAAAAATTGCGGCTATTTATCAACGCGCGTTAGAACGAAAAGGCGGCGAAGCCAACCTTGAACTTTTAATGACGCCCTATCAAAGCTTGGCTAATTCAAATTCTGAATTAGCGCAATTAGGCAATGATCGTTTTTTGGCTGAGTTTACCAAGAAGGTGTTTCAATCTGGTTTCGTGTGGCGCGTAGTCGAAAATAAATGGCCAAATTTTGAAGAGCAATTTTTTGGCTTCAACCTTGAAAAAATATTAATGATGCCCGACGAAATGATCGAGCGCAAGGCGCAAGACCCGAAAATCATTCGCAATTTTAACAAAGTTAAAACCATTAAAGCTAATGCCCATATGATCCACGATGTCGAGCTTGAACAAGGCAGTTTTAGTGAATTTATTGCAGCATGGCCAGAACAAGACATTATCGGGCTGTGGGCTTATTTAAAAAAACATGGCCAACGCCTTGGTGGAAATACCGGGCCGTATGCATTGCGTGCCTTGGGTAAAGATACCTTCTTGTTAAGTCGCGACATTGAAAGCTACTTTCGTGCTCACGATTTGATCACCGGTGGTTTATCCACCAAATCGAGTTTAAACACCATTCAACAATGTTTCAATGAATGGCAGCAACAAAGTGGCTATAGTTTAAAAAAAATTAGTAGACTTATCGCGCTAAGCACGGGTGATAATTATGTTGTTGCAGAAGCAGACTAATGGCCAATAAACAAAGCGAAAACTTCAACTTTAATTTCAGCTCTGACTCCCGCTCTGATCCCAGTGCGGCCGAGCCAATCCCGCATTGTATTGTTTTTGCTGACAGTTTTAATAACCTGATGCGGGCCGAAGCGGTATGCGAAAAATGGCAACTGCCGTTTGGTGGTGAATTAAGAGATTTGCGTAAAGTAAAAAGCCCATTTTATTTATTATCTACTGACCGCCAACTTGAACTCCATAAAACTGATGAACCTAAAACCGGTGCCATTGTGGTGGATTTTGTTGACGGTGCAGTTGCGCATCGCCGTAAATTTGGTGGCGGTAGAGGCCAAGATATTGCCAAAGCGATTGGCTTAAAGCATGGCTTTAATCCGAACGTGTTAGACGCCACTGCCGGGCTAGGTAGGGATGCGTTTTTATTAGCCGGTTTAGGTTGTAAGGTTACTATGATGGAGCGTCAAATACCGGTGGCGGCGCTGTTAGATGACGGTTTAGAGCGTGGTAAATTAGATGCCGACATCGGTAGCTGGCTTGCTGAACGGCTAACGCTTATCAATACCTCGTCAATAGACAGTATGGCCAAGCAACAAGACATTGACGTAGTGTATCTTGACCCCATGTACCCGCATCGAGAAAAGTCTGCGGCGGTAAAAAAAGAAATGCGAGTATTTCAAACTCTGGTGGGCAGCGATCCCGACGCCGATGATTTACTGGCTAGCGCCATTGCCTTAGCAAAATATCGAGTGGTGGTGAAACGGCCTAGTTATGCTGAGCCGCTTGCCGGCAAAAAACCGTCAACTAGCATTAAAATGAAAAAGAATAGATTTGATATCTACGTAAAACAAGGCATTCCTAAACCACCATAAAACCGCATACCATGCCGGCGATGATCACAGTAAAAATTGCTCATCTATGGGCGTAAATTTATCACAGGCCATTAATAATGAATTGGCGGTTAGCTGTTCTACGCCTAGCACTTCCACTTCACACTGGTATTTAGTGCGCAGTTTAGTGGCTAACAAGTCAAAGTCACCATCACCAGAAAGTAAAATCACTTTGTCTGCTTTACTGCCGAGCTCAAGCGCATCGATAGTAATGCCAACATCCCAATCGCCTTTGGCACTGCCATCTTTGCGTTGAATATACGGCTTGAGTTTTACCTGAAAACCAATCGCGCGTAAAATATTTTGAAACTGTCGTTGTTTCTCATTACCGGAATCAATGGCGTAAGCGTTAGCCGTTATAATTTGATGCTCGCTTGCCGCATATGCCCAAAAGGTATTGTAATCAAAACTGCGATTAAAGCCTTGGCGGCAAGTATAATAAATGTTTTGTACATCGACAAAAATCGCCACGCTTTTTGGTGTAGCTGATTGTTCTGTCATTGGCTCGGTCATAAGTATTAAATCTAATATCAGTATTTGTTTTAGTGTACCGCTAATTCCATAATAATTCAGACAAATGTTAACTAAGGGATTATAATCTTGGTTTGCATAATCGTATTATTTATAAATTCAAAAAATAAGGGCTACCGATGATTAAAGTTAACGATAAATTCCCAGCCGGCGAACTACAACAACTTACTGCTGAAGGCATGACTAGTCATAATACAAAACAGTTATTGGCCAATAAAAAAGTCGTAATGTTTGCCGTTCCTGGTGCCTTTACACCAACGTGTTCACAAGCGCATTTACCTGGTTATGTGGTTAATTTTGACGAGTTTAAAGCCAAGGGCGTCGATACCATTATTTGTACATCCGTTAATGATGCCTTTGTTATGGACGCCTGGGGAAAAGCCCAAAATGCCGAAAACATTATGATGTTAGGCGATGGTGATGGCTCAGTAGCTAAAGCATTAGGTTTGTGTATGGAAACTGGTGCTTTTGGTGGTTTGCGTTCGCAACGTTACGCCATGGTTATTGAAAACGGTGTAGTTACCCATTTACACGTTGAAGCGCCAAAAGAATTTGAAGTGAGTAAAGCCGAAAGCGTGCTTGCCGCTTTATAATCCAGTAACAATTTAAAATTAAACGAGAAGTATTATGTTAAAAGCGGAAATGGTCGCTCAGTTAAACGAGCAAATTAATTTAGAGTTTTATTCATCAAACTTATACCTACAAATGAGTGCTTGGTGTGAAGATAAAGGTTTTGAAGGGGCGGGTGCATTTATGCGTAACCATGCCATTGAAGAAATGCAGCACATGAATCGCTTATTCAATTATGTAAGTGAAACCGGAGCGATGCCAATTTTAGGGGCTATACCGGCACCAGATCATGAATTTGAATCATTAAGTGCAGTATTTCAGGCTACCTATGAACACGAATGTTTAATCACTGAAAAAATTAATCAACTAGCCCATGCGGCTTTTACCAATCAAGATTATTCAACCTTTAACTTTTTACAGTGGTTTGTGGCTGAGCAACACGAAGAAGAAACCCTGTTCAAAAGCATCTTAGATAAAATTGAGCTGGTTGGTAGCGATGGTCATGCATTGTTTTTTGTTGATAAAGACTTGGCTGAAATGGCAAAAAAAGGTCCGGTATCAGTGACTCCTGACGCGACTGCTCCTTAGTAGGGACTTATTTTTTTTTGCATCAACATTAGTTTCAAATACAGAATAAAGGTTTAATATTCATGGCTCTACAACAGGTTGACGTAGTAATTATTGGTGCTGGCGCTGCAGGCTTAATGTGCGCGTTAAATGCTGGCTACCGAGGCCGAAGTGTTGTGGTAGTCGATATGGGTAAAAAACCGGGTCGGAAAATAATTATTAGTGGCGGCGGGCGATGCAATTTTACCAACCAAAATGCCGAGCCTGAAAACTATCTTTGTGGCAACCCTCATTTTGTAAAATCGGCTTTGTCCCGTTACACCCAATACGATTTTATTGACATGGTTGAACGCCACGGTATTGCCTATCATCATAAAACCCTCGGGCAACTATTTTGCGATGATAGCGCTCATGATATTGTTGATATGCTGGTTACTGAGTGCGACTGGGCTGGAGTTCAAATTGATCTGCAAAGTGAAGTGCACAAGGTCAGTAAAGTTGCCGATGGCTATATCGTCACCACTAACGGTAAAGATTATCAGTGTGCATCTTTGGTGGTCGCTGCTGGCGGCCTAACTATGCCCAAACTTGGCGCTACACCTATTGGTTATAAAATTGCTGAGCAATTTGGCTTAACCGTATTGCCTACTTGTGCCGCTCTGGTACCATTTACCCTGCAAGACCACGATAAACAAAAGTTTGATGGCCTCTCTGGCATCAGCGTCGATACGGTTGTCACCAGTGAAAGCGGCGATAGTTTTAGAGAAAATATTCTGTTTACTCATCGCGGTTTGTCAGGCCCGGCAATTTTGCAAATTTCATCCTATTGGCACGCGGGACAATCCGTTAGCATTAACTTGTTGCCCGATTATGATCTAAAACAGCGACTGGTCGACAACCGTAATGAAAGCCCATTGCGAGCATTAAAAACCGCATTAAGTCATTTGTTACCGAAGCGCTTAATCGAACGTTTGTATGATGCCAATGAGCTACCAGATAAAGCGTTGAACCAGTTAACTCACCGTGAAATTGATGAGGTTGCCCAGTATTTTCATCACTGGCAAATAAAACCCAATGGCACAGAAGGGTACCGCACCTCAGAAGTTACTCTAGGCGGTGTCGATACCGACGAGCTGTCCTCAAAAACCATGGCAAGCAAAAAAGCCCCAGGGCTTTATTTTATTGGTGAAGTGGCTGACGTTACAGGCTGGCTTGGTGGTTATAATTTCCAATGGGCCTGGTCAAGTGGTTGGGCGGCGGGGCAAGTTGTTTAGTTCGGCAGTTAAATTAATCACTGTCTACAGTCACTAAATATTCAAAATAATAGCCTTTTTATCAAAATTTACACTCGGATAAAATTTTAGTCGTCTGGAAATTGTTCTAATGATACTCTATTTTTTAACAGGACATCACAATAGATAAACTTCTATTATTCGATAGTTATATGGACTTTAATATGCATAATATATTCAAAAATTTAAAAATTATCGCAGTTTCAACATGTTTATTTGCCTCATTTACGGCGAGTTCAGAAAATGCCTCAGATCCAACCGCAGCCTTAAATTTTACCGACTTTAAAATACAATTCTTTGATACCGGTGACTTAAGCCCGGCCGGTGATGAACGTGATCGTTATGCAATCGAAGGGGCCTATGTATTTAATCCCAAGCATAAAATGACCTACGAACTGAATTATTGGGATACCAATGTTACCGGTAAAAGCGAAACTGATTTTGAATCTTTAAAGGTCAAATACATTAATTTAACCCCTGGCATGATGGAATCTGGATTGAAATACAAATTCGCGATCGGTGCTGAAATTATTGCAGATTTAGGTGATCCAAATAAAGGCATTGGTAGTGGCACTACCCAAATAGCCCCTTTGGTCGGATATGGATTTGTAATGTCTCCACAAGATACTGTGATTACCCTAGTGCAATATTTTCACTCGGTCGATGAAGATGATAACGCCGAAAAAGTTCGTGTTACTGGGCCTCGAGTTATTTGGATCCATAGCTTCCCGAAGTATAAAGCCTGGTTCAAACTGGATAATAAATTTTCGATAAACCATGAAGACGATCATGCCACCGGCAATACCCTTGAAGTTCAATTTGGTAAATTTATTGCGCCTAAAGTGGCAGTATATGTTGAAGCATTATATGGAACCGGCGGCGATACAAGCTATGAAAGTGGTCTAGGTATTGGTATGCGAGTAATGTACTAATTATTGTTAATATAGCGATTGCTTAAGCAGTCCTCTAAGTTCGTTAATTAATGAGTTAACGGCTTTTTTAGTATTAAATTGATAATCGTGAGCTTCGGGCTATTTGGGCGAAGCTGTATAATCGCATTAATCGTTATGGTGGCAGCAGGCACGCTTACAGCTGATACCTGACTGCTAAGGGAGTTGGCATAAGCAATAAACAGCCTGAAAAGTCTGGTTGCTTGTTGCTTGTTGCAAGTTGCGCTTAACCTAAAGGAATAGCAGTACCATTTAATAAGGCGGTGCCATTTTTAAAGGTGAATTTAAAACTGAGATTATTCTCGCCTCTTATCAGCACCTTTTGGCTAATTAATTCTTCAAGATGTGTGCCAATACCAAAGTGCTGCAAAGCGGCTTCTGGGGCATGCCCTTGTGCATCGGCATCAAGCGCTAGGATCATTGACATTGGATTGTTGGGATCAAGGTTATTCGAATCAAACATTACGGTCATTTTCGTCTTAATGGCGCCGTCACTGGTATTGACACCTAATTGCTCTATTTTCAAAGTAGGCCCTTTATCGAGCAGTTTTGGCAGAAGCGCTTGTAGATCCATCATCGCCACCATTTGTTGCTGCTCTGAAAGTTGTTGCAGTTTTAATAAAGTTGTCTGTATCTGTTGAAACACTTCAATATCTAAATTATCTAACACTGCATGATAGTTAAAATCGGTATAGTCTTGGCCAGCAGCGCTTATGTTCTCGGCATTAAATTGCATATCGATGGCTAACAATTGATTATGTTCTTGCACTGCGCCAGACATATTGATGTTGTTGACAACAAAATTGTTGCCGGGGGTTGGTCCATTGACTTTAAAACTGGCGATAGTCACTTTCATATCACCAATGCTTAATGCCATTGGAGAAAATAATTCGCCGCGAATTAATTGTTGTTTACTGTTAATCGACATACCGGCAATTTCTACTACCGTCTGCTCATCCTCGACAATAGTTAACCCTTGCCAACTACCGTCAACAGTTATTTCTCCCGCCATGGTTATTGTCGAGTCAAAATTTGCCGATTTAACATTAACTTGAGAATTGTCGATAGCTAATTGGAAGTCATTTAATCTGGTTTTGGTATGCAAGTCACCATTAAAGGCCATGCGAGCATTGATATGTAATGCGTCTTTTATGGTCGCAATTTCGTTTGGCATTTGCTGGCTCAGTTCACTAGGCAGACTTATATCATAGTTAATATCAGTCAAGCCAAAACCTAAGCCTGCAGTTTGCAATAATACCGGGCCATGTTGCATGGTTTGCTTAATTGTAAAGGTTAATGATGGCATTAGGCTGCTGCCATCCTCGACTATAGGCACTGTTAAAGTGGCTTTCGCCGTAGAAGAAAACCAACCGCGATGATAATCGCTTATAACAATGTCAAAGCCCGGGTTTTGGTCAAGTTGGCTATAAATAGCGCGAACTTTGGTTTCAACATTTTGACCGATAAAGTACGGGGTTATTAATACCATAACTACAATGGCTAGAAAGCCGATTAATTTTTTCATAGACGCTAATTTTCTTCATAAATTATAAACTTAACTAATCATAACAAGCTTTTTGAGGTTAATTAAGCAGATTTTTGTAATCTCGTGTAGCCGTAAATAGGCTTGAGCAATTCAGTCTTGGACTCATTCAATCGTTGGACCAAGTTAACTAGTCTGCAGTTAAATAGTCTTGATATTCTTTAATGGCAAAAAAACGAACCGATTTTTTTAACACCATTTTTTTGGCAATTAATTTTTCACCACAATAGATTTTAATCACTTGTTTATCACCATTACTGTCGGCTAGATAACTGTGCTTGTCGTTTAAACGTAAATTATCAAATTCAGTTTTCATGATCAGCTTCATCTTTGCTCCTCAATTATGCTTTGCTAAAAGCTAAAATAGCAAGCCAACTCACTTGGCTGTTATTGAGCATATTTAAATAATCTTTAGCTGTCTATACGCGATTATCTGTTAATTGTACTAATTTGTGCTTATGCGCTAGAGTGAATGAAAAACTAGATAACTAATTGTTACAGGAGAAAAAATGCTAAGCACCCGTCATTATAAAATGCTTACCAAAATCTGTATTGGCAGCTTGTTCAGCGCGCTGCTAATAAATACCGCAACCGCAAGCGATAAAAACCAAACACTTGATTATAAAGATGTTTTCGAACTTGAATATGCCGCTTCACCGCGCATTAGTGTTGATAATAACTATGTGATTTATGAACGTCGTTCGATGGATATTATGAGCGATAGGATGCGCACTAACCTCTGGCAAGTGAATCTTGATGGCAGTGAACATCGGCCGTTACTTTCTGGTAAGGCTAACTATCGTTCACCACGATTTTCAGCGGATGGTAAGCGCTTAGCTTATGTGTCTAGTATTGAAGGTGAAAATCAATTATATGTACGCTGGTTAGACAATGGCCAAACTGGGCGAGTCACCAACCTACAAAATTCACCGAGTGCGTTAGCTTGGTCACCCGATGGTAAGTGGCTGGCATTTGCGATGTTTAAGCCCGGCAAAAGCAGTAGCTTATTTACACAGATGCCTAAGCAGCCGCAAGGGGCAGAGTGGGCGGGTACCGCCTCTTATATTGACAGTGTTTCATATCGTAGCGATGGTGGTGGCTATGTAAAAGCGGGTTTCAGCCATATTTATGTGGTACCAAGTGAAGGTGGCACCGCCCGACAAATAACCTCTGGTGATTTTCATCATAACGGCCCAATTAATTGGACTGCTGACAGTAAGCAACTGCTTATTGACGGCGATCGTCATAGTGATTGGGAATTACGGCCAACGGAAACGGACCTGTATCTAGTTAACATTAGTGACGCTAAAATCACTGCCGTTACTAACCGCCAAGGCCCAGATTTTAATCCTCTCCTCAGCCCGAACCGCAAAAAAATAGCCTATCTTGCTATTGATGATAGAAAACTCGCTAGCCAAAATGCCAATTTAATGGTGATGGATGTTAATGGTCAAAATTCAAAGCTATTAACAGCCGACCTAGATCGTAATGTCGGCAATATACAATGGGCTGCGAATGGTAAGGGACTCTACTTTAGCTACGCAGATCATGGTCAGCAATTATTAGCAAAGGTTGATTTACAGGGTAAAATAACCCCTTTGAACACCAAACTAGGTGGTCAATCCTTGGGGCGTCCATATACATCGGGAGATTACCGCGCCGTAGGCGATGGTCGGGTGGTGTTTACTCAGGCTAGTACGAATCGGCCGGCCGATTTAGCGATTGTAAATAGCCAAGGCAAAGTGATAAAACTGACTCACCTTAATGAAGATCTTATGGCAACTAAACAGTTGGCTAAGGTGCGTAGCATCACCGTAAATTCGAGTATTGATGAGCGACCCATTGAAGCGTGGTTGGCCTTACCGCCAGAATTTGATCCGGAAAAAAAATACCCGTTAATCCTCGAAATCCATGGTGGCCCACACGCCGCCTATGGACCTAACTTTGCCATGGAAATTCAACTGATGGCTGCTAAAGGTTATGTTGTTGTTTGGGCCAATCCGCGCGGCAGCACCTCGTATGGTGAGGAGTTTGCTAACTTAATTCATCATAATTACCCGTCGCAAGATTATAATGATCTAATGGATGTGGTTGATGGTGTTGTTGAAGAGGGCTACGTTAATAAGCAACAATTGTTTGTTACCGGAGGCTCGGGCGGCGGCACCTTAACTGCTTGGATAATTGGCAAAACCAAACGCTTTAAAGCCGCTGTAGTGGCAAAGCCGGTGATCAATTGGATGAGCTTTAGTTTAACAGCCGATGGTTATGCCTATTTTACTCAATACTGGATGCCTGGTATGCCATGGGATAACAATGAACATTTATGGCAACATTCGCCATTATCTCTAGTGGGTAATGTGACCACGCCAACTATGTTACTTACCGGCGAACAAGATTATCGAACGCCGATGAGTGAAACAGAACAGTATTACCAGGCTTTAAAATTACAAAAAGTTGATGCCGCTTTAGTTAAAATTAAAAAGTCAGGACATGGTATTGCCAATCGTCCCAGCAATTTAATTCAAAAGGTTGGTAATATTTTAGCCTGGTTTGAAAAATACCGGGAAACGAATGACGGCCAGACTAATTAAACCGGTTTAGCTAGCGTTTAAACACAAGAAGGGCGCCAAGGCGCTAATGCCGGTCAGTTAACGCTGACTGGCTTTATTTTTTGCGTATCTTTGTGGTCTTGGTTTGACACTTCTGGTGTATTTTCTCTCCCGCCTTGGAGGTAATATTAAACTTGGCGCTAATTCATAGAAATATTTAAGTTGACCAGGGATCGCTCCTGGCGATGAATAAGGTAATCCGACTAATAGCCTCAATATATGCCCTACAGAAGCATTAAA
>CALJHL010000233.1 GCA_938075435.1 uncultured Thalassotalea sp. | reverse complement strand
CAACCACTTCGGTGCCGGTTACCCCTGCACGACTCAATACATAAGTGTAACCTTGGCCTAACTCTGCTACCTGTTTTAGGGTGTTGCGACTGGCATTTGGTGGCGCAATAAAAATAGGGTCAATATTGTGTTTTAATGCCGCCCTGCGAAACTTTTTACTTTCGCGAATAGGCACATCGGCGATTAATACTGAATCGACACCAGCAGCGCTCATGTCCGCATAAAAGGTATCAATACCGCGGGCAAATACTAAGTTAGCATAAAGCAATAAGCCAATTGGAATGTCGGCATTATAGGCGCGAACCTTTGATAAAATTTCAATACAAACATCGGTATTTATATTCGCCGCCAGTGCTCTTTGCGCCGCATATTGAATCGTTAGGCCATCGGCACTTGGGTCAGAAAATGGAATACCAAGTTCTAATGCATCGGCGCCGTTATCAATTAGCGTTTTGATTATTTCAAAAGATTGTTCTGCATTTGGATCGCCAATGGTGACGAACGGAATAAAGGCACCTTTTTGTTCGGCGGCTAAATCATCGAAACATTGTTGGTAGCGGCTACCGGTTACAGGTAATGTAGTCATTATTTATTCTCCCGGTAGTTTTCACCATTTAAAATACTTTGTACATGGGTTAAATCTTTATCACCACGGCCCGATAAATTAACTAAAATTACCGTTTCTTCGGTTGCCGCGTCGGCCATTTTCATTGCATGCGCGAGGGCGTGTGCCGATTCAAGAGCAGGAATTATGCCTTCCGATATTGACAGCGCTTGAAACGCGGCAATGGCTTCATCATCGTTTATGGCAACGTAACTAGCGCGTCCGGTTTCTTTTAATAAAGAATGTTGTGGACCAACACCCGGGTAATCTAGGCCAGCCGATACCGAATAAGACTCTTCGATTTGGCCGTATTTATCTTGCATAATGTAGGTGTAAGCGCCGTGCAGCATACCTTTAGTGCCAGCAACCAGAGTCGCGCCGTGACGGTCGGTTTCAATGCCTTTGCCGCCGGCCTCTACGCCAATTAATTTAACTTCAGTTTCATCAATAAAATCATGGAACATACCGATGGCATTCGAACCACCACCTACACAAGCCACAACATAATCAGGTAAATGGCCCTGTTCTTGCAATATTTGCTGCTTGGCTTCAATGCCGATCATTTTTTGAAACTCACGAACGATGGTTGGGAATGGGTGAGGACCCGCCGCTGTACCAAGTAAATAATGGGCATTTTCATAGTTTGCCGACCAATCTCGTAACGCTTCGTTTACTGCATCTTTTAGAGTGCCTGAGCCTGCGGTTACTGGAATAACTTCAGCACCCATTAATTCCATTCTAAATACGTTTGGTTGCTGGCGTTCACAATCAACTTGGCCCATATACACTTTACATTTTAAGCCTAATAATGCACATGCTAAAGCCGTAGCAACACCATGTTGTCCAGCGCCGGTTTCGGCAATGATTTCAGTTTTACCCATGCGTTTGGCAAGCAATGCTTGGCCTAATACTTGGTTGGTTTTATGGGCGCCACCGTGTAATAAATCTTCACGTTTTAAGTATATTTTGGCTAATGGATTTTTCACTAAATTACGGCACAAGGTAAGTGGCGTAGGGCGACCTGCGTATGAGGTTAATAATTTATCAAACTCGGCTTGAAAAGCCGCATCTGTTTGCGATTCAATAAAAGCAGCTTCAAGTTGTTCTAAAGCTGGCACTAATAATTCGCTGACATACATGCCACCGAAGTCGCCAAAGTAGGCGTTTAAATTTTTTGCGGTATCTTGACTCATTGTGTTACCTATTACTTAATAATTTCTAAGCAGGCCAAAGGCCTGGTCTAATTTTGTTTTGTCTTTAATGCCGGCGCTGATTTCGATGCCTGAATTTATATCTAAACCGTTAAGGTCGGTATCGTTCATTAGCATTACTGCTTGGCTTATGTTCTCTGCGGATAAGCCCCCGGCAAGCATAGCGGTTGATAAATCTTGCTCACAATCGGCTAACAATCGCCAATTAAATGCTTCGCCACTGCCACCCTGTTTACTATCGAGTAAATATTTATCGGCGCCTAAATCAAAATCAGCAATACTGTCTTTGACACTTAAGGCTTTAACGATTAAGCAGTCGCTCGGCAGTTGACTACGTAACTCGCTGATATAAGCGGCGCTCTCTTGGCCATGCAACTGCACCGAGTGGAGATTAATGGTGGTGGCAATTTGCACAACTTCATTAATGGTTTGATTAACAAAAACACCAACGTAATTAATGCCTGCCGCACGTTGTGATTTGACCTGTTTAATTAATGCTTGTGCTTGCTCAAGCGTTATTTGGCGTGGTGATTTATCGGTAAATATTAACCCTGCGTAAATTCCGCCAGCGTCAATCACATTAACGATATCTTCGGCCTGTGTTAACCCACAAACTTTATGTTCGCCAAAGATAACTTTTCGACAAGCAAGGTCAATATCATCTTCGCACATAATTGAGCTACCAACGAGAAAGCCATCAACGGCAGGAGCAAGTTCCCGCACCTGTTTGTTGTTGTAGATACCAGACTCTGAAATGATCAACCTGTCATCGGGGATCATCGGCGCTAATTCAAAGGTACGAATTAAATCGGTAGAAAGATCACGTAAGTTGCGGTTATTAATGCCAATTAATTTAGCATCAAGATTAATGGCTCGAACCGTTTCTTCAACATTGGAAACTTCGGTTAATATTGCCATATTGTATTGTTTAGCCACCGCGGCAAGTTCGAGATATTGCTCATCGGAAAGTACACTAAGCATTAATAAAATCGCATCAGCGCCACAATGGCGGCCCAAATAAATTTGATAGCTGTCGATAAAGAAATCTTTATTCAGCACTGGGCAAGCAACATTGTTGCAAACGGCGCGTAAGTAATCATGATTGCCCTGAAAAAACTTGGCATCGGTTAATACCGAGATAGCGCTAGCGTATTTACTATAAGCCGAACTAATCGCTACAACATCAAATTCTGGCCTTATTAGACCTTTCGATGGTGAAGCTTTTTTACATTCAAAAATAAAACCGGCATTGTCTTTTGCTAAAGCCGCATACATATCTTTTGTGGTTGGCTGTAAGTCATCAATAAATGTCGCCAAAGGTATCGCTTGTTTTAATTGTTCAACTTCAATGCGCTTATTCGCGACGATTTTTTCTAAGATATTAGCCATTACTTACCTCAGCCAGTTGTTTTAATGTCATTGCTGCTTTACCGCTCGCCAAAACTTGCTGCACCTGTTCAGTCGCGGCTCTTAAATTATTCGCCTTGCCGGCTAAATATAACAACGCGGCGGCGTTAATGGTAATGGCGTCTTTATGCGCAGCCAGGCCTTGCCCTTGTAATACCGCCATTGAATAACTGGCATTTTCATTGGGCAAGCCACCTTTGATGCTTTCAATGCTGTGCGTGGTTAAACCGAAATCTGCCGGAATAACCGATTTTTTAATAAGGCCTTCGCCGTCAATCTCAACGACTTGGGTTTCACCATGAATGGCAACTTCATCGAGACCACTGCCATGAACCACCCAAGCCCTTTGTACCCCAGTTAATTGCAAAGCTTTGGCGATAGGCATTAATAACTCTGGAGTATAAACCCCAAGTAGCATAATTTTTGGTGAAGCGGGGTTAACTAATGGCCCAAGAATATTAAAAATGGTCCGAACCCCCATCGCTTTTCTTACCGGCGCGGCATGGCGAAAGCCACTGTGATATTTAGGCGCAAACAAAAAACATATGTTGCTTTGCTCTATACACTGCAAGGCGGTTTCTGGTGCCATGGTTAAGTTTACGCCAAAGGCTTCTAATAAGTCGGCAGAGCCTGATTTACTCGAAACGCTACGGTTACCATGTTTTGCCACTTTTAAGCCACAAGCAGCCGCTACAATCGCGGCTGTGGTAGATATATTGATTGTATTTGCACCATCACCGCCGGTACCAACGCAATCAACTAATGGCGCCTCAGATTGTGGAAACTCAGTGGCTGCATTTCTAATCGCTAGTGCTGCACCAGCTATTTCACTAGGTGTTTCACCTTTAATTTTTAGGGCGGTTAATACCGACGCCATCAAGGCTGGCTCAACTTCACCTTGCACCACTTGGCTAAAGAATTGTTCAGCTTGATGTTGGCTCAAATCATCGCCTGCAATTAATTGTTCTAATAATTCACTCATTGCCAGCTCCATTGCTTATTGGTTTAAGAAGATACTCAAGGCTTTGTTTTATTAATTGACTGCCTTTTGATGTCAACAACGATTCAGGATGAAACTGAAAGCCTAGTGTTTGATCAGAGCGATTGGCCACCGCCATCGGCAATTCATTATACCAAGCCAATAATTGCAAATTTTCTGGCATGCGGGTGGCAACTAACGAATGATAACGCGCAACGGGTAAAGGTGAGGCTAAATTTGCAAAAGGACCAGAGCCAAGGTGTTCTACTAATGACGCTTTACCATGAACAATTTCACCGGCTCTATCGACCTTGCCGCCATAATGTTCCACTAAGGCTTGATGGCCCAAACAGATACCAAAAATTGGATATTTACCAAGACTAAGAGCAATTAATGCCATTAAGCAGCCGGCATTTTTAGGTGCGCCAGGACCCGGCGACAACACTAACAGAACCGGATCCGTTTCTTGCTGCATTTGCCTGAAAATATAGTCTGCACTTACTGTATTGCGATAAATAATGGGTTCAAACCCTAAGGTTTTAAATTCATCGACTAAATTGTAGGTAAATGAGTCTAGGTTATCTAACATGTATAATTTAGTACTCACCATTAACTCCCTTTATTTATCGGTGCACTTAAGTAATCATTGCCGGCGTTGGCAATTTGTATTGCCCGAACCACCGCCCGAGCTTTTTGTTTGGTTTCATCTGTTTCACTTTGCGGGTCAGAATCATACACCACACCAGCGCCTGCTTGCACATGGGCAACACTTGATTTAACAAAAGCCGAACGAATAACAATGCAGGTATCCATATCGCCTTCGCCATTTAAATAGCCGACAGCGCCGCCGTAACTACCGCGACGTTTACCTTCAATTTGTCTAATTAATTCGGTTGCTTTAACTTTTGGAGCGCCGGAAAGGGTGCCCATGTTCATACAGGCTTGATAAGCATGCAGGGCATCAAGTTTATCGGATAGGGTGCCACAGACTCGTGACACCAAATGCATTACGTGTGAATACCTGTCTACTTTTAATAATTCTGCTACATGACGAGTGCCACCTTTTGACACTCGGGCGATATCATTTCGAGCTAAATCGACTAGCATCAAATGCTCGGCTTTTTCTTTTTCATCGTTGCGTAATTCTAATTCAATGCGGCCATCAAGATCGGTTGAATAATTACCGTCTAAATTAAAACCGCGAGGACGAGTACCGGCAATGGGATAAAGCTCGACTTGCCGGCTGTCGGCAGAAAACTTAAGTGCCGATTCAGGAGATGCACCAAATAAGCAAAAATCATCATCTTTTAAGAAAAACATGTACGGACTCGGGTTCGTCTGCTTAAGTGCTTGATAGGCAGAGATCGGGTCTGGACAAGGTAAAGAAAATGTTCTTGAAGGTACAACTTGAAAAATATCCCCAGCGCGAATGTGTTCTTTTAATTGTTCAACTTGTTGGCAGAACTCGCTGTCGCTGATGCTAACGTTAACCTCATCGTTGGCAAGTTTTACATTGATATCAAGGTTTGTTTGGGTCAATTGTTGTTCACAACAGTCTTTCAATTGCTCTAAGCGTTCATTAATTTGCTGCTGGCAATCTTGTTGGTTTATGCCACTAAAGACATTACCAATAATTTCCGTGCTTTGCTGTTGATGATCAATAATTATCAAGGTTTCAGCTAGGTAAAAAACATAATCTGGACAGGTGTTTTCGCTGTCAGCTACTGCCGGTAATTTTTCACTGATACCGATTAAGTCAAACGCAAACGCGCCACCAAGAAACACCGAAAAAGGGTGTTGTTCAACACTTTCGATGGCTTGTATTTCTCTTAAAACCTGCATCGGATTAACGGTTAATAATCGACTTAACTCGTCTTGTTGTTCGTCCTTGTCGATAAACTCTAATGTTAATTGTTGGGTGGAATTCTCGCAGAACACCACTTTTTGAGCATAATTGGCTTGGTTAAAACGTTCGCTTAATAAGGTGATAATGGCTTGGCCATTTAATGATTTGGCGCTAATGCTAACTTTAAAACCATGGCATTCTATTTTTACCGCCGCATCTAATAGCAGCAAGCTTTTTAAGGCGCGTTTATCACTGATCTCAGCCGATTCTAATAAAATGGTGTTGGTTTTATTGGCACTTAAATTTTTATACAAGGTTAAAGGGTCGGCTTGATATTTTGCATGCACAATTTTACTGGCTACGAAACCGGGAGCATGCAGATTTATTGAGTTCATATTAACAAACCTTCCTTTGTAGTTTTAGCTTTAGCACTGCTTGGCAGTTAATCATCACGATAGAATTACTTGATTTTATGTTATGTCTGTTATTTAAAAACATAATATTCTCTATTTTAAAGTTGTTTGTTACGAGTTAATAGTTTCGGTTTAATCTATTAAAGCTTATTTGCTTATATGGAGAGTTTTTCTTTAAAATGAAAAAACCCGCCAAATACAGCGGGTTTTATAATATTTTGCCAACAGCAAAGCTCATAACCCACTATGTAGAGTTATGCCACCACCAAATGTTTAATGAATGTTGCTTTTTGCTTTGCATTTTAGTCTTCTTTAGAATGAATTTACTCGTTATTTAGCCAGTGTTGTAACGTTTAAATGGCTATCAATTTACAGCACATCTCAGTACACTAGCACCTATACCTATAGGAAACCGCAAAACTGCAATGATGTCAACAGATTCGGCGCAAAAAAACGCCAAAAACAATAATTTGTTACGGGTTGACTTTCACAGCCACAGTAACTGTTCAGATGGTCACCTTAGCCCGCAAGAGTTAATCGACAGAGCATCTAATTTTCAAATTGACCAATTTGCTATCACTGATCACGACAGTGTTAGAGCAATTGCAATTGCCAAACAGCACATTAGCGACAAAAATTTGAAGTTGAGATTGATCTCCGGCATCGAGTTATCGACCCTTTGGCAAAATTTTGAAATACACATTCTTGGATTAAATATTGATGTCGACAATGAAGAATTGTTGACATTAATCGCCAGTCAGCAAACATGTCGGGAACAGCGGGCCATAGCAATGGCTGAAAAGTTAGCTAAAATTGGCTTTGCCAATTGTTATGAAGACGCCAAAGCGTTGGCAAGTGACGATTGTATTACCCGCGCGCATTTTGCCCGAGTTTTGCATCATCGCGGTGTCGTTAGCACCATGCAAAAAGCCTTTGATAAGTACATAGGTAAAGGTCAAAGAGCCTATGTTAAACCAACCTGGTGTGACCTTGAAACGGCGATAAACGTAATTCAACAATCGGGTGGGGTGAGTATTATTGCTCATCCGATGAAATATAAGTTGTCGGCTAAATGGCTGAAACGGTTAATCGTAGATTTTAAAGATGCTAATGGCGATGGCATGGAAGTTGTCTCCGGTCAACGTAACGATCAGCAACGCGATACGCTAATAGCAATGTGCCGAGAATATCAGTTGCAAGCCTCAGTCGGGTCAGATTTTCATTTCCCTAATCGATGGAGCGATGTCGGCAAGCATTTGGCTGTTCCAGACAATACGCCGGTAATTTGGCAACAATGGAATTAACTCTTGGCTAAGAGAAAGGAATATTTATGAGTCAATTTTTTTACATGCATCCAGATAATCCACAGCAACGCTTAATTAAGCAAGCAGTGGAGATCATTCATCAAGGTGGTGTGGTGGTTTATCCTACCGATTCTGGTTATGCGTTGGGTTGCCATACTGGTGATAAAAAAGCTCTGGATCGAATTTGTCAAATCAGAGACATAGATAAAAGCCATAACTTTACGTTGCTGGTACGCGATTTATCGGAACTGTCGGTCTACGCCCGAGTTGATAATAGTTATTTCCGTTTATTAAAAAATAATACCCCAGGTGCTTATACCTTTATTTTTAAAGGCACCAAAGAAGTACCGAAACGATTATTAAACCCAAAAAAGAAAACCATTGGTATCCGCATCCCGGATAATAAAATTGCCATGGCCTTATTAGCCGAATTAGGTGAGCCGTTAATGTCGACTACGTTATTGTTACCAGGTAATGATATGGCCGAATTTGATCCTGACATTATTCGTGATAATTTAGAGAAACAGGTGGACTTAATTTTAAATGGTGGCTACTTAGGCGAGAAACCAACCACAGTGGTGGACTTTTCTGAAGACACAGTTAAATTGATACGCATTGGTGAGGGCGAACCAAGCCCGTTTGAATAATGATAACTAAGCACTAATCATGACTAAGTCGGTTTCCATACAACCTAAAATAGATGTAAATAGCCAGTCCTACGCTGGCATGGTGCAACAGTTGTTACCGTTAGCTTTAGTGCATGGTGAGGCGATGGTTGATAAACCTCTGGATTTATTTATTCCCCCCGATGCCCTAGAAATTGTACTTGAATCATTCGAGGGGCCGCTTGATTTATTGTTGTATTTAATTCGTAAACAAAAATTCGATATCGTCGATTTGCCGGTTGCTGAAATTACCCGTCAATATATGGTCTATGTTGAGTTAATGAAAGATGTAAAGCTTGAATTAGCCGCCGAGTATTTAGTGATGGCGGCAATTTTAGCCGAAATAAAATCTCGGTTGTTACTACCTAAATTGGCGGTTGAAGATGCAGAGAGCGATCCACGGGCCGAATTGGTTAGACGGCTGCAAGAATACGAAATTATAAAAAAAGCCGCTGAAAATCTGGATAATATCCCTAGGTTAGAACGAGACAACTATACTGGTAAAGTTAACCTAGCCGACAACTATAAACCCAGATTTGTCGAATCTGAGGTAAGTTTGCAGGAAATTACTTTAGCTCTGCAAGGCGTGATTAAACGTGCCGCGGCATTTGAACATCATCATATCCAAAGGGAAGTTCTGTCTACTAGAGAGCGAATGAGTAAAATTTTGAGCTTACTAAGTAGTGATCATTACATTGAATTTAGCCAGTTATTCGTCATGGCAGAGGGTCGTTCAGGTATTATCGTTACGCTTTTGGCTATTTTAGAGCTAATGAAAGAATCTCTAATTGAATGTATTCAAACACAGGTTTTTGGAGCGATACAAGTAAAGTTGAGAGTGGGGCAACCATGAAAAATTTGGCAGAGCAGCAATTAAAATCTTTAATCGAAGCCATGCTTTTTGTTTCGGCTTTACCGCTTTCGGTCAAACAAATTCAGCAAACCTTGGCGTCCGAAGTCACTTTAACAAAAAAACGTATAATCCATGCTTTACAAGACCTCGAAAAAGACTATGATCAGCGCGGTATTGAATTGGTGTTGGTGGCCTCGGGTTATCGATTCCAGGCAAAAGCCCAATTTAGTGAGCTTATCGCATTGTTATTTAAAGAAAAAGCACCGCGCTATTCAAGGTCGTTGTTAGAAACATTGGCACTAATTGCCTACAGGCAACCAATAACTCGTGGCGAAATAGAAGATATTCGCGGAGTTGCGGTAAGTAGTTATATAATAAGAACCTTACAAGAGAGAAATTGGATCCATATTGTTGGTCAAAAAGAAGTACCAGGTCGACCTGGACTCTATGCGACCACCAAAGAGTTTTTAGATTATTTCTCGTTACAATCACTAGCGCAATTACCGGAACTAATGATGGTAAACCCGCTAGACCTTAACCCTGACAAGGGTCAAGAACCTTCAGTTAGCAATGCTGCTGCTGAATCAAAATGAGTTTATTAATAAATGAGTGAAAAATTACAGAAAGTGTTGGCCCGAGCTGGTAAAGGTTCTCGTCGTGAGATGGAAACCTTAATAAGCGGTGGCCGAGTCAGTGTTGATGGCAAAGTGGCTTTTTTAGGTGACCGAGTTGAAGGTACCGAGCAAATTCGTCTCGACGGACATGAAGTAAAAATTGCCCAACTTGATGAACAAGCTTGTCGAGTTATTGTATACAACAAGCCGGAAGGTGAAATGTGTACTCGTAAAGATCCTGAAGGGCGACCGACGGTGTTCGACCGTCTGCCACCCATTGAAGGAAGTCGCTGGGTTGCTGTTGGCCGGTTAGACATTAACACTTCTGGTATGTTAATTTTTACCAATGATGGCGAACTCGCTAATCGTTTAATGCACCCTTCGCATGAAGTCGAGCGTGAATATGCGGTTCGAGTGTTTGGTGAAATTAATGAAGCCATGCT
>CALJHL010000232.1 GCA_938075435.1 uncultured Thalassotalea sp. | reverse complement strand
AAGAAAACGATACCCCAAGTATAGAGCAGACCCCAGAATCTGAAACGACTCAAACAAGTTTAGATGTCTATGCCGATAATTTAAATGTACTCGCCAGTCGCGGTGAAATTGATCCGATTATTGGCCGAGAAAATGAATTAAATCGAGCCGTGCAAGTACTCAGTCGTCGTCGTAAAAATAACCCGTTGTTTGTTGGTGAAGCCGGGGTGGGTAAAACTGCGTTAGCCGAAGGCTTGGCTAAAATGATTGTTGAAAACAAGGCTCCTGAGGTTCTTAACGACGCCACCATATATTCTTTAGATATGGGTGCTTTACTGGCTGGGACTAAATATCGTGGTGATTTTGAAAAACGCTTTAAGTCATTGTTAAAAGAGCTTGAAAAAGATAAACATGCAATATTGTTTATCGATGAAATTCATACCATTATTGGCGCAGGAGCTGCCTCTGGTGGCATGATGGATGCGTCAAACTTAATAAAACCTCTGCTTTCTTCAGGTAAATTACGTTGTATGGGATCCACCACTTTCCAAGAATTTAAAACAATTTTTGAAAAAGATCGGGCCTTAGCTCGTCGTTTCCAAAAAATTGATATTCATGAGCCAAGCATAGATGAAACTACCAAGATATTGCATGGTTTAAAAGAACGTTATGAATCACATCATAATGTTAAATATTCAAATAAAGCCTTACAAGCAGCCGCTGAATTATCGGCTAAATATATTAACGATCGCTTCTTACCTGACAAAGCAATCGATGTAATTGATGAAGCTGGGGCGAAACAACAATTGGTTGCCGCTGCAAAACGTAAGAAAACCATCAATATAGCTGATATTGAAATGGTCGTTGCGCATATTGCTCGAATTCCAGAAAAGTCGGTGTCTTCTACAGAGAAAGACAGTTTAATGAATATCGATCGTAACCTTAAAATGGTTGTGTTTGGTCAGGATAAAGCCATTGATAGTTTAACTTCAGTGATCCGCTTAAGCCGAGCCGGTTTAGGCCAAGAAGAAAAACCGATTGGGTCATTCTTATTTTCGGGGCCTACCGGGGTTGGTAAAACCGAGGTAACTCAACAGTTAGCGAAACAGCTAGGGATTGAATTACAACGTTTTGACATGTCTGAGTACATGGAAAAACACGCCGTAAGTCGTTTAATTGGAGCTCCTCCTGGCTATGTTGGTTACGAACAGGGCGGCTTATTAACAGATGCGGTAATTAAACATCCGCATTGTGTGGTACTGCTTGATGAAATCGAAAAAGCCCACAGTGATATCTTTAATATTTTATTACAAGTTATGGATCATGGTACGCTAACCGATAATAATGGTCGTAAAGCTGATTTTCGTAACGTGATTTTGGTGTTAACCACTAATGCTGGGGTTTATGAAACCACTCGTAAATCCATTGGTTTTAAACAACAAGATCATACCCATGATGCGATGAGCGAGATCAATCGAACTTTCTCTCCTGAGTTTAGGAACCGTCTCGATTCAATAGTATGGTTTAATCATCTTGATACTGAGGTTATTGAGCAAGTTGTCGATAAATTTATTGTTGAATTACAGGCGCAACTCGATAATAAAGGCGTTTCGCTTGAAATAACCAATAAGGCTCGCTCTTGGTTAGCTGTGCATGGCTATGACAAATCGATGGGGGCTCGTCCAATGGCACGCTTAATACAAGAGCAATTGAAAAAACCACTCGCCAATGAATTGCTGTTCGGTACGTTAATGCAAGGTGGTGTAGCCAAAGTTGATGCCAATAAGAAAACCGATAAGTTGGTGTTGAAATTTGAACCTAAGGAAGAGCTTGTCTCACACTAAATTATTTTTGAAGTAATAACTTAACGGTCCTTCGGACCGTTTTTTATTCAGGGATGAATTATACGCAGAAATGCCACGGATGGTGTACTTTCTGCCTAACCTAAACTTTATCTAAATAGTTAACCAATAATTGCAACGCCCCGGAATTAAATGACAAAATCACAGATGCTCTCGATGTTAATTTTAATGGTGGTGTTTAGTCCATTAGCAATTGATATTTTTCTTCCTGCACTGCCAACCATGGCAAAAGATTATTCTGTTGCTTTAGTTTCAATGCAATGGAGCATTACCGTGTTCTTATTAAGCATGGGGTTTGGGCAATTAATTACTGGGCCGTTAGCTGACCGGTTTGGCCGCAAGCCTGTTGCTCTTTATGGTATTGGTATTTATTTTATCGCGGCATTGTTGTGTATTGCCGTAACCAATCTACATCTACATTTATTGGCTAGAGTACTTCAGGGGTTTGGCACTTGTGCCATTGTGGTCTCGGCTTTTGCCATCGTAAGAGATAAATATAACGCCATTGAGAGTGGGGCAATGTACAGTTATTTAAATGGCGTTATTTGTTGTGTTCCTGCCTTAGCGCCAATATTAGGTGGTTGGTTGACCCTACAATTTGGCTGGCATAGTAATTTTAAATTTATGGCCATTTACGCGATTGTGGCATTAATTTTTATCGCCTTATTCTTAAAAGAAAGTCATCCAGGCGATAAATCGGTGATCATCAATAAATTACCAGTGGCAATTTACCTCAGTATTTTTAAAACCCCGCAATTTTTGTTTCATTCAACCATAGTACTATTGTCAATGGCCACCATCATTGCCTATGTAACGAGTTCGCCTAGTTGGTTAATGGTAAAGCTTGGTTTAACAAGTCATGACTTTATCTTTTGGTTTAGCTTTAATGCCATTATCAATATTATGGCTTGTTTATTGGCACCACGCTTATTAAGAAGGCTAGGGGCTAAAATTATTATAAACTTAGGTTTAATCATTTTAATCGCCAGTGGCTTATTAATGTTATTTTTAAAAGACCAGGCTACGGCAATTAACTTTATGCTACCGGTGATGTTAAGTTCAGTGGGTTTTTCATTGCTAATGGGGACCAGTGCTGGCCAAGCTCTTGCACCATTTGCTAAAAGGGCCGGAACAGCGTCTGCTTTACTTGGTTTTATGCAAATGAGCGGCTCTGCGGTGTTAGTGGCGTTAGTTCAACAATTACCCATTAATGAAGTCGAGCAAATTGCGTTGTTAATGCTGAGTGTCATACCACTATTTTTGTTATGGCAAATACCACGAATAATAACCAAAGTATTGACCAATTGATTAATCAGCGCCGATAAAGCCGCCAAACAAAACTACCAGATAAAACCAATCTAGTTGCGGCAATGCACTAACCCTAGCAATTCGTTCCTAGTACCTCGTTTTTAGCTCCTCGATAATCGATTTAGATGTGTGACCAGATAAAATGCAGCCTATCGGGTTTGCCAGCTTCGCTGGGCAAACATAAAAAAACCTCGCAATGCGAGGTTTAATAAAAGTTAAACCGCTGTGCTGTTATTTAGATAACCGCGCAACTGGATTAAGTAGATTATCTGGCACGGAAAATAATGCGACCTTTAGATAAGTCGTAAGGTGTTAATTCAACAGTTACTTGATCGCCAGTTAAAATACGAATATAGTTTTTGCGCATTTTTCCGGAAATATGGGCTGTTACAACGTGTCCATTCTCTAATTCAACACGGAACATAGTATTAGGTAATGTATCTAATACTGTACCTTGCATTTCAATATTTTCTTCTTTCGCCATTGGGCGTTAAACCTCTAGATAAGTGTTTTATCATTTCCAAAACTGAGAGTTTGTAACCATTAATTATTTATAATTATAAGTTAAATTCAAAACTTAGTTTGTGGAATTGATATTATATAAAATTTCTGGGCAG
>CALJHL010000231.1 GCA_938075435.1 uncultured Thalassotalea sp. | reverse complement strand
ATCATTAATGCCGACATATTAATTTACTCTGATTAATTAAAACAAAGGGCTTTGCTAGGCTCGGCAAGCAAGCCCCTTAAACCAAGACACTTAAACCCAGATACTTACCTAGCGATAGGCGCGCCTACACCTGCGGCAACGTACGGAATAATGCGTTTAATAACGTCGGCAACATCTAGTTTTAACCCAAAATCATTACTGGCAATATCAATTAACGCTTCGGTTGACGACATGGTAAATACCGCCGTCCCCATGGTGAAATGCAAACGCCAAAAAATATCTTCTGAGGTTAATTCTGGGTAGGCTTTATGCACGGCGGCGGTAAAGTTATCAATAATTCCGGGGTAATTATTGGTAATGAACCAACGTAAAAAACCTTGGCTGTCGGTATAACTGTGGCCTAACAGTTGTAAAAAATTACTGGTACCATTTTCATGCAATTTATTAAGTGACAATAATGGCTCAACAAACGCCGAAAACACTTGTTCAAGGCTAGGTTTGTCAGTATTTTCCAGAATGTCTGAAAGTGAGGTAATTAACGACGGCGCCAACACATCTAAGTATCGCTTCATTAAGGCTTTGATCAATTCTTTTTTAGAGCCAAAATGGTAATTTACTGCGGCCAAGTTAACTTCGGCAATACTAGTGATTTCTCGAAGAGAAGTACCACTAAAACCTTTATCTGCAAACAACAGCTCAGCTGCATTTAGTATTCTTGTTTTTGTATCCATTAACTACGCCAATTATTATAAAAAAGTTCTAATATCAAACACCCGTTTAAAATGACAGGAGTTAATTGCAGAGTCAAGCAACAACTGTTGTATCGACAAATAAAATGGCCAAATTAACCCTCCTTAAAAGGCTAAATTAATTATTCTCAATTATTGCTTAATTTATCTGCAACTTTAGCTTTACAACAAGCGAGTAAACAATCTTAAGATATTTTTGTTCTCAGCTACCGTTTCGAATATAATCAAGGGTCAAAATTAAAAAATTATAATAATGGTTATTACTATGTTAACTAAGTTCAAATTATCAAGCGCCGCCCTAATAGTGGCTGCAGCGTTCGCTACCACAGGTTGCGAAAAACAAACAGAAACTCCTGTTGCTGTACAAGCCCCAGCATACACAGCTGCCGATGTAGACAAATTTATTAGCGAAACTGGCGAAGAATTAAGCCGTTTAATTAACGAAAGTTCAAAAATTGATTGGGTTTATAGTAACTTTATTACCGATGACACTGCTGCCTTATCTGCCGCATCAGCGCAAAAATATAGCGAAGCCGGTGTTCGTTTTGCGATGCAAGCAGCCCAATTCGATAAGGTTGAAGTTAGTGCCGAGCAACGCCGTAAACTTAACATTTTAAAACAAGCGCTAGTGTTACCGGCGCCACAAGACTCAGCGAAAAGCGCCGAGCTTGCCACCATTGCCGCTGACTTAGGTGGAATGTACGGTAAAGGTACTTACACCAATGCCAAAGGCGAAAAATTAAACCTCGGCGATATGTCGGCGATTATGGCGTCGTCTCGCAATTACAGCGAATTACTCGATGTTTGGCAAGGGTGGCGCACCGTTAGCCCGGCCATGAAACCTTTATATCAACGTGAAGTTGAATTAGCCAACGAAGGTGCCCAAGGTTTAGGTTATGCCGACTTAGGCGCGATGTGGCGTTCAAACTACGATATGTCTTCTGATGAATTTGCGGTTGAGCTTGACCGTTTATGGGGCCAAGTTAAGCCTTTATATGACGCATTGCATTGTCATGTTCGCGCCGAATTAAGCGAAGAATATGGCGAAGATAAAGTACCACAAGACCAAGCCATTCCGGCGCATTTATTAGGAAACATGTGGGCGCAAAGCTGGGGCAATGTATATGACCTAGTCGCTCCAGAAAATGCCGATCCAGGTTATGACGTTACCGAACAACTTGCTAAACATGAGTACACCGAAATCGACATGGTTAAAGGTGCTGAAAAGTTCTTTACCTCACTTGGTTTTGAAGAATTACCAAGCACGTTTTGGGAACGTTCATTGTTTACCAAACCAGCTGATCGCGATGTAGAGTGTCACGCCTCAGCATGGGACATAGACTCGCAAGACGATATTCGCATTAAAATGTGTATTCAAAAAAATGGTGAAGACTTTTCGACCATTCACCACGAATTGGGCCATAACTTTTATCAACGCGCTTATAAAGACCAACCGGTATACTTTCAAAACAGTGCCAACGACGGTTTTCATGAAGCCATTGGTGACACCATTGCCCTGTCGGTTACTCCAGGTTACTTAAAAGAAATCGGCTTAATTGACACCGTCCCGGATGAATCAAAAGACATCGGCCTATTAATGAAAATGGCCCTTGAAAAAATTGCCTTTATTCCATTTGGCTTAATGGTTGACCAATGGCGCTGGCAGGTATTTAGTGGCAAAATTAGCCCTGAAAATTATAACCAAGCTTGGTGGGAACTACGTGAAAAATACCAAGGTGTTAGAGCGCCAATTGCCCGCGCGGCAACCGACTTTGACCCAGGTGCAAAATACCACGTACCGGGTAATGTGCCCTACTCTCGTTATTTCTTAGCCCATATTTTACAATTTGAATTCCATAAATCATTATGTGAAATTGCTGGCAACGAAGAGTCGATTCACCGTTGTTCAATTTACAACAACAAAGCCGCCGGTGCTAAGTTAAACCAAGTGCTCGAAATGGGTTCAAGCCAACCATGGCAAAATGCCCATAAAGTTATCACTGGTAGCGAGCAAATGGATGCCAGTGCTATCCTTGCTTATTTTGCACCACTACAAAAATGGTTAGACGAGAAAAACCAATCTCGTCAATGTGGTTTTTAAATTAAGCGTTTGAACATAAGCACTTTTTAATTGCGACACCAAAAGAAACGCTAAACGCCTGATTTTTATCAGGCGTTTTTTTTCATCTGCCCTTCTTTAAATCTGCAATATTCAAATTCTTTAACCCCCGTTTCACCAACAACCACAACTAAATAAGATTAATGAACAGGTATTTAATTGACTTTTTTAAAATATAAACCACACTTATTTTTAAGCCACATACAAAAGGATTTGTAATGTTTTACCAAATATCAGCAACAATTTTTCAGCAACGACTTGCCCTAGATAACCTTGTTCGCCACATTACAATTAACTCGCCCTTAGTCTTACTTTCAAGTTTAAACCTTAAACTATTAGCGTACCGTTTGTTTTGGTTGCCAAAT
>CALJHL010000230.1 GCA_938075435.1 uncultured Thalassotalea sp. | reverse complement strand
GCAGGACTCTCTGCACCACTATGAGCTGTTACTCAATATTTTGAATTTGAATAAAACTAACTTTTAATAGTCTATGATTTTAAAGCCCTGTAGCAGTTTTGACTCGGTAAAAAGTCTATTTACCCACCACTAGTAAAATGTGAAATATTAATACAATCAATATATTAGCATTGTATAACTAGCCCTTGACTTGTTCAAGTTATAGGCTGATTATCTATATTAGAAACAGTGAAATTCACACATTAATACAACTAAAACAATAAATTAATGTGACAGCTTATTAGGATGATAAATGCAGTATTACGACATCATTGGCGATGTTCATGGCCATGCTGCAACCAAACTTGAAAACCTTCTTGTTAAAATGGACTACAAGCTAGTCAATGACACATATCAACACGAAACCCGTAAAGTAATCTTTGTTGGGGATTATATCGATCGTGGTGGTGAAGAAGTCAAAACAATCCACATAGTACGTAATATGGTTAAATCTGGTAATGCATTAGCAATTATGGGTAATCATGAAGTTCAATGCCATTTGTTACGCAACATCGAATCCAGATAAACCTAGTGAATACCTTCGTGAGCATGGTTGTAAAAATTATGGTGACAGTAAACCTAAATGTAAGTGTAAAGGTTGTAAAAACCAAAGGCAGCATCAAGCTTTTTTAGATGAGTTTCCATAAGGTTCAGATGAGCATAAAGATGCGATTGATTGGTTTAAAACACTTCCTATCTACCTTGATCTAGAACACATAAGAATTGTGCATGCGTGTTGGCATCAACCAACAATTGATAAGCTAGATAAAATTATCAATGAAGATAAAACATTACCTGAAGAAATGTATTATACCGCATCAATTGAAGGTCATGACCACTATAAATATATTGAAAATGTAGTTAAAGCATTAGAAGAAAAACTACCTAGTGATAAAAAATTCGATGATAAAGATGGTAACCCAAGAGATGCTATTAGAATTAAGTGGTGGTCGACTGAAGAACCAACTTATAAGAATCTAGCTTTAACAGTTCCAAAAAAAAGTATGGCTGATATACCTGATGAAATAATTAAAAATGTTTATCTTTATAGTGGTGATAAACCTGTTTTCTTTGGTCACTACTGGATGGAAGGTAAGCCTACTATTCAATCAAATAAAGTAGCATGTACGGATTATCGTGCAGGTAAAGAAGGTGACTTAATTGCTTACCGATGGAATGGTGAAAATGATTTAAATAGTAACCACTTCTTTCCAACTGCGGTATTTAAAACACTATCTGATTTGTTTATTATAAAGCCAAAAAGTTGGGGGTTTAGAGGTGACCCATACTTACTGGAAGAATTACCTGACAAACTGAATGGACGTTTATGCCATCTTCTAGTACCGAATTAAATGATTTAATTGAATCTGAATTTTAAATAATTACCGGAAAAAATATTAGAGAATGTGATTCTATTCAAATCGAACGTTATAGGCATGGTGGTATGTCAAGCGGCATGATCTCACCGAAAACATGGTTAAAATCAATTATTGTACAGTTATTGAATAACTATGAAAGTATCAAGAACAATTAGCTTTTATAGAATAGATCTGAAGGTACCTAAGTTGTAAACATTAATAGGTATCTTCATTTTCATTTTCATTTCAATTATGTTGATTGCATTACTGTTTGAACGTCAATGTTTAAATTTTTCTTTAAATTTTCGATTAATTCTATAGAGGATTTTTCAATCGTACTTAATAAATCATTGCTTAAATGCTGATGAACATAATTACGTTTTTTATTAGAAACCTTACCACCTCCATTAATCACTATAGAAACAATTTTATCTAGAATGTCATTAGGAATATCTGACAATTGATTTATTGAATTTTTAACAAAATCAAATACCATAATTAAACACATTTCTTCGATGAGTTCTTTAGAAATAGCAGTATTCATCATGTCATAAACAAATTCGACATGTTCGGTGTAGTCTGGAAACCTGTACATATAGTCTATGTCGTTATTAATAATGACTTTGTTTCCATTGGCATTATCTAATTCCCAATCAAGCATAGACATTACTGGCTTTGATATTGATTCCAATACTTGATCATATTGTGCAGTATTTTTTAATATCGCAGCTGATATTGGAATAATGAATTTATGATTAGGTTCTCTTTGTTTCATTACGTCATGGATAAGGTAGCGGTGTATGCGGCCATTACCATCATCAAAAGGATGAATATAAACTTCACCAAATGAAATTACAGTAGCATGCATTAATGCTGGTACTTTTGCATCTATCATAAGCTTATCATGAGTTTCAAATAAACCATTCATCATACTTGGGACGTGTTCTGCAAGTGCCCCAATATAGTGAACATCTTCATCTATAAAGCCATATTTTTGTATTGTGCTACCAATGTATATTTCACAGGTTCGGTAATTATCTTTTTTGGCTTTTTCTTCAACTATTTGATTTTGTAAATTAATTAGTTTTTCTTTTGATAATTCGAACAAACCTGCATTTTTTATTGAATTAAGAAAGCGTTGCATTTTTTTCTTATCAGGTTGTTCTTTTTCTATTTCTGTCGAAGATTTAGTTTCTTTTGTATAAAGGTAATTAATAGAACGGCCGATAACGTCGACAGAAAGTGCTTCGCCAAGTTTTTGTACTTCCTCATATGCTGTTTCATATACATCAGTTTTCGCTAATTCTTTTATCGTTGGGGTTTTGCGAATAGTGGGGCAAAATTCACGAGTTCCTATGGCATTGTTAACTACCCTAGTTCTTTTATGTCGTTCGCCATTTTGAATGGTGTAGTAAAATTTCTCTTCAAACAAGTCAACATAATTGCCTTTTGTTAAGTCTGGAATTTCTAATAAATCACCTGTTAACCATTCATATAAATACCATATAACCCGATTATATTTAGAATTTGGAGTTTCTAATATAAATGCAGTTAATTCAGCTACATCGATCTTTTCAAACATAGCTGAAAAAAAATGTAATCTGATCCCCTGGTATTTAATTGCTGCAATCATGTTTTCATATGCAGACTCATAAGCTTTTCTTCGACCAGGTAATATCTTTCGTTTAGATGCACCATAATTAACAATGTTTTCTGATTCTGCATTTGGGTCCTGATAAATTTCTAGCCCAAGCTTTGGCAATAGTAGATTGTAGTGTCTGTTTAAAAAGCTATATCCAACTGGTTTCATTTTGTTCTTTACTTATAGGTTTATTAATTTATACTTTGTTTAGAAGTTTTCTTATCTACACTAATACCTTATTAGTGCTTACAAGTCCATTAAAGACTTACAAATCACCATTTACACTTACAAATTCAATATAGCACTTAGAAATTTTAGGTAGTGCTTATAAATATATATAAGTACTTATATATGCATGGGTGTTTTTTAAGTATACCCAAAGAGTACTTTTACCCCCATTTATCGGTGGGTAATACTGGATAGTAAAAAAACTCCTTGGACAACAGGTAATAAAAAACCCTGTAAAAACAGGGTTTTGTAATCGTAATTAAAGCTAGTTAAATGTTATTCAATATTCTGAATTTGCTCACGCATTTGCTCAATTAATACTTTAAGTTCAACGGCGGCCGCGGTGATGTCGGTGTTGATAGATTTTGAGCCTAAGGTGTTCGCTTCGCGGTTAAATTCTTGCATCATAAAGTCTAAGCGGCGGCCTTGGGCACCACCTTTTTGCAAGATTTTTTTGGTTTCTTTAACGTGGCTATATAAGCGATCGATTTCTTCATCAACGTCCATCTTTTGCGCCAGCATCACTAGCTCTTGTTCAAGGCGAGTTGAGTCGGGGTCGATACCGGCGTCTTTGAATTTTTCGATGATACGTTCTCGTTGCCAAAGGATAATTTCTGGCATATGGGCTTTAACGGCAGTCGCTTGTTGGTTAATACCTTCTAAGCGTTGTTCGATAAGTTCAGCCATATTACTGCCTTCGCTAGCACGAGCCAGAATAAAGTCTTTTAATGCATGATCAAAACCGGCCATTAGCTCTGCCGAGATTGCATCCATATCGGCTTCTTCGACTTCCATTACTCCGGGCCATTTCATAATGTCTAATGGGTTTAAATTATTAACCCCAGCGGCCTCGCCAATGCTTGTTGCATGTTGAATAAGTTGCTCAGCCAAAGCGGTGTTTAAAGACAGTTTGCTTTTTGTCGCCGGGTTGGCATTAAAGCGCAGGTTACATTCCACTTTACCGCGGTTAAGTTGTTTGCGAAAACGCTCGCGTAATACTGGCTCAAGACCACGAAATTGTTCAGGCATGCGAAAGTAGGTTTCAAGATAGCGTTGGTTTACCGAACGAATTTCCCAGATGGCGTTACCCCAGTCACCTTTCACCTCAATGCGGGCGAAAGCAGTCATGCTATGGATCATAATAAATTTACCTTTTACTCATTGAATAGTATAAAAAATTGTAATTTATCATAATAAGAACTCAATACTGTCTTATTACGAACCCAGTAATTATGCCTTAGCTAACGACAAGGAGCAATGCTGTTGGCGAGTTGCCAACAACACAGCATAGAGGAAAAGCGGGTTAGGTTAAGATAAGCGTTTGAGAATTTGCTCGGCAACTCGAAAAGAGTTGGCGTAGATGGTGTAGGTATAAGGCACACTGCCGCCAGAAGGCATAAACGAGCCATCGGTGACATAGAGGTTGTCAACGTCGTGGGCTTTACAATTTTTATCGAGCACTGAGGTCTGCGGGTCGTCACCAAAACGACAGCCACCAGCTTGTAAGTTGGGTGGCGGCGAAGAGCTAACCGATGAACTAATATTGGTTGCCCCCATGGCGGCCAGAAATTGCTCGGCTTTGTTGGCAATATAGGCACCCACTTTTAAGTCATGTTGATGGGCGCCAATTCTTACCTTAGCAACAGGGTCACCCCATTTGTCGGTGTGCTCTTTGTCTAAACTAACAAAGCAATCGTTGGTAGGTAACCAATCATTAAACACTTCAAATCTTAAGGTTTTGCCATAATTAAAGGCGGTTTTTAAATTGGTTTTCAGTTGTTCGCCCCAGACTAGTTGGCCATCATCATCCCACTTTTGTGAGCTAGCTTTGGCGATGGGATTTTGATGAAACAGGAAGTCGATGGTGCCACCCTTGGCGGGTTTGCCAAATTCTTTATCGTCAATTTTGTACCAGTCTTGAATTGCACGGTTAATGAATGGCCCGACAACGCGAAGTTGTTGCTCTTTTTCATCGTCAATTTGTTGATACAAGAAATCACCCTGGCCGGTGCCGCCAGCAGAAAAAACAATATTTTTTCCCACTTGGTCATGGTTGTTGGCTAAGCCATTCGGGTGCTTTTCGCCAACCGATGCCAATAACAATCTTGAGGTTTCTATGGCTTGGCAAGCAACCACATATAACGTGGCATTTACTTGCTGTTTACGGTCATGTTTGTCGTAATACCAAACGCCACTAACATTGCCGTGTTGATCCGATTCAAGTTTGAATACTTTGGCGTGCGGTAAAATAGTACAGTTGCCCGAAGCTACCGCATGGTTTAACAAGGCGGCGCGGCCACTGCCTTTAGCGCCAGAAGAACAGCCATAACTGGAACAATAGCCCGAGTATTCACAACTTTGTCTACCCATCGCCGGTTTTGACAAGATGGCGCGTGGTACTGGAAATGAATGAAAACCAATTTTGTCGGCGGCTTTATCTATCCACGCCGAAATAGGGTGCTCGGCAGTGGGCGGAAAAGGATAATCACTTTTATGGGGTTCAAGATACGGGTGCTCGACCACTTTGCCAGACACCCCAACAATGTTGTCGACCATGTCATAAAACGGCTCAAGCTCGTCGTAACTTATCGGCCAATCGACGACGTTTGCCCCTTTTATCTCGCCAAACTCCGATTTCAACCGAAAATCCATTGGTTTTAAACGATGAAAATAACCACTCATAAAGTTCGACGAACCACCGACAACATTGCCATTCCAAAAGTCCCAGCCAGAACTGCTGGTGGCTTCGGCTTGCCAAAAGCTATTGCCGTTTTCATATTCGTATTCTTCTTCAATAACGTGTTGTTCATTTTCTAATTTTGGTGAATAGGTGGTGCGTCGACAGCAGGCCATTTCGTCTTTAAAAAAATCGTTTTCAGTTAGCCACGGGCCTTTTTCTAGCACCAGTACTTTTTTGCCTGCCAGCGCTAAAGAGTAGGCAATAGGTGAGGCGCCGGCGCCACTACCGACAATACAAATATCGTATTTCATTACTTGGCCTTTCCTTGTTTAAGAGCATCGTCGTTCGCATCTATATCGGTAATGTTAATGCGCTGGGCTTTATTAAGCGCATAACTAGGTAATTCATAATAGCGTTTGCCAGTCGGAGGAAGTGGAAAGCCGGCTTGATGATTAAGCCATTGCCAACCAATGCCATCGGGGTTACCGCCGTAGGATGGCGGTGCTAGCATCGCCTCAAAAATATAGCTAAGTAAGGTGCTAAGCCAATTTTCGCCGGCGGTTGATTGACTAATGGCGCGCAGCGCTGCTTCTTTTTGGTCGTTATTTAACAGCGCAAAATCTGTCGCTGAATTTTTTTGAGTGTAGCCATTTAACCAACCAACACCATTGCTAATAAATTCTTGCTCGGCAGGGTCACTTGGTTGCGAATTTATAACATTGAATACATAGTGCACCACTTTTAGCTCTTTTGCCCCCGGGCCAGAATCTGAACTCGGTAACAAATGGTTAAGTACTGCATCTAAGCTACGCCAGGGCTCTATGCTTAAATCGGCAATGGCTAATTTCGCTGCGGCTAGGGCGCTCATTGGCACCGCTGTGGCGGCACTTGCCAGGGCCGCTGATTTTAAAAAGTGGCGTCGCGAAAGTCGTTTTTGCAACCAACTTGGTGTTCGGTAGCTTTGATCAAAAAAACTGTGCATTAATGGCATTCCTAGTTTTATTATTCGCTTTTAGCAGATTCGGTTGCTGGCGTTGGCTTGCTATCTTCTTGGCTGAGCAAATTGCTGTCATTATTGGTAAATTGCCATTGCTCGATAAACTCAAGCCATTGCTGGCGTGAATAGTTACCCGAGCGCAAAAATTCGGCGGTATCTTTCGACAGTAACACTTTACCTTTGGCGGTTGAAACATACATATGCGGGTAGCCTAACACCGGCGGCAAGCCTTGCATAAAGTCAGCATTTTCATTGCTGTCACTGACGCTTACTTTTAATAATACAAACTTGGCATGTAGGGCTTGATATATGTCGGGGTTCTTTTCTAAAAAAGCATCCATTTTATGACACCAGGTACACCAGTTGCCGCCAATTTCAATTAACACATTACGCTCGGTTTGGGTGGCGCTACTGATTGCCGCAACCGCATCTTGAAAAGGGTCACGTTGCTCGTCATAAATTTTGCTATATTCGGGTAAAATTAACGACTTATCTGCCGTTGCAGTCGCCAAAAACGAAACGCTAAGTACCGAAAATAAAAATGCTTTTTGAATAATATTGCCCATAAATCGATTGTCTTCTTAAAGTAGCTCAGTTAACCAATATGACCTTTGTAGTATTAACTATATTTCAACAATTTTCAGATTGGTAGTAATAAACCTTAATAAATGACCCAACTAGCAAACGAATATTGGCTAGGGCAGTATATTTTTTTATCAAGATTGGTATAATGTCGCATCAAAATTTAGCCTTAATTAGAGATCTCATATGCGTCCAAGTGGAAGAACCCCAGGTCAAATCCGCCCTGTAACAATTACTCGTCAATATACTGCTCATGCCGAAGGCTCGGTATTAATTGAGTTTGGCGATACTAAAGTCATTTGTACCGCGTCTGTTGAAGAAGGTGTGCCAAGATTTTTAAAAGGTCAAGGCAAAGGCTGGATCACTGCTGAATATGGCATGTTGCCACGTTCAACTCATACGCGTATGCGTCGTGAAGCGGCTAACGGTAAACAAAGTGGTCGTACTCTAGAAATTTCACGTTTAATCGCTCGCTCACTGCGTGCTGCTGTTGATTTAAAAGCGTTAGGTGAAGTAATGATCACCGTCGATTGTGATGTTATCCAAGCCGATGGCGGTACCCGTACTGCTGCAATTACCGGTGCATGTGTTGCTTTGGTAGACGCGTTAGATCACTTACGTGCTAAAGGCCTGTTAAAAACTAATCCGCTTAAGCATATGATTGCCGCAGTATCGGTTGGTATGTACCAGGGCGTTGCGGTTGCCGATTTAGATTACCCAGAAGATTCTGCTGCAGAAACCGATATGAACGTGGTAATGACCGATACCGGTAAACTTATTGAAGTTCAAGGTACTGCCGAAGAAGAGCCATTCAGCTTTGACGAGATGCAAGAAATGTTGCAACTTGCCAATGATGGTATTAATGAATTATTTGCTGTGCAAAAAGCCGCACTTAGCTAACGAATATCTAATTAATTACAGAGAACAATATGAAAGATTATCAACGCGAATTTATTGAGTTTGCTTTAGCTAAACAAGTATTACGGTTTGGTGAGTTTACGTTAAAGTCGGGCCGTACTAGTCCGTACTTTTTTAATGCTGGGTTATTTAATACCGGTGGTGATTTAGCTCGTTTAGGTCGTTTTTATGCGGCAGCACTTGCTGACTCAAACATTGATTTTGATTTGTTATTTGGGCCAGCCTACAAGGGTATTCCAATTGCGACTACGACAGCGGTTGCTTTAGCCGATCATCATAATCGTGATGTACCCTATTGTTTTAACCGTAAAGAAGCAAAAACCCACGGTGAAGGCGGTTCATTAGTTGGCTCTGAATTGGTTGGTAATATCATGTTAGTTGATGATGTGATCACGGCCGGCACTGCGATTCGCGAATCAATGGAAATTATTAAAGCTCATGGCGCTAACCTTTCAGGTGTGTTAATTGCGCTTGACCGTCAAGAAAAAGGTCAGGGTGAATTATCGGCAATTCAAGAAGTTGAACGCGACTTTAATACCGCCGTTATTGCTATTGTTAGCTTAACCGATGTAATTACTTACTTAGCAGACAAGCCAGATATGCAGCAGCATTTAAAAAGTGTTGAAGCCTACAGAAGCCAATACGGTATTTAATTAATATTGTAATGAGTTACTTTTTATAACAGTAACTAAAACTAAAAACCGCACACTAATTACTTAGTCTGCGGTTTTTTATGTACAAGGATGTACTGATCCTCGACAGGCAGGGATAGCCTTTGAAGAGGGTATGTACAAGGATGTACTGATCCTCGACAGGCAGGGATAGCCTTTGAAGAGGGTATGTA
>CALJHL010000229.1 GCA_938075435.1 uncultured Thalassotalea sp. | reverse complement strand
ATCAATTTGTCGGTATTCATTTGCCTAAAACTACTGCCGTAGTTGAAAATGCCAGTGCTAGGGCGCGACTGAGTGAAGCTCGCGAGTTGTTTGATCAACAAAGTAGAGCGATTAAAGACATAGACCACTATGTGAATGAGTTCGACTCAAAAATAGCGCAAAAGTCAGGAATTAGTTTAACCGACGCTTGGGAGCATTCGCGCCGTGAATGCTTACTTGAAAGTGAGCATGGTTTTGAAAAGTTAAACTCTCGTAAAATGGTGGTTGAGCTCGACCGATTACTTAATGTGTTAGTGCCTCAACATTTAGAAGGGGTACGTAATAATGGTCTGAACTTTGGTAACGACTTAACTCAATATTATAAAATTTTAGCCGATATTGACAAGCGCATCGTTTCCCAATCAAAACGCATTTCTAAAGAAGTCGATCAGGAGCTATTCCTTGATGGTGTGTCTGAATCACAAGTGATCATTCGTTCTAAAATAAGTGAGTTTGATTTTTGGCCAAAACTGCAACGATTTAATAAATTGCATCAAGAATGGTTAAATGCTGAAAACACACCATTGCCTGATGAAGAATATATGCAAACCATTCGTGAAGTTCTCGATATATTGGGTCGAGTCGCAATTTCTGGCGGCATTAGCCAGTTGCTTGATATTGAATTGCATCTTAAAGAAGGCAACTCAAACTTAATTATTCGCACCGACCGACAATTAAATGAATCGTCTAGCCATGGCATGGCCTATTTAATTTTATGTAAATTCTTACTGGCCTTTACCCGATTATTACGTGGTAACTCTAAAGCCATAATACATTGGCCAATTGATGAAATAGGCACTCTCGCCAATAAAAATGTTAAGAAAATATTTGATGCCTGTAAAGCCAATCAAATTACAGTGTTGGGGGCCTTTCCTAACCCAGAATCTGAAGTATTGCACTTTTTTGAAAATCGTTACCTTATTGACAAAGATGCACATGATCAGAAGTTGAGAATGATCCAACCAAAGGTAAGTCGCATTAGCGAACGTTTAAAACAGCGTCAACAGAGTGAGGTGAGCTTATGATCAGTACAAAAGGGCAGGTACTTGAAGCCTTACTCAGTGGCCGCTTTATTTGTCAAACTAGCGATGAAATGGCGTTTGTATTTTTACAGAACAGCACAAATTTTGCCGAAGTTGAACAACACCTTAACTTAATGAATCGCACCATTGCCGCCACCGCCGACAATCAAGTGTACTATTGTGCCTACCAAGTCATTGGTGACAATGAACGCAAAGCGATGGGGCAACAGTTTCGCGAAGTTAGCACCTCGTTATTACCTTTAGTGGAATGGTTGGTATTAGTGCAAGAAGCGAAGGGCGATAATTCGCCGTTGTCACAAGGTAAAGTTATTCGCTTAAATGAGCTGCAATCGGTAATTGAAGATACTCCTGCTTTTACGGAACAACTGGCAAAAATTGCTCGTTATCATTTGTTTAATTCGTCAAGCACAGCCATTGATGCCCAACTTAAACTGATCTTTAAACGTTTAACTGATTTAGGATATTTACAAAAGCCCAACCCAGATAATCAAATTTATTTAGCGACCGGTAAAGTTGATTATTTATTTGAAGTTATTCGTTTTATTGATGACAGTGAAAATTTACAGCTGGTAGAGCACACCGAAGAGGCGATCAAACAAGGGGACTTATTGTGAGTAACCCTTTAAATATTGCTGGCGTAAAGTTTTTAAAGGCATTAGCAAAACATTCTGATGTCATTATGCAGGCCTATTTGTCGGGGCGGGTAAATGAACTTGACTATGACAGTGTGGTATTAGAGAAATTGATTGGCCTTGGCATTTTGTGGCGGCCAGAGCCAAGCGAAGATTTGCGCTTACGAAGTTCGATACGGGGCTTGTTAGAAACCAATTTACGCGATGAGCGCAATCGCCAGCTCGATGCCAATATTGGCTCAAAGCTTGCCGCCATCAAAACCATAACGTCTCATTATAAAGAAGCGTTACATAACCAGAGTTATTCCGAATCTGAAGTGTACATGGAAGATTTGACCGAACAAGTCTATGGCTTAGTCGATAATTTAAAATCTAATGTTCGCAATTTGTGGCGCCGTATTCATAACGAGTTTGGCTACGTAGGTTCGATAAACGCTAAAATACGTGAAAACGAACTGGCGCAAAGTCAATTAACCGAAATGCGCCAACAACTTGAGATGTTCCAATTTGACGACCTAGCTACTATCGCTGGCAACTCTCGAGAATTGAGACGATTATTAGTGGTGCATTTGCAACGTTGTTATAGTGAAATTAGTCAGGAATTGAGTATTGCCCAATCAAAACTTATTGATTTACTTGGTAAGTTTCGTGAATATTTACATCGTTCGCAATTATTAAAAGGCTTTGTTTTACACTCACAACAAAAACCAGACTTTAAAATAAAAAATTACCCTGAGTTAGGTAAGGTACCGGCCTTATTTAATCAGGCCGAAGCAATTTTAAAACCGGCCAATATTGATGTTAACAACGTTGAGCACGAACAGCTATTTGGCGAACTTGTTAGCCACCTTAAACAAGTTCGACATAGCACGGGTAATACCGAACAGCGCCGTACACAAAACTTCAATGTTAGTGATATTGAGCACATAGACATTGAAAATGACGCCATTAAGCAAGCTGTTGAGCTATATTTTTGCCAGGTTATCGACTCAGGAGAGCAACTCTCAGCGCTTGAATTTCATCAACAGCAGCAATTAGAGTTAGATCAAGAAGTTTGGATTTATGGGGTTATTAATGGCTTTCAGGGTTTAACCCTAGACGAACAAGACTTTTTTGAAATTGATAACTTGGGCCATCCACATCCCTTGTTTTCGGGTAACTATATCATTGAAGATGTTGCCTTAGGTTTACGATAAATGCCGTTAAAGCAAAATATAATCAAGCAATTAAAGAGTTTTTTTAATTCAAGTAATTACAATATAAAAGCTAACTCTGCTCTAGGTAAATGGTTAACGGCACACTATCAAGACTTGGCTAGCTTTAACTCTACAACCAATACTCTTCACTTTAGCGTTCAGCAAAAAAAACATTTTCGTGACGAATTTTGTCGAGACTTTAATGAGCGCCTACTCAGTGAACCCCTTAATAACTTGGATCGTCTACAAGTAAGCCAATTATCCAATAATGAAAAATTAGCAGGGCAAAATCCTAATGATTTTTATGTGTTAATTAAACAATTACAACAACCAATACCCTGTTTATCAGGGCCAGTAACCTTACCTGCCGGCACAAGCCTTAGAGTACCGATTAAATTACTTAATTTTGACGAAATTACCCAAATTATTATTGTTGAGAATCAAATTGTGTTCGATCAAATAGAAAAAGCCAACTTGCCGGCTAGGCTTAGTACTTGCCTAGTTATCTATCGCGGTCATGATGCTTTAGCCACTGGTTGTCGCAATTTATTAACTGCATTGGCCAAGCATATAGACGTTATCGCTTTTACCGATTACGACCCTAAAGGTTTGGAAATCACTGCAACTTTACCTGGGGTCAGCGCTCATTTGGTGCCTGAATTAACCGCAGAGTTACGGGCAAAAAGTTACCTAGCTGATTTCATCAAACAGCATGATAGCCTGTCATATCTAGAAAAAAACGGCTCAGCGACAATCCAAACCCATAGAGACATAATTGAGAGTGGCAAGTTATCAATAAAACAAGAACATATGCTAGAACAAGCAACGCCATTAATTTGTGAACCAATAGCGGCTAATACTTAATATTCCCCCCATTTTTATCTAGCCAAGCAAGGATAATCAATTAACATTGCCATCCCTAACTGCCTGATTTTTATTCAATTCAATTTTGTGCTAGTTTTGTAAGGTAGAAAACAATAAAAACAATAAAACAGGGAATATCCAATGAAACTCAAATCAATTTTATGCTGTTTGCCTATAATTTTAGGTTTGTCGGCATGTTCCGAACCCGTTAAAGAGCAGGTTCAACAGCAACCGCCAGCCTTAAAGGAACAGCCGCAAGTCGCTACTGTAAACCAATATAGCGCCGAACAGTTTTTTCAAACAACCACTGTTTTCGGTTCTTCCATTAATCATGATGGTAGTGCCGTGCTGGTTTCGAGTGATGCCAGTGGTGTTTTTAATGCCTACCGTTACCCATTAGACGGCTCTAGCCCAAGTCAATTGAGTCACTCAACAACCGATACCGTCTATGGCGTTAGTTGGTTTCCTAAAGATGACCGATTTTTATACAGCGCTGATCAAGGTGGCAATGAATTAAACCATTTGTATGTACAAGGCCTCAATGGCAAGGTCACAGATTTAACTCCGGGAGAAGAATTAAGAGCCAGTTTTATGGGCTGGCTTGATGATGACTCATTTTATGTGATGAGCAATGAACGTGATCCTAAAGCAATGGATGTATATCGCTATTCCAGTACTGATTATTCTCGCCAGATGGTGTTTCAAAACGATAAATTGTTTAGTGTCGATGGTCAAAGCAAAGATGGCCGCTGGTTAGCCTTAGTGAAAGAGGTAAATAGCAGCAACTCAAATATATACCTTGCTGATCTCCATTCAAAAGATAAATCAGTTAAACTTATTAGTGCTCATCAAGGCGATATTTCCTTTGGTGTTTATGGATTTAACCCCGCATCGACTACTTTATATTATCGAACCGATGAGTTTGGTGAATTTGATCAAGCTTGGTCTTATGATCTAAATACCGAAGACAAAGCCTTATATTTTAAAGACAATTGGGATGTCAGTTTTGTTTATTTTTCAAAAGATGGCAAATACTCTATTGTTGGGGTAAATGATGATGCGCAAACCAAATTGCACATCACCGAAGGGGCAACCTCAACAAAACTGGCAATGCCAAGTTTAGCTGCGGGTGACTTACGAGGCGTTAATTTCTCAGCTGATTCATCTAAAATGGTGTTTTATATTAACTCAGATACCTCACCATCAAATCTGTTTACCTACACCTTAGGTAATGAAAGTGCAGCGCAGTTAACCAACACCTTAACTAGTACCATGCAAGAAAGTGATTTAGTTGCCAGTGAAGTCATTAGATTTAAAAGCTTTGATGGCTTAGAAGTGCCAAGTTTATTGTATAAACCGAAAGTTGCTAACGCCAATAATAAAGTTTCTGCCTTGGTATTTGTCCATGGTGGGCCTGGCGGCCAATCCCGTAAAGGCTATCGCGCTTTGATCCAACACTTAGTTAATCATGGCTATGCCATTTTCTCGGTGAATAATCGTGGCTCGTCTGGTTATGGCAAAACATTTTTCCATTTAGACGATAAAAACCATGGCGAAAATGACCTACAAGATATTGTTTATGGCAAAAAATACCTACAGACTTTAGATTGGGTTAACGCCGATAAAATTGGTGTTATCGGCGGCAGCTACGGTGGCTACATGACCATGGCGGCAATGACTTATACCGATGAATTTGCAGTCGGTATTAATATTTTTGGGGTAACCAATTGGCTGCGAACTTTAAAAAGTATTCCGCCATGGTGGGAAGCTTATAAAAAGTCTTTGTATGACGAAATGGGCGATCCAGAAACCGATGAAGCCCGTTTAATTCGCATATCGCCGCTATTTCATGCCGAAAATATTAAAAAGCCGGTGTTGGTGGTGCAAGGGGCGAACGATCCAAGAGTACTGCAAATCGAAAGTGATGAAATGGTTGCGGCTATCAAAGCCAATAATGTACCGGTTGAATATGTGTTATTTAGCGATGAAGGTCATGGCTTTCGCAAGAAAGTAAATCGTATTAAAGCTTCGAATTCATATTTAGAATTTTTACAAAAATACCTTTAAATTATATAAACACGGTTAACGATAAAATTAACCTATATGGAGAGCTTGGCTCTCCCTTTTTTTGATCTATTAGCTTGAATTGAATCCTACAATTGGTGACTTCAGTGTCAACTGTTGCCATGCGATATAAGAAAATATACTTTTCTTTATATGAAAGCGCTATTTTCGGATAAAATGTAGGTCTGACAATCGCTCTTTCTTGCCTAACGGCTTTTCCAATACACTACGTCAAATAGCTGATTGGTGCAAATGTGCTACTGTTCGCAAACGCCTTAAGTAGAGCCTCAAGCACGCAGTGTGGAAGTCCCTCTGGCTGGCTTTTTTATGTGTTTTTATCTAATTGGAATACCGGAAATATATGGGTGAGCGAGTACAGCAACAATAAATATTGCCAAGCTTATAAGCGCCCCAATTACTTCTTGCTTCCAGCTCGGCGCATCTTGTTTTACCCATTGGCCTTCACGCTTGTTGATAAAGACTATTTCTGATAAAGCCCAGATTCCAAGCCAGCCAAATAGAATAACTGAGCGTGAGTCACCAATCACCAATAAGTGTGCGGCAGACCAAACGATGATACTTGCTAGCTGTGGATGACGAACTACTCGTTTTATTCTGGTCGGATATATGGCTGCACCAAAAAGAAAGAATGCTAGGACAAGTAAAAATAGCGCAACGGGCTTAATCACTTCAGGTAGAGCGTAAAGAAATGTCGGAGCTATGCTCCGCCAACCAAATACGATAAGTATCAACGATAAAACTAATAATACTGAGAACGAAGCTGTGTATGCTTTTTGGCCAAACTGTTTAATCAAATTTGTCTTAATCGGAATTCCGATAGATGGTATGAAATGGACAATGGCCCAAAGAAACAGGCCAGCAATAAGAAGTGTCATAGTTATTTGTCCTTTGAGATACATATATCTAGATTGAATTTCACTATTTATCAATCCTTGATTATCTCTTGTTCACAGCTCTTAACTGCCGTTGGGCAAGTTAATTATATGTAATGTAACTATATCTGATGTTATTGTTAAAACACAAGTTTTTAGCAGTCGTCAACGTCAGCAAAGAGCGATCAAGCCGACACCAGAGAGTGAGAATAATGTTTATGGTTTGTCGAAGAGTAGCACCTCAAATAGAGTCCGAATATACGCTCGCATCATTCTTATTTAAAAAGCAAAATAAATTATTGTAATTAAACGGGAGTCCATATACACAATGACGGTGCATTCTTTCTGATTATGTGCGTGCTTCTACGGTGTATTTTAACAAGTCAGTGAGTGACTATAGTTGACACTGAAGTACCGGATCAAGCCGGACTCTTGCCTTCCTTTTTAGCAGCCAATCGAATAACTGCAAAAGCCGCAATTTAAAGTTTCAATCGTCAGCGACTTTTACTGCTTTTTTACGTCGTTGATATTTTTTGCTGCTATCCATTGCGACATGTATTTGGTACTGGCCATAGTATGGTGTTTCAACATTGCTCCGGTAAAATTATTTAAGCGATGACTGCCTAAATTGTCGGTAACCGCGGCTATTTTTAATAGCAGCTTTGCACCATGTTCTTCACCAGAAAATCGAGTGTTTAATAAATTAGCGCCATGTTGCTGCGCCGCAAGCCATTCTGGTTCATTGTTGTATAAATTAACCGCAGCGCTAACAAACGCTTCTATATCATCGCTGACAAATCCTGGCCAAGGCTCGGTTTGATGCATACCCTCACTGCCAATGGTTGTTGTTATACTTGGTGTTTGCATGATCATCGCGTCTAATAATTTGCCTTTTATGCCGGCGCCAAATCGCAAAGGCGCTAAACAAAGTCGAGCTTGCTCCATTACTTGCTGGGCATCCTTAGCCCAACCTTTAATTAAAAAGCCTGTTTTAGGGTTATTTAAAACGGTGGCTTTTGGCGGTGGGTAAGAGCCATAAATATGCAATTGTGCCTCAGGAAGTTGCTTTTTAATTAATGGCCAAATTTTTTGCAAATATAGCACCGCATCCCAATTAGGTGCGTGTCTAAAGTTGCCTATGGTCATAAAGTGTTGGCGTTCAGCGAACGCTAAGGTTTGTTTTGGACAACGGCTTAAATCCACCATAAACGGTAGATAGTGCAATAATTCAGGATTAACATTAAAGCGCTTAACCAATAAGTCCATTTCGAAACTGGAAATAATTAAGGCAATATCACAGCGTAAAATTGCCGCTATTTCGCGTTTGGCGATATCACTAAATAAATCAGTTTGACTAAGTTGCCGGTCGGCTTTTAAAGCGGAATGACGAGCATTACGTAGACACTGTAAGTCTTCGGTATCTAAAATTTTCAGCGCATTTGGACATTGTTTTTCTACTCGCCAGCCAAATTGCTCTTCCATCATAAATCGGTCAAACATAACGATATCAGGATGATAATCGCTGATGTAAGCGTCGAAGCTATCGCAATTTAGAGTAATACTCTTACTTGTAATACCTTCACTTGCTAAGTCAATCATGTGTTCAGACAGTTGTGCTGGGGTGGCAAACTCCACTTGCCAATGTTGTTGTTTAAAAAGTCGTAATATCGACATCATATGGCTGCCAGCCGCAGATGAGTTCGGCTCTGGCCAAACGAATCCGATCACTAATATTTTTTTCATGGGGTTATTTCTTCGACTCAGCAAGGTAGTTGCGTTAAAACTATAAATTAAATGTTTCTAGGTAAGTCATCAACCAATCATTAATTGCGACTTCTACTTGAGTATATTGTGACATTAGCTTGTATTATTATCTGCAAATTTAAAAATTATTTTTGTAATTCACTATGAAAGTTTACCACTTGACTTTTTATTAAGAAATGTTGAATTTTTATTAAAAAAACTTGAAGCAAATGTTAGCCCGTGTTGAAATGATACCCTATTTTAGCTTAATTTATTTTAGCTTCTGTTTATTTAATAGCCTGATTTTAACATTGACGTAAGTGCTAAAAAGCTAAAAGTTAACATTAAATAACGAATCTTAATAAATTATAATAAACCTGAATTTGATAATAACATCATGATAAAACTACTAACTTTACTTTTTCTTTGTTTACCGAGTATTGCTTTTGCAGCAGACGAACTTAATGGTGCCAATACCTCGTGGATTTTAACTTCCACGGCTTTGGTGTTGTTAATGACGTTGCCAGGCCTTGCCTTATTTTACGGCGGCTTAGTCCGCTCTAAAAACGTGCTTTCAATATTAATGCAGTGTTTTGCAATCGCCGGTATTGCCTCAATTCTTTGGTTGGTGGTCGGTTACTCTTTAGCGTTTGGTGAAGGTAATGCCTTTATCGGTGACTTTTCTAAGGTAATGCTAGTGGGTATATCTAAAGATACCTTAGCTGGCGATATTCCGGAAAGCTTGTTTATGTTGTTTCAAATGACGTTTGCAATCATAACTCCGGCGCTTATTATTGGTGGCTTCGCTGAACGGATGAAGTTTTCAGCGGTGCTATTGTTTAGTTCGTTATGGTTACTCGCAGTTTATGCACCGGTCGCTCACTGGGTATGGGGTGGTGGCTGGCTAGCACAAATGGGTGTTTACGATTTTGCTGGTGGTATTGTGGTTCATATTACCGCTGGTGTTGCCGCTTTAGTTGCGGCGATGGTACTTGGACCTCGTCGCGGTTTTCCAAAAACGTCTATGATGCCTCACAACTTAACCATGACGGTAACAGGTGCCGGTATGCTTTGGGTAGGGTGGTTTGGCTTTAATGGCGGTAGTGCGTTAGCCGCAACCGGTGATGCGTCAATGGCGATGCTTGTTACTCATATTTCAGCTTCGGCGGGTGCACTGACGTGGGCTGCTATTGAGTGGAAGAAGTTTGGCAAAGCCAGTGTCTTAGGTGCAGTTACCGGTATGGTCGCGGGTCTTGGTACTATAACTCCAGCTTCAGGCTTTGTCGGCCCGGGTGGAGCCTTAGTTATTGGTGTAAGTGCCGGAATTGTCTGTTTTTATGCTACGGTTTACATTAAGCAAAAACTTAAAATAGATGACTCTTTAGATGTCTTCCCAGTGCATGGTGTCGGCGGCATATTAGGTACATTTTTAGTAGGGATTTTCTCGGCAACCAATTTAGGCGTATTTAGCGGTTTTGGTTTTGCTGACGGTATTACCAGTATGGGCGGCCAAGTATGGGTGCAATTGATTGGTATTGGCTCAACATTTGTTTACACCGCCGTGGTGAGTTACGTTTTATTAAAAGTGGTAGGCTTATTAACCAATGGCCTGCGGGTTTCTGAAGAGCAAGAAATTTCAGGCTTAGATTTAGTTGAACATGAAGAGTCTGGTTACAATCTTTAAATCGCAATAAGAATAACTAAAGACCCTAGTTCTTCTTATAGTTAGCAAATAGCTGGCAACTAACTAGGGGCCAATTAACAAGGTCAGAGCGGGTTAAATTTACAAACGGCTCTGGCTTTTTCATTCATGGCTTTCAATGTACTGCGATGCTTTCATCCAATGATAACGCACTTTTGTATAATCAAGCTCCACCGGCTCAGGGTCGACTATTTCAATCGGGATTTGCTTAATCATCGCTGTTCGTAACGCCATTTGGGTAATGTTAACGCTAAAAGACGTACCAATAAACACCATTCTATCGGCATTGTTCATACGTTGCTGGGCTTCATTCATTCGGTAAAGCTCGGTATAAAATTCATCAAATAACAATACGTACGGTTTATACGAATGCATATAAACTGGTTGTTTATGTTGGCGATCAATATTAAAGATATCTAGCAGAGATGCCGTTAAATTTTCTTCATTAACCTGATCCCACGGAGTTGTGGTAGGGGTGACATTATCGCCTTGGTGATGAAATAGGGTCATTTGGTCAAGGCGACCATGAATGGCGATATAATCTTTATTACCCGCTTTACCATCAAGCCCGTCTATGTTCTGGGTGATTAAATTTTTATTTTTTAACCAACGATGGACATCATTTGGACTGTGGTTACGATAGGCCGCAAATCGGTGATAATACCAAGCTAAGAATTGCTCCGGATTGTTTTGATACATGGCGCGTGTTGCCATTTCCATTGGCGTATAGTTTTTGCTACCAATTGTCCAAAAGCCGTCTTCCCCTCGAAATGTAGGAATGCCGCTTTCGGCGCTTACCCCGGCACCTGTAATATAAAGTGTATTGACCATAATAATTGCTTTATTGTTGTTAATATTTTTACTATAACCTTGCAGCAAAGCTGTGTAAAATACCCCGAGTTTTTATTGAGTAATTAAAATATCCCATGTTCGAATTAAAATATCACACCCCTGTAGAGTGGGCACATGTTGCCCTAGAAGATTTTGATAGCTTTTTACAAGATCATGCTGCAGCTGAGAAAAAAGCATCTAGCATGGCAATGACAATGTTATCGCATTATCAAGACCGTACTAAGCTAGTCAAGGCCATGACTGATTTAGCCCTTGAAGAGCTCATTCATTTTAAGCAAGTTTTAAAACTAATGACGCGCCGAGGAGTGATTTTAGCCAATGATGAAAAAGACCCATACATTAATGAAATTCGTAAATTGTTTCGTCACACCCGTGAAGAAAAGTTTTTAGATAGAATGCTAGTGGCGGGTGTTATTGAAGCTCGTGGCCATGAACGCTTTGCCTTAATCGCCGAGGTTTTGCCTGAAGGTAAAGATAAACAGTTTTATGATGATATTGCTAAGTCAGAAGAAAAACATAAAAACTTATTTGTAGAGTTAGCGCTCGAGTATTTTCCCGAGGACATAGTGTACGCTCGCCTAGAAGAAATTCTGATCACCGAAGCGGCTATTTGCTCAGCATTACCATTTCGAGCTGCACTGCACTAACACCAAAAACCAGAAATCACTTCGGTCAGAGTCACGTTAAAATTTAACGTGACTCTGACCCTAGTTATTTATCGGCAACGACTATTTATCGGAAACTGTCATTTATTGAACCAAGAACCCGCTCGCCAGGGCAGAGTATATCTTGTTTCATTTGATTTAATGGTGTGTCTGTGGTGTTGTTTAATTCATGAAAGTCTTGTGCTGTCGGATCAATGTGCAGCAAGCCGGTTAATATTTCCCCTTTGGCTTTATGTTGTTCAATATCTTGTATTGCCTTAAAACGATCACTGGTGTCGTAATCCGCCGTTAATTTATGGATCCTCAACACCGAACCGTCATGTAAGCAGACGTCTTCAAATTTACCTTCAGGTACTTGATGATTTATTTCTTCTTTTACCGGCACAAAATCTGTTACCGCCCCAGTAGTAACATGTTCTTGCACGTAATCGTAAGAGCGAGTAGAACCTGGATGATTATTAAAGGTAACGCACGGCGATATAATATCAATAAACGCAAAGCCTTGATGGGCAATAGCGGCTTTAATTATTGGCACTAATTGATTTTTATCACCAGAAAAACATCTCGCTACGAATGACGCGCCAAGTTGCAAAGCCATTACACATAAGTCAATGTCGTTGAACAAGCTAATGTCACCCGTTTTATTTTTAACACCTCGGTCTGAGGTCGCCGCTAATTGACCTTTTGTTAAGCCATAAACACCATTATTGGCAACCATGTAAACCATGTTTAGTTGGCGTCGAACTACATGCGCAAATTGACCTAAACCAATCGATGCACTATCGCCATCGCCAGACATAGCAAGATAGGTTAAATCTTTATTTGCCATATTAGCGCCGGTCGTTACTGACGGCATACGACCATGCACAGTATTAAAACCATGGGCATTATTTAAAAAATAATTTGGTGCTTTTGATGAACAACCTATGCCTGACATTTTTGCAATTTTATGAGGCTCAATCGACATTTCGGCACAAGCGTGAATAATTGCCGATGAAATTGAATCATGGCCACAACCGGCACATAGTGTCGAAATAGCACCTTCATAATCACGATAAGTTAAACCTAAATCATTAACCGGCAGGTGTTTGTGTTTAAAACGAGATTTATTGTAACTCATAATTATCCAACCTCAGGTTTGATTAATTGATCCGGATTTAAAATATCTTGCTGTTTAGTAATATGGCGGTCGATATCATCAACAATTTGTTTTGCCGTAATTGCCAAACCATCAAAACAAAGGATAGGGATTAGTTTTGCGGGATCAATTTCCAGTTCATTAACGATTAAGCTGCGCATTTGGCCATCGCGATTTTGTTCGATGACATAAATTTGCTGGTGGTTATTAATAAACTGCTTAACTTCACTACCAAATGGGAAGGCTTTAATGCGCATTAAATCCACCGGTAAACCTTGTTCTTTTAACCGGTGCCGAGTTTCTAAAATTGCTTGGCTGCTGGTGCCAAAATAAATTAAACCCATAATGGTATTTTGAATGCCTGAAGATATCTCCGCTTTCGGCATCATTTCGGCAGCCGTTGCAAATTTACGTTCGAGGCGTTCCATATTTTCTACATAGTGCTCAGATTTTTCGGTGTAAACCGCATTTTTGTCACGTGAGGTACCACGAGTAAAGAACGCCCCTTTATTGGGGTGGGTGCCGGGTAAGGTTCGATAGCAAATGCCATCGCCATCAACATCTTGATAACGGCCGAAGTCCTCTAACGTGTCTAGTTCTCGAATGGAAAGCACTTTGCCATGATCATATTTTTGTTTATCGTTCCAGGTAAATGGCTTTGATAGATGCTCATTCATACCAAGATCTAAATCACTCATAATGATCACTGGTGTTTGTAATCTGTCGCTTAAGTCGAATGCAAGGGCACTAAATTCAAAACACTCACTAGGCGAGTCGGGAAACAGTAATATATGCTTGGTATCGCCATGAGATGCATAGGCGCAAGCTAAAATATCCGATTGCTGAGTACGAGTTGGCATACCAGTGGATGGTCCAGCTCGTTGAATATTCATTAATACTACCGGGATCTCGGCAAAATAGGCTAAGCCTAAAAATTCTGCCATTAAAGAAATACCTGGTCCTGAGGTTGCGGTAAAGCTGCGAGCCCCATTCCAACTGGCACCTATGGCCATACCAATGGCTGCCAGTTCATCTTCGGCTTGCACTACGGCAAAATTCTTTTTACCGGTAGCGGGATCTATTCTTAACCGTTCACAATAGCTGGCAAATTTTTCTATTACTGAGGTTGAAGGTGTTATTGGATACCAACCAACGACAGTAGCGCCACCAAAGACTGCGCCTAAACCACAGGCGGTGTTGCCATCAACCATAATTTGATTGCCGATCAAATCTCGACGTTCAACGTGAATTGGCAATGGGCAACTAAAGTGGTTCATCGCATATTGATAACCAAGCTCCAGCGCATAAATGTTGGGGGTGATAAGCTTTTGTTTACCCTTAAATTGATCGCCTACTAAGGTTTTAAGCACACCAAATTCAATTTTTAATAACGCCGCCAGTGCCCCCACATAAATAATGTTTTTAAACAGTTGTCTTAGTCTTGGCTGTTGATATTCCTTTAAGCAAATAGTCGATATTGGGATCCCTAAATAATTAATGTTTTCTCGTATCAAGCTAGCCGGTATTTGCTTAGAAGAGTCGTAAAGTAAAAATCCACCGTCACCAATGTCATCTAAGTCAGCAATAAAACTTTGCGCATTCATCGCCACCATAATGTCAACTTTACCGCCGCGCCGCCCCAGGAAATTGTGTTCATTAACACGCACTTCATACCAGGTAGGTGCCCCTTGAATATTCGAGGGGAAAATATTTTTTGCACTAACTGGCAATCCCATGCGCATCATCGCTTTGGCAAACATATTGTTGGCACTGGCTGAACCGGTACCGTTGGTGTTGGCAAATTTGATGACAAAATCATTTATGCTAGGTTTTATCATTTTATCGTTGCCTCTATGTTAGTTAAAATTAGCTTTTGCATATCCCAAGCGCCGGTAGGGCAACGCTCTGCGCAAAGACCACAATGCAAACAAACATCTTCATCTTTGACCATCATATTGCCGGTTTTTAGTTTGTCAGAAATTAAATAGTCTTGTTCATCACAGGCTTTATCGACGCGCAACTTACCTTTGAGTAATTCTTGTGCAGGCGTGTTGTCATCATCGATATATTCAATAAAATTAATACAATCTACCGGGCAAATGTCATCACAAGCCGAACATTCAATACAGGTAGATTCGTTAAATACCGTATGTATGTCACAATTCAAACAACGCTGAGCTTCATTAAGTGCTAATTGTTCATTAAAGCCGAGCTCGACTTCGGTGGCTAATTCTTTAACCGCTTTTTCCCAACTAATGTGCGGTACAGGATTGCGTAAATCATGTTCGGTTATATTTTGATAACTCCATTCATGCATGCCCATTTTTTGACTGATTAAGTTAAAGTCAGAGTCGGGGCGAACATTGGGGTGACCACCTTGGCAAAGTAAGTCAATAGAAATAGCGGCCTTATGACCATGGGCGACTGCAGTGATAATGTTTTCGGGGCCAAAGGCGGCGTCACCACCAAAAAACACTTTATCTAAACTTGATTGCAAGCTTTGCGGATTTAGAACCGGTTGGTCCCATTCATTGAATTCCAGACCGATATCTCGCTCAATCCAAGGAAAACTAGTGTCTTGGCCAATGGCTACCAGAACCAAATCACATTTTGCCAACAACGTTTTACCGGTGTTTTTGAGAACTCGATTACCACCTCGATCATAAAAAGAGCTGACTTCATCAAACAACACCCCGATAAATTTACCGTCTTTGTGAACAAATTCTTTAGGTGTGTGGTTAACAATAATGTCTATGCTTTCGGCTTTCGCGTCGGCTTTTTCCCAAGGAGAAGCTTTCATCGCTTCGAAACTTGACCGCACGATCACTTTTACATCTTTAGCGCCTAAGCGTTTCGCCGTTCGACAGCAATCCATGGCGGTGTTACCACCACCTAATACCACCACCCGTTTTGGGGCTTTTTCGTTATGACCAAAGGTGACATTAGAGAGCCAATCTATGCCAATAGCGATATTGGCAGATGCTTCTGTGGTGCCAGGGATGTTTATTGGTCGACCTTTTGGAGCGCCAGTGCCAACAAATATGGCATCGTAATCTTCTTGTAATAATTTGTGTAAACTGGTGATTGGCGTGCCAAAGTGGCAGGTAACACCCATATTTAAAATGTAGTCGAGTTCCTCATCGAGTACTGATTCTGGCAACCTAAATGCTGGGATTTGGCTGCGCATCATGCCACCAGCTTTAAAGTCACGATCAAACATCGATACTTGGTATCCTAAAGGCAGGAGATCTCTAGCAACGGTTAACGACGCAGGACCGGCGCCAATCAAGGCAATTTTTTTACCATTCTTGTCAATGGGTATCTTAGGTAATCGGTCGCTAATATCGTCCTTGTAATCGGCGGTTACGCGTTTTAACCGACAAATTGCTACCGGTTCTTCTTCAACCCGACCACGGCGACAGGCTGGTTCACAAGGACGATCGCACACTCGCCCTAACACACCTGGAAATACATTCGATTGCCAATTAAGCATATAGGCATCGGTATAACGTTTATCGGCAATAAGGCGAATATATTCGGGTACAGGAGTGTGGGCAGGGCAAGCTTGTTGACAATCAACTACTTTAAGAAAGTGATCATACTTGGAAACATCTGTTTTTTTCAAAATAACGTCCACTGTGCAAATAACTACTTACTTAATAATGTACACAAAATAAGCTAAAGGTTAACTGTTTTTTTGTAATTTTATTTTTTTACTGCAAAAAGTGGATAAAGGCTTAGGTTTTTGAATAGCAAAGTCTGCTGATAACTTGGCCACCCAAGCTCAATACAATAGCAGCGATTAAACCAGTACTGATAGCATTCACTTCCAATGGCATAGACAGCTGATAATCCACTAAGGTTGCCTTGGCAATCGCTAAATCAATATCAACCAAAAAATAATAAATCATGGTGAGATAATCACTGTAAAGCAGGTGTTCAACTTGCTGAGTTAGGCTGGCAATGCGATCGAGCAAATCAACAACCAAATTGCCAGAAGCACGAATGCCAGCATCGCTATTGGCTTGATATCGTTTGATTAACACCAATAAATCACTTTGATAATGCTGATCGGCAATATGTTGATAGTTACTCAGTTGATACCTTGCTTCGTCTAAATGGCCGGCAAGGCGCTGGCGATATTGCACGATAAACGCTGGAACTTGCATGGCTAAAATAAAGTTAACAGCAAACAAGATGCGATCGAGAGTGTGGCCAATGAATGTAAACATAGTAACAATTTAATTGGTTATTTTAATTTATAGTAAAACAAAAGTTAATTTAATGTCGAGCTTTGCCAAACAATTCATTAGTGTTCGTATTTATCGAATGATTACTTTAGTTTTATCTAATATCATTCTTTTAAATAGGTTGTTAATATGGCGTCATCTTTTATCAAACAGAAATTTTAGGGATCATTATGAGCAACTTTTTATATTTACAAACCGGATTAAATTCAGAGCAATCAAATTCAAATAAATTAGTGAATATGTTTATCGAACAGCGTAGTAATTTTCAAGATAATGTCACGGTAAGAGATTTAAATGCCGAGTCATTACCACATTTATCAAGCTCAGAAATGCAAGCCTGGATGACACCAGCACAAGACCGTAGCAGCGCCCAAATTCAGTTGGCGGCTTTATCAGAT
>CALJHL010000228.1 GCA_938075435.1 uncultured Thalassotalea sp. | reverse complement strand
TATTTTAACGAGTGGCGGCGATGCGCCTGGGATGAATGCAGCGATACGCAGTTTAGTATTAGCTGCCCTGCACTTCAATATTAAAGTTATCGGCTTTAAACGTGGTTACAATGGCCTTATCAATAATGACTTCATTGAATTAACCGAGCACCATGTTAGAAATATTATTCATTGCGGCGGTACCATTTTAAAAAGTGCTCGTAGCAAAGAATTTAAAACTGCTGAAGGCCAACAACAAGCCGCCGCCAACCTTAAAAACTTAGCGATTGATGCGTTAATTGTTATAGGTGGTGATGGCTCCTTCGCCGGCATGATCAAACTAGCGCAATTCTACTCAGGACAATTGATTGGCATCCCTGGTACCATTGATAATGATATTGATGGCACTGACCATACCATAGGCTTTGCCACCGCAGTAAATACTGCTCTTGATGCCATTGATAAAATAAGAGACACCGCCGATGCCTTTGATCGAGTTTTTTTAGTTGAAGTTATGGGTAGACACAGCGGCTTTCTCGCGCTAAATGTTGGTATTGCCTGCGCCGCAGAACAAATACTTACCTTTGAAAATTTTTCCAATCCAGGACTTGAATTAAAAAATATTGCCGAACATATTAAATTAACTAAGCAACAACGGGGGCAAAGTAGTTATTTAATTGTCGTTGCTGAAAACTTATGGCCACAAGGCATTACTAAGCTGTGTAGCGACTTACAACAATTCGCCAATATTGAATGTACACCTTGTGTACTCGGTTATATCCAACGTGGAGGCGTGCCTTTAGCTAAAGATAGAATATTAGCAACTAAGCTGGGCGTTGCCGCTATTGAAGCTGTATTAGCGGCTAAAAGCATGATAATGATTGGTGAAGATGCAGGACAAGTTAACGAGGTAGAACTGACTCAATGCATTCTTCATAAGAAACAAGTTAATGCCAAGTTATTGGATGCTCAAAACTCAATTTTAGATATTGCCGAGTTAGCAAAGGTAAACAAGCTATAACAATCAGGCCCTAGCCTAATACCGCTTGTTTTACCTTATCTTTGTAGCTTCGGCTTATTTTCATTTCTTTATTATTGGTTAAAATTAAATAATATTCACCGTTGGCATGATTACCAAACTTGTCAATGTAAGATGTATTTACGATGCTTGAGCGGTGAATTCGCAAGAACAATTTCGGGTCAAGAATTTCTTCTAACTGTTTCATTGTTTTTCTAAGAATGTGGGTACCAGTATTGGTATGCACACACATATAATCGCCGGCAGCATCAATGCACAAAATGTCTTTAGTTGGCACTAACGTCGTTTCACCCACATCTTTTATTGCCAATACATCGGAAAAGCTGCTAACCGACACCGGACTGTTATTGGCAAGCTCTAATAATATTTGCTGACAGTCATTACCGGTAACATCACTGACTAATTGCACTAACTTTTGTTTGTGCTTACCGTCATTAGAATGATGAACAAAATGCTCTACTTTAGATATTGCTAAAGCAAGACGCTGATGATCAACGGGTTTAAGTAAGTAATCAATGGCGTGTATTTCAAATGCCTTAATGGCGTATTGATCAAATGCAGTAACAAAAACAATCTGCGGCATGGCTGCCTGCATATCTTTTAATTCCTGTACCACCTGAAAGCCATTTAAGCCTGGCATTTGTATGTCTAAAAACACCAGATCAGGTTGATGTTTTTTGATTGCAAGTATCGCTTCCCTGCCATTATTACAGACAGCAACGATATTAACTTGAGCAAATGCTTGTAAACGGATCTCTAAACCCTTGCGAGCTAAAGCTTCGTCATCAACAATTATGGTTTTAAGGTTTACAGTCATTAAGTCTCATTAAGTTGAAAAGGTATCCTAATACTTATTTTAACGCCTGAGGGAATATTGTCACTAGCTACTAACGAATAATTTTTCCCATATAATGTTGCTAAGCGTTCACGAGTGTTTGCAAGGCCAACGCCATTTTCACGAAACAGGTTGCCATTTACAATTTCTGTGCCCGGACCATTATCACTGACTTCAAGTTGTAAATCATTAGCAAAGCGAGAAATTTTAATGGCAATGCTACCCCCTGCTTCCTGTACTGCTATGGCATGTTTAATGGAGTTTTCAACAATGGGCTGTAATATCATACTCGGCAGCAAAGCATTATTGCAGCTACTTTGCACCTCAAAACTTAGTTGCAGGCGCTCTTCAAAACGAACTTTTTCAATGTCTAAATACAGTTTTAATGCGGTTAACTCTTGGCTTAATAATACTTTTTTCATTGGGTCCATATCTAATGAATAACGTAAAAAATCGCTTAATTTAGTGACCATACCATTGGCGGTTTTATTGTCGTCAATAAGAATTAATGTTGAAATTGCATTTAAAGTATTAAACAAGAAATGTGGATTTAGTTGGTAGCGCAGCATTTTTAACTGGGCTTGATTGGCGTTATTATTGGCCGATAAGACTTTTTGTTTTTCTTGTTGCAACATTTGATAATATTTAATACCAAAGTAAAGACCACTCCAACTTAGCATGATATAAAATGACCAAAGACTGTTTTGGGTATAATAAAGCCAAAAATCAGGACGATAGCCGTGCTTATATATTTCCCAATGGGAAACATTTTTTACCACTTGCCACAGTACCCCAGTAGCATATGAGGCGACAATAATGACTAAGGCTATTTTTACCGGCGACAAATTCCAGGCTTTTTGATAAATATAGCGTAATGGAATGGACAGGATTGCACCAGCATAGGCACTAAGAAATATTAACCAAGTAAATAAATCTCTAAGATCATGTAATAGTGAGCCTAAGTAATGGACCAGGGCAAAGCCAATCCAGCCACCAATATGGAGCAACCAAAAAAAACGATTTCTATTTTCTATAAACTCTGACCAATTCAAAATATGACTCAATAAATCTCTAATTGTTATTACGAATATAGAGTATCGCTTAGCGAGGTTATTAATACACTGTTACTGAACGTATAAATTGCTAGTTTGGTCGCATTGATGTTACAAAATATTAATCATATAGAGTAACTTAGGGTTTTTAACTAAGCTAAATACTCATTCAAAGAGGTGACGAAGTGATTTTTTTGGCTGAGAAATGGCGTGTCACTCGGCTCTTTTACTTGCCCTAAAAACCACAACGCATTGATGATGTGGGCCAGTTCAATATATACAGAAACTTTTAAACTATTAACTGGGTTATTTGAATTTTTACAATATTGTTGAATGAAAAATTCTCGATCGATGCCGGTAATTTGATTAATGGAAATAGTCATCGCAATATCGTATTCAATTTCAGCAAAAATACTGTATTCCCAATCTAACAACCAGGTATTATCTTCGCTTAATAGCACATTTGAAAAGTTTAAATCTCCATGGCAGACCACTAATTGCGAAGACTCGCTGGCAACGTCAGCCAAAATCTGCTTTATATGGCGAGCTAACTTAGTTTTAGTCATTGCCGATAAACTTGATTTTTCAAGTAACTCGGTGGTTATCTTGGCTAAATCAATCTTCACCGGTGACCCCTGAAGGCAATGACATTTATGTAATAATTTTGCTATCAATTTTAACTTTGCAACCAATGTTAGGTTCACATCGGTTAATAATACGCCTTCGATATACTCACAGACGATATACTTACCCGCGGGATCAACTTCGATAATTTTGGCAGCAAAACCGGCTTGTTGAGCGAGGTTTTGCATGGCAAGTTGCTGGTTAAGGATATTATGTTGTAATTGGGTTTGCTTGTCCTGGTCTAGTAAATTTGCATCGAACGTTAAAAACTTAACAAAATAATTCTTGCCCTTAGCGCTAACTTTAAAGCTCAGGTGACTTAACCCTTGTTCCATGACGGTGACTGAATCGAATTGTCCAATGCACTTGATGCCGTTAAAAATGGTAAGGTCAATGGTCACGGCTAGGCGACTTCTTGACTAATGGTTGAGGCAGTTTGTTGGCCTTGTTGATTTTTGTAAATCCGTTGCCAATTAATAAAACCAATAATACAGATAACCACATTAAAAATGGCTAAAGCTGCAGTTGCTTGTAGGTCTTTTTGCAAATATAAGTACACCGAAACACTATTGATAACAAACCAATAAAGCCAATTTTCCAATAGTTTAATGGTGACTAAATACGTAGTAGCGACGGCAAATACCGTGGTAAAGGTATCTAAATAAGCAAAGTCGGCTTGACTATAATTATCCATTACATAGCCAAGCACACCACTTAACAGGGTCAATATAGCAATCAACTTTAGATGTTTAACTTTACACCAACGGGTTACTGGCAGTAGATTATTCGCCATTAATACTTTGGAATTTTGCCACCGATACCAACCATATAACGCCATTGCCATATAATAAACATTTAATAAGCTTTCCATTAAGAGCGACACATCATAAAAAATGATGGTAAAAATTAGGGTGCTAAAAAAGGCCGCAGGCCAACACCAGCGATTATTTTGGGCGACTAAAAGCACATAGCTAATGGATAATAATACCGCTGCCAATTCCCAAATAGGTAAAGAGCTAAAATATGTTATCAAATTTTGCATCATGAAATTATATTTCAGCTTCAGGGGTGGAACGATCACCACTAATAAACTTACAGACGAAAACCGCACTGTTGACACTTTGATGGACTTGTTTAATTTCCTTCATTACGGTAGCTACGGTTAAGTCATATTCACCAAATACTTGAGTGCTCATGCCATTAGTCACCACTTTTAAGCCTTCGACATCTCGTAAGGTGCGAATAAAGCTCCAAATCTCAGCTTTAAATTCAGTTTCGGCTAATGGGTATAAACTAATTTCAATTGATATTTGCATAATGTTCATCTTAAAGTTTATTAATGGCATATACAGCCAGTATCGTACTGACTGTATAGGGTTTAATATTGGAATGTAAGCTTACAGTTAATTAAAATTGATAATCAAATGTAACCCCAACTTCCGCTGGTGCGCCAAGTTGATAGTAGCCTTTCGACTCATAACCATCACGGGGGTCGTTACCAAAATAAAAACCACGGGATTGATAATCTTCATCGGTTATATTACGGCCCCACAATTTAACTTGCCACTGGTCTTGCAAATAAGTTACCGAGGCATTTACTAACTCGATTGCATCAGACTTTTCAGAGTGACTGTCAGAGAAATAATAGCCATCTCTACCATCGATATTAACGTTAAACAGTAAATCATCGGTGGCATAGTAGCTAGCACCAAGATTAAATTGGTAATTTGGCGCATGCGCCTGTTCACGACCCGATAAGTCTTCCCCTTGACCATTGATAAAGTCAAGGTACTCGGTATCTAATAAACCCAAGTTAGCATACAACTCTAAACTATCGGTTATATTCCAGCCGGTTTCAACTTCTAAGCCTTGGTTAGTGCCATCAGAGGCATTATCTAAATAGGTAATAAATTCTTCACTACCATCAGGTCGACGATTCGTTGCATAGGTACTAACCTGCATATCGGTTCTATCCATGTAAAATGCGGTAACACGTAAATAGGCATCGCCATCGAAATAGTTTTGTTTTAAACCAATTTCGTAATTCATTACATATTCAGGATCAAATTCACGGTTTTCAATAGACACCGAACCATCACTATTGACGCCGCCGGCCTTAAAACCGCGGTTTATTGAACCATAAATTAAGGTATCTTCATTCGCTTGATACGCTAATACAATTTTGCCACCAACCATGGTATCTGATGGTTCAAATTCAACGCCATCGGTATTATTGTATTCTGAGTCGCGGTCTTCAACTCGAATACCAGTGGTTAGGGTTAACTGCTTAGAGATAATCGTATCTAGTTGTAGATAAGCGGCCCATGATGTTGCCTCAAAATCCGATAAATAATCGGCTGAATTGTAAGTATATATCCGCTCTAAGTCTTCAGTTTCAGTCTTATGGTATAAACCTGCTACCCAAGACGTACTATCAGAAAACACTCTGGCACCTGCTTTTGATAGAACTCTAATGTCAGCCGTAAATGAGCTTTTATCACGATAATAATAATCGGTCGATGAATAATCTCCATAAGGACAATCATACTCTAGGCATAACTCAGGATTACTCCAGTCTTCGTCATAGCCATAAACAAGATCAGAGTCGGCATGGCTTAAAATAGCAATAACATCAACGCTGGAAAATTCACTATAGGTGGCTTTAACACTAGTGGCTAATGTTTCTTGACTATCAACACCGGGTTGGTCAGATAAGGTGTCGCGAGTATTATCAAGCGAAAAGGCATCGTAGCCATTATCAAAATCTAAATAAAATAAGGTAAAATCTAAGGTTAAGTCATTACTGGCTTGGAAGTTGAGTTTAGTTCTAACCGTTAATTCATCTTTATTATTGGTATCATCTTCATCTAAATAGCCATTCTCGATAAAGCCATCACTATTATATTGCTCAATGGCAATTCGATAGCCTAAGTCATCGGTTGCTGGGCCAGATAACATTAAACCTAATGACGAAGAATTATAATTTCCAACCATGGCTTTAACCGAACCTTCAAATTCACCGGTTGGTTGGTTAGTGGTGATGTTAATGACCCCAGCTAATGCACTGGCACCAAACTTTGTCCCTTGTGGTCCTCTAAATATTTCTACTTGGTTAATATCATATAATGATGCCGCACTACCGATACCACTAAAATCAACATCATCAATAATTACCCCTACTGATGGGTTAATGGGTTCTTTAAATTGACTACGTTCACCAATACCGCGGATCTGGTAATACCGAGCCCGGCTAGAGCCACTGGCAAAATTAACATTAGGTGTTGCTAGGGTGATCTCTTCGAGATTTTGGGCATTACGCAGAGCAATGCCATCACTGGAAATTATCGAGGCTGATGCGGCTGTTTTTTGTAGATTGGTCCTGCGAAAATCACTGGTAACTTCTATAAGTTCGATAGCAGACTCAGCAACATTTTCAGTTGAGTTAGCAGCATCGTTGGCTTTTGCTGAGATGGTATTCGAGTATAACGCTAGGGTGATAGCAGTGAGTAGAGTGGGAATTTTTGCTTTTTTAAAATTCATTACAGATCTCATATTAATTTTATAATGGAGATCCGGCACAAAGAAGGAAATATAGAAACGATCTATGGACGTGCAGCAACTAAATTACTAACCCTTAGAAAGTTCTAAACCATCCCTACGCCGGTATTATCCGGTTCAGGTTCAAAGGGTTCGCGTATAATCTAAGGATTACTAGGCATCTCAGTGCAAAAATACGTTATTATTTCAGCACACCCCCTGGCTTGGGGCGAATATTACCAAGTTTATTAAATATGTAAACAGCTGTAATTGAATTTAACTGATTTTAACTATAATAATTTAAAATGAATATGTCTAAACGGTAATAATGGCAGATACGTTATTTACTTAACATCGGCCCTAATGCGTGCCCACCCACTAAGTGCATATGGATATGATAAACTTCCTGCCCACCATCATTATTACAATTAAAGATTAAACGATAGCCATCTTCAGCGATCCCTTCGGCCGCCGCTAATTTTTTAGCAACGGTGATCATTCGCCCTAAGGTAAGTTCATCCTCTTCCTTTACGTCGTTAATGGTCGGGATCAACTTATTTGGCACAATTAATATGTGACATGGGGCTTTCGGATAGATGTCTCTAAATGCACTGACGAGTTCGTCTTGGTACAATAATGGAGTGGCTATTTCTTGACGAATAATTTTTGAAAATATTGTTTCTTCGGCCATGTTTTACTCTTAATCGTTAATTACTGTGAACTACAGGGGCTTTAAACGTTGCCAACATCAAATTAACTAAATGTTGGACGTTCGCTTGACGTTGTTCAACTGCAATATCGTTTTTAACCGCCTGGCTTACCACTGAACGCCATACCGATTTATTCTGTAGCGGATCAATAAAGTCGATAATGAGCGTACCTTCGACATAATCCTTCACCGAAATTTGGGTTGCCGAGGCATGAAAAGGATAATGATAGCCACGACAATGCCAACAATTGTAAATGCCGCTATTATACGTTCGAATTTTTGTTTTATCTTTAGTCACGATCAAATACTTAACCAACATATCTGCATAAGGCTGGGCTATTTCTGTCATTCCTTTAGCCTGTAACGCTAATGTTATCGATTTACTAACTCTGTCATTGTCAATATCACTGATATTACGATCAATAATTTTGGTGCCGTTTTGATCGACTGTTACAGCATCGACAATGGCGAAAGTTTGCAACTGGTCAAAGTTATATTCCGGATTATAATCTACAGCCGGTTTAGGACCTGTCGCACACGCAGTGAGGAACATCACTAAAACTGCGATTTTTAATACTGAAATGTTCATCTTGTTAAACCCTAATTAGTTTATAAAATATAGAAAACATAATATTTTATCTTGTAATAAATTGCTAAAATTTTGCTGAGTGTTCAAAGGCTTGATTCATGGCTTTTATCAAAACTTCAACATACATTCTATAAGTATAAAACATACATAAATAAACACGAATTAGTCGTTGCACTACTCTTGTAAAAGATCAATAAACTTTTGTGATTGCTCAATAGCTTGATTCATTTCTTTAATCAAAATTTCAACATCACGTTTTATCGTTTGATACTCACCTTTTAATGCTCCAATTGCTCTGGCATTAAGGTTATGCTTTAAATATAAGGTATTATCTTTTAAAGCAATTAATACCGGAGCCATTCTTTTGTGCGCACGATGCATGGTTTTAATTAACGTATTGTAATATTTTTCGGTACTTCTTAATTTACTTTGGCTTTGTTGCTTTAATGAGGCGTTACTGTAATGAGTTATTTCTTCCCGCCATTCATCAAATAAAGCTTGTGCAACATTTTCAATTGCTTCTATACGGTCAGAGACGTCTTCAGCTGCAGCTTTACTGGCTTCGTATTGGTCGTTGGTCGCTTCATATTGCTCAGCTAAGTCGCCACCATCAAACGCGATTAATTGCGATAATTGATCGAGCGCCGATTTAAATTGCTGTTGCGCTTCTTGTTGCGATTCTTGTGCATTTTCAACCCGATCTAACATGATATCGCGCTTATGCTGACCTACGGTTTCCATTGCCGAATAATAGGTAGATTCACAGCCAATAACCATAACCAACATTAATAAGTAGGATATAAATTTACATGCAAGTTTCATATTATTCTCCAAAATTTTCGATATTGGTTGATTACTTTTTTTACATCAAAAGCAAACGACTGACGGTACACCACTAGGGGTGATTAGCAACAACCCTATTAATGATATAATACCAAGTCCACTAAGTTTTTTAAACTCACCCTCGGGAGCTTAACATTGAACCACTAACGGCACAAAATTTCATTAATATAGAATAACTATATCAATAAAATTTAGTTTTTTAATGAATCAATGATAAAGCTCTGAGTTGAGAACAAACTTAATGGAATTGGTATAAGCTTATAAAATATATCATTTTTATTAGAATATATGTTATTTAAAGTTGAGTATAGCAGCAATTGAACCGATATTTGTTACTTAACTTCATCGTCAAGTTCTATAGAAAGCCAACTAGACTTATAGGCCAATTAGACCAAATATAACAATGACTTTACTGCAAAAATTAAATAGCTCTACATAAAAAGTATCATATTGTTGTCGCCAGTATCTTGGCGATAAAATTTACACTAGCATTTGTCCAATACACGGAGAAAAAATTGCAAGCGACTAAAGAAGTAAAAAATAATTCAAAAGCATTTTCAAGCCTCTTACCCATATTTGCTTTTATATTACCCTATAAGTTTATGGTGTCTTGCGCCCTATTTGCCTTATTATTAACGGCGGCAGTTAATTTATCTTTAGGTCAAGGGGTTAAATTTGTTATCGACCATGGCTTTATTGCTGGTTCGCAACAACAACTAAAGTCAGCAGTATTAACCTTAATAGTATTAATCAGCTTATTAGCGGTAGGCACATTTAGCCGGTTTTATTTAATGTCATGGATAGGTGAGCGAGTTAGCGCAGATATTAGAAAAGCGGTGTTTAACCGCATCGTAACCTTGCATCCAAGTTATTTTGAAGAAAATCGCAGTGGTGAGTTAATGTCTCGTTTAACTACCGATACCGCCCTACTACAATCGATAATTGGTTCTTCATTTTCGATGGCGCTGCGCAGCTTTCTGATGTTAGTTGGTGGTTTGATAATGTTATTGATCACCAATCTCAAATTAACTTTATTAGTTATTTTATGTGTACCTCTAATTTTATTACCTATGATGATATTTGGCAGAAAAGTTAGAAAATTAGCGGCCAGCTCACAAGATGCTATTGCAGACATAGGTACTTACGCTGGTGAAATCATCCAAAACATAAAGGTTGTGCAGAGTTTTACTCATGAGGTCACCGAGCAAAACGCCTTCTCTAAAGAAGTAGAAACAGCATTTAAGGTTGCCAAGCAAAGAATCAAACAACGATCGTTTTTAATCGCCATTGTCATTTTTCTTACCTTTGGCGCTATCAGTGGCATGCTTTGGGTCGGAGGAATGGATGTATTAGATGGCAATATGACCGGAGGTGAACTGGGTGCTTTTGTTTTTTATGCGATTATGGTGGCAATGTCGGTTGCCACAGTTGCTGAAGTTTACGGCGAATGACAACGAACGGCAGGTTCGGCTACACGTTTATTGGAATTATTAAAGGTTGAAAGTGACATAGTCGAAGCTCAGCAACCGCTACAATTAACCGCAGACAATGAAATTGTCGTTCAATTTGAACAAGTAAGTTTTAATTACCCTTCTCGCCCAGACAGCCCAGCATTAATGAATTTAAATTTAAAGATTGCCAAGGGTAAAATCATCGCCCTAGTTGGCCCTTCCGGTGCTGGAAAAACAACCTTATTTGAATTATTGCAACGATTTTACGAACCACAACAAGGCAGTGTAAAATTTAATGGCATAAACATTAAACAACTTAAGTTAGCAGACCTAAGAGATGCGATAGGAATTGTTCCTCAGCAGCCGGTATTATTTAGCTCAGATGTTTGGCATAACATTCGGTACGGAAAACCTAGTGCGACAGATAAAGAAGTTATCAGCGCCGCTAAACGTGCTCATGCCGATGAATTTATTACAAAATTACCACAAGGCTATGCCAGTTTTCTTGGCGAGCAAGGGGTTCGCTTGTCTGGTGGCCAAAAACAACGTATCGCCTTAGCTCGAGCCATTCTGAAAGACCCTGAAGTATTGCTATTAGATGAAGCGACAAGTGCCTTAGATGCTGAAAGTGAGCATCATGTGCAAGCGGCCTTAAAAGACTTAATGGTTAATAGAACAACGTTAATTATTGCCCACCGCCTAGCAACGGTTAAACATGCTGATTTGATTGTGGTTATGGACAATGGTGAAATCAAAGACATTGGAGATCATCAATCATTACTGGTTAGTTCAGATTTGTATAAACGCTTATGTGAATTACAGTTTACTCAAAGTCCTAATCACTAGGATAAGTAACCGACAGTATTATAAAAGCAATGATTAGAAAGTTGGATTGGAAATTGTTTTGATTTTAGCTTTTGAATTTTCTTAGTAATGGTACCCGGAGCCGGAC
>CALJHL010000227.1 GCA_938075435.1 uncultured Thalassotalea sp. | reverse complement strand
AATTGCCGCAATATTTTTCGGGTCACTAACATTGGCCCCTTTTGCAGTAAGTTCAGCCTTAAAAGTGAGTACTAGTTAATATGTGGAAGTGGTTACATCCTTACGCCAACCCAGAAGTGTGTTATCACTTTAGTGGTAAGTTAATCCCGTGGTTTGCTATTGCTAGCGCAATATTATTAACCATAGGTTTGAGCATGAGTTTATTATTTTCTCCTGCCGATTATCAACAAGGTGAAAGCGTAAGAATTTTTTATTTGCACGTTCCTGCCGCGATGTTATCTATGGGGATTTACTTAGCGATGGCCATCGCAGCATTGTCAGCATTGGTTTGGCAATTAAAATTAGCCGAATCAAGTATTGCCGCTCTGGCTCCTATTGGTGCCACATTTACCGCTATTGCCCTATTAACCGGCTCTGCTTGGGGTAAACCTATGTGGGGAACTTGGTGGATTTGGGATGCACGCTTAACGTCTGAATTAATATTATTGTTCTTATACCTAGGGGTTATCGCTTTGTATAATGCCTTTGAAGATAAATCTTTAGCCGGTAAGGCTGCTAGTGTTTTGGCTTTAGTTGGCGTAGTAAATTTACCGATAATTCACTATAGCGTCGAGTGGTGGAATACATTGCATCAAGGAGCTACCGTTTCAAAATTTGAAAAGCCATCAATGTCAGTAGAAATGCTTAGACCTTTCTTAATCAACTTATTGGGTTTTTCATTTTTGGTTGGTGCCTTGGCTTGCATGCGTTTTAGAACGGAAATTATAGCGCGGAACTCTATGCGACCTTGGGTGAAAGCATTGATTACTGGCAAGGAGACTAACTAATGTCTTTCGATTCAATGGCGAATTTTTTTAATATGGGCGGCTATGGTTTTTATATTTGGCTGTCTTATGGCTTTACGGCATTATTATTAATAATACTTACACTCAATAGTAAAGCTAAACACCGGCAGTTAATCAAACAAATTCAGCAACGTTTTAAAAGAGAAATTAAACTTAAAAAAGTTGCTCAACAATCAACACAAGACGCCACATCGGCGCCAGCGAAACAAGGTAAGTAGTATGAATCTTCGTCGTAAAAAAAGACTCACAATCGTTTCTTCAATTTTAGTTGGTATTGCAGCAGTCGCCGGATTATCTTTATATGCACTCAGCCAAAATATTGATTTATTTTTTACTCCTACCGAAGTAGTACAAGGAAAAACCGACAGTGGTATTATGCCTAAAGTCGGGCAACGTATTCGCGTTGGTGGCATGGTAGTAAATGGTTCGGTAAATAGAGATCCACAAAGCCTAAAAGTTAGCTTTCGACTAAAGGATTTAGGGCCGATGATCACCATTAAATACGATGGTATTTTGCCGGATTTATTCCGTGAAGGGCAAGGCATTGTTGCCCAGGGCGTATTAACTAGCCCTGACACACTAGAAGCAAGTGAGGTACTTGCTAAGCATGATGAAGAATATATGCCGAGTGAAATTGCTGAAGCCATGGGTAAAAAGCACGAAAAGCCAGCCTATTAAACATAATTAACAACAAACGGCAGGACCCTATTATTGAGTCTTGCCTTTTTTTTGCTGGTTAATATCCGCCGCACCTAAAGCTTAGTTAAACCTTAGTGAAACTTTAGCTAAGCCAAAAAACCAATATTTAAACATTAAAAAAACTCATAAATATTCATTTTTTTCAAAGAAAATAATTACAGCCTCTCCAACACCCATCAAAAAAAATAAAAAAACATTGTTTAACAACAACTTAATAATTAAATTAACATTTCCCTTACAGTGGTTGCGCAACTGTTACAGCTTATTCTCCTGCGTTACCTTTTAGCCCTAAGATGTAATCAACCCGTAACGAATAACAATTATTTGTGTTATCCCCTACTATTCAGGAATTAAAAATGTTTATTAAGAATTCTATCTCCACGGCAATTTTACTTAGCACCTCTGCTGCCTTATCATTTGTTGCTTTTAATGCAACTGCCGAACAAAACGAAGTTAAAGATGTTGAACGTATTGAAGTCACCGGCTCTCGTATTAATCGTACTGATATGGAAACCGCTTCGCCAGTAACGGTTATCTCCGCTGACGCTATCGTCAAAGGTGGTTACACCTCAGTACAAGAAATTTTGGCTATGCAACCTGCAGCTGCAGGTATGAGCTTAGGCGCATCGTCAAATAATGGTTCAGGCGGTTCAGCAACCGTTAACTTACGTGGTATGGGTGTGCAAAGAACTCTGGTCCTATTAAATGGCCGTCGTATGGTAGCTTCAGGCACGGGCGCTGATTCGTCAGTAGATCTAAACACCATTCCTGTGGCAATGATCAAAACAATTGAAATATTAAAAGATGGCGCATCTGCTGTCTATGGCTCAGATGCCATTGCTGGTGTAGTCAATATTATTACCAAAAAAGATTTTGATGGCACTGAATTATCAGCGAATGTTAGTTCTACCGACAAAGGTGATGGTGAATCAGGTGGATTTAGTATTCTTCATGGTAGAGAAGTTGGTAATGGTAACCTAGTCGTTGGTTTTCAATTTTCTGACCGTGGCGAAATTATTCAAGCCGATCGAGACTTTGTTCCCGCAGGGCAATCGTCATACATTCCCGAAGGTACCTTGGGTGGTTTAGTTCCTGATGGTAATGGTGGTTTTAAAGAGCGCGATACTAGTTATGATTACACCAAAGATAGCTACGCCCAAACACCAAATCAACTTTTTAGCTTTTACAGCAGTTACAACGCAGAAATAGCTTCGGATACCGAATTAAGTATTGATGCCATGTACACTCGCCGTGAATCAGATCAACAAATGGCGCCACAACCGGCAGCAATTGATTTAGATACTAGCATGCTTGACTCAAAGTATAGCGATCAGTTTATCGACCCAGAAACGGGCCTTGCTCCGGATGAATTATTATACAAGCGCCGTATGACAGATGCTGGCCCGCGTATTTATGGTCAAGAAACCGATACCTACCATTTCTCGCTCGGTTTACAAGGTTATTTAGATAATGATGACACTTGGAATATGACCGCAACCTATGGCCGCAACGAGTCAAAAGATACCGTGCAAAACTCTATTCATGCTTCAAACATGGAACAGAGTATCTACGCCAATCAAGATTTATGGTTTAGCCCTGAATCAGTTGATAAAGATTTCCTAGAAGCTGAAGGCATTATGTACACCGAGAGCAACGAAGGTGGTAATGAGCAATTTACTTTAGCTGCCGGTTATTCTGGGATCAGCGACAACGATATTGGTTATGCCTTTGGCGTAGAAAGCCGTTTTGAAAGTGGTTACTACACGCCAGATTTAGTTACCCAAGCAGGTGAAAGTACAGCAGCACAGCAAGACCCGACAGAAGGTGATTACACGGTAAATTCAGCGTATGTTGAAGTATCTTTGCCAATTACTGATGCATTTTCTGTTGAGGCTGCTACCCGTTACGATGATTATTCAACGTTTGGTGGCGCAACGACCTGGAAATTAGGGGCGACTTATCGCTTTACTGAGCAATTCATGCTTCGTTCGGTAGCAGCAACTGGTTTTAGAGCACCGAGTGTCAGTGAACTTTATGCTGGTAATTCTGGTTCATACGATTATTTATCAGATCCGTGGGGCAACGCTCAGGATTCACAAATTTTAGTGAATTACACCGGTTCAGAAGATCTACAACCAGAAGAAAGTGATTCATTTACTTTCGGTGCGGTTTGGGAAATCACCGATGGCTTTTCAACCACTCTTGATTACTGGCAGTTTGAAATTACTGATGCAATCAGCCGTTTAGATGTACAGGCAAAAATGAATGATTGTTATGCCGGTGATTTAACCGCATGTGACTCTATTAATATTACTATTGATGGTGACTTATCTGACATGACTTCTTCTTTGACCAATATAGGTGAGCAGAACACTTCAGGTATCGATTGGAACATTAATTTCAATTACGACATCTTCAAAGTAATGCTTGATAGCACTTATTTAATTGAATTTGAGCAAGACAATATAGATTACACTGGTACCATTGATGGTAATAATGGTGGCTATTCTGAATTTAAATCAACTTTAACATTTAATGCCGATATTTCTGAAGACTTAGGCTTACAATATTCAGCCCAATATATCCATGGCATGGACGGTAATGCGTGGGGAGAAGAGTTTTCCACCGACAATGTGGTTTACCACAATGCTTCAGCAAGTTATTTTGTAAATGACAACTGGGTATTAAATGCTGGTGTTAAGAACATTTTAGATACTGAGCCAGAAGAAGTTCCAAATGGTAATGATATGAATACTGTACCTGAAATGTATGATGTTGTCGGTCGTAACTTTTACCTAAACACTTCTTACAAATTTTAATTTTAATTTTAATTTAAAATACTAAAACAGTAAAAAAAACGATGACCTAGGTCATCGTTTTTCTACTTTTATGGTGAATATATGAGCTTTATTACTCTGAAAAAAGAAGAAAACCAGCGATTTAGCAATGCTCCGCTAAGCTATTGTATTTCTTTATTTCTGATGGTTTTAGGATTAATAATTTGCAGTTGGAATATCATCGAGTTATTTATACCAACAGCCGTTAATATAAATTACAGTCGACTTGTTTTATGCGCTGTTATTACCAGCAGTTTACTATTAATTTACATTAAGTTTTCTGAAAATGGCTCAGCAAAATGAACGATATCTAAGCATGATCTCGAGCTTGTTAATCAACCGAAAGCAGATAACCTTTACCCCATATTGTTTTAATTTTTGTTTGCTCTACGCCTTGTCTGATCAATTTATCTCTTAAACGTGACAAACGAACGTCAACAGAACGCTCCGCACCGTCATACTCTCGACCTAACAATAATTTATAAATATCATCGCGAGTGAGCACTTTGCCGGTATTAAACATTAACAAAGACAACAATTCAAATTCAAATCCGCTTAGTGAAATTTCCTTACCATTGACTTCACATTTTTGCTCACTGGGGCTTAAACTAATTTCTCCAACCGTTATTTTTTGCCGCTGACTATTAACTTTTTTAGCTTTGCTGCGCCTTAATAATGCTTCAATGTGAGCGGTAATTAATTGTGGACTGCTTGGTTTAACAAGAAAGTCATCGGCACCAACATTAAAAGCCGCCAGATGTTCGGCCTCGCTGTTGTGTGAGGTTAAAAATAATATCGGCCCTTGATAAGTCGATCGTAAGTCATGACAGACTTTATAGCCATCGATACCTGGCAAACCAATATCTAATAGAATAATGTCTGGTTGAATTTTTATTTGGCTACGAGCCGCTTGATCGCCTCGATAAACTTGGTGAACAACAAAGGATGATTTTTCGAGGTATTGCTTTAATAATTCAGATAGCACTTTATCATCTTCAACTATCATTACAGTTGAAAACTCTCGGTTAATGGTTTTTTCGTTCGTCATACCAATAGTGGGACCTTTAAAGATCGATAAATAAAATAAGCCTATTGCTAAGCACTGCTACTTTAAACCTATATTAAGTTATAACCAGGGGAAATATTGTTTTAGTTTGTAACTAAAACTATATTTCATATTTTTATTGGTATAAAAAAAGAGCCTTTCGGCCCTTTTATAAAATTTACTATTTATTAACTAGTCCATTAAAATAACTGATCATTAATATTAAATAAATGCTCGGCGCCGCTACTTGCCGACGCACTCAAAGATAAACGTCGCGGTAAAATACGGGCAAAGTAAAAACGTGCGGTTAGTAATTTTGCTTGATAAAAGTCATCATCAGGTGCTTTAACAAGCGATGCTTTAGCCATTTTAGCCCACATATAGGCCAATGCGGTATATCCGAAAACATGCAAGTAATCACAAGCAGCAGAGCCTAATTCATCTGGGTTTTTAACGGCTGCGGTTAATATGGTAATGGTTAGTTTTTCAAAATCTGCGGCGGCTTGTGTTAATGGCGTGATAAATTCGGCCATTTCAGCCGTTTGATTAGCCGCAATAAATTCGTTAATTTCTTCGGCAAATATTTTCATATATTCGCCTTTATTAGCCGCTAATTTACGACCAATTAAATCCATGGCCTGTACGCCATTGGTACCTTCATAAATTTGGGTTATACGCGCATCTCGAACTAATTGCTCTTGTCCCCATTCACGTATATAACCATGGCCACCCAACACTTGTTGCCCAGCGATAGCACACTCAAGACCAATGTCAGTAAAAAATGCTTTCGCCAGCGGGGTCATCAAGGCAGTTAATTTAGTGCCTTTTTGCTGAGCCTCGCCTTCAGCGTAAGTGCTAAGATCGAGTTGTTTGGAAATATAAAGCGCTAGCGCTCTATTGCCTTCATTTAATGCTTTCATGGTAAGTAGCATGCGTCTAACATCACCATGAACCATAATCGAATCTGCCGCCAATTTAGGAGATTTAGTGCCGGTAAGTGATCGCCCTTGAATTCGGTCTTGAGCATATTCAAGTGCATTTTGATAAGAACGAACCCCACAAGATAAGCCTTGGATACCAACTCCGATCCGTTCAAAATTCATCATCGTAAACATACAGGCTAGGCCTTTGTTGAGTTCGCCCACCAAATAACCTTCGGCCTCATCAAAGTTCATTACACAGGTTGCAGACGCGTGGATACCCATTTTATGTTCAATGCTGCCACAGCTAACCCCATTTTTGTCCCCTAGACTGCCATCAGTATTCACTTTATATTTTGGTACTAAAAATAATGAAATACCGGCTGAACCGGCTGGCGCATCCGGTAATTTAGCAAGTACTAGATGAATGATATTGTCACTTAAATCTTGCTCGCCACCGGTAATAAAAATTTTGCCGCCGCTGACATTGTAACTGCCATTAGTATTCGCTACAGCCTTAGTGCGGATCATGCCTAAGTCAGTACCAGAATGAGCCTCGGTTAGACACATAGAGCCTGCCCATTCGCCGCTGTACATGTTCGGTAAGTACTGTTGTTTTAATTGTTCACTGCCATGCTTTGCTAAAGATAGTGCCGCCCCGGCAGTTAAGCCCGGGTATAATGAAAATGACATATCGGCGCCGCAAACAATTTCTTCTTGTAATGCCGTTAACATTTTCGGCATACCCATGCCGCCAAAATCAGGATCGCCTCCTAAACCTACCCAACCACCTTCGGCATAAGTAGACCAAGCGTCTTTATACCCTGGTGCGGTGCTTACTTCGCCGTTGTGCCAACTCACCCCAACTTCATCGCCTTCACGAGCAATAGGGGCAATAACTTGCTCGCCAATTTTGGCGCATTCTTGCAAAATAGCATCGGCGGTTTGCACATCAATTTGCTCGGCAAGCATCGGGCTTTGTGCCCACATTTTTTCTGCTTGAAAAACTTCATAGAGCAGGAAACTCATATCTCTTAGTTGTACTCGATAATCAGCCATGTGGCCTCCTACTAATTAAAATTTTTTCGGTAAAAAATATTAGTTGTAATTTCGCATTGCAAAATCAAACTGATACTTGAAACACCCACTTGAAACAACCGTTTGAATAATGCATAACTATGAAACCGATGTAAAGATAAAATTTAAACATTGCAGTTGTTTAAAAATATTTTTAGTGAGGTAATAGACTTCCCACAAAAAAAATACGAAAAATAATTCGGATTTAAAATAAATATTGCCAGTACTTACTTGCTTTACATCTTTGCTATTTCAGCAAACTCGCTGGTAAAGGTAATCTAATGTTATATCTCCAGAAAGTCATAAATCCGCCAAACGAAATTTGCTATTATTAATGACAGCACTTCTTCTTAGCCTAAATGTCTGCCATGCGATTAAAGCCTTGTACCAGTTGCATAGCATGGTGTTCCTCCAGCTCGACTAACTGCTTAGTTAGCTCTAACACTGAAGGGATTTCGGCTCTTGAATGAAGGTGTTTATATAATGATATTATCTGGTCGTGTTGGGCAACTACGGCTGTAATTATGTCTTGGATATTCTGGCTGGTGAAGGCAGCTTCCAAGTTTTGAGGAGTTATAATAGGTTGACGGTCTAAATATTCTAAGCACCAAGTACTTAACACTTTGCTACTGGATTCATCAATAAAACCTTGGAGCACTGTTATTAATACATTTTCATGACCAGATAAATAATTAAGTAACATCCTAACTCGCTCACTGTCATGGTGTTCTGAGCAGAGAGCCAAACATTGTGATAAATTTCGATGAGTTGATTTTGTCCATTCAAGCACATCTTTAAGTGTTTCAACTTTCATAATTTTATCCTTCTCAGTTTGTTAGCATAATAAATTTTATGCTTGTTCAAATTGTTTATCATCTAGCTATCGCTGACAGTTACGTGAAGCTATCTACTTGTTTCAAACCTAGACCGATGCTCTTTAGATTTGTTGCTCGCAGCCATTTATTGTCTTGATACAAGCCACAATCAATTATAATAGTAGTTGAACTTTTCTCTTTACCTATTTTGATGCTGTTTGTAACGGTAAAGTTCCAGTTCCAGCTAAATATGTAATATTTATCACAAGTCCTCTTTAACATTTGCTATGCAATCAAAAATTGGCTTAACTAGCAGCTGAGAAATATCGGCAGAGTTTGAAGGGTGGTTTATCGTATTCGTTGTGATCAACTCAGTTAGACCCGCACTAACAAGTGTTTTATCTACACCATCAGCAAATATGCCATGCACCGCCGCACATCTTATATCTTTAACATTTTGTTGTTTGAGCGCCTTTATACAACTTAGAATCGTTTGCCCACTTGAAATAACATCATCGATGATCACCGCAGTTAAACCTAGATAAGCACTTAAATCAGGTAGACTAATTTCCACATCGCGATCTCCTCGGCGAATTTTATCGCCAATAACATAAGAGTGACCACTAACCTTGGCAATACTGCTGATCCACTGCTCGCTTTCAGAGTCGGGGCCAATTAAGAATACATCTGGTTGGCCTTTTAGCCATTGCGCCAAAGCTGGTGCACCTTGTACAACCCTACTAGGTACTGAATATATTTCATCTAGGGAATGATAACGATGCAAATGCGGATCTACAGTTACTAAGTAATCGATATGCTCTGAAAGTGATTTCGCAAACAGCTTCGACGTAATCGCTTCACCAGCAATAAACCGTTTATCTTGGCGCATATAACTGAGATAAGGGGCGACTAATCCGACAGATTTTGCCCCTAACTCCTTTAAAGTATCGAGTAAAAAAATTAAGGGTAAAAATTTAGTATTAGGGTGGGATAGGTCGGCAACAACAATGCAATGAAGGGCTTTTACATCACTTTCAATACATAGGTAAGACTCTCCGTCAGGAAAGTTTCGTTGCTTATAGCGCCCTTGCTTTCCCGCAAGTTTTTGACATAGGTTAAGGGTGAGCAAGTCTGAATTTAATGAAAAAACAAGCAGTTTATTTTTAGTTGAAACCATATTCTAACCCTCAATTTTAAACATTTTGATATTATTGAGATAGTAATCCAGGGCATAATTCATTTCCCCCTGACTCTCGCTAAACAATGTAAAAAGTCTATTTCCTGGTGTTAAATTACTGCCAACGTTGACATGCAGTCGTAATCCAGAGTTTAACGAAAATGGTGCACCGGCTAACTTGGCCAACTTTGCTAATTTTCTATTATCAATTTCTGTCACTGTCCCTTGCTTTGTCGCTAATTCAACATGGCTATATGCGGCAGCACCTAAGGTTTTCTTTCCACCTTGTGCCGATAAAATTTCATTAAATTGATGCAGCGCTTTTCCACTATATAAAATAGAAGTAGCCTCCTCTAATGCCTCTTCAAGCCCACAACCATTGCGCATATTCAATAAATTAGCCGATAGGAATAATGCCCGGTCTCGCAAATCTTGTGGAGCAGCAGAGTGACATTCAAAAACCGCAATAATATCTTTTGCTTCTTGTGCGGGTCCGATACCTGCGCCAATAGGCTTACTACCATCTGTGAGCAAACACCTAATTGTTATACCGCATGCCTTACCTACTTCGGTAAACATTTTTGATAACCTTTTTGCTTCAGTAAGTGATCTGACTTTTGCGGTTTTACCAACGGGAATATCAATAATTGAGTGAGTAGAGCCAGCGGCAATTTTTTTAGATAAAACAGAAGCAATTAACTGTCCTTCTCCATCCAAATTCAAAGCACGCTCAATGCGAATTAGCATGTCATCTGCAGGGCTCAAATTAACAGCACCGCCCCATGCTAAACATGCCCCTGTTTTATCAACCACCTGCTCAATTTCTTGCAAGGTAAGATTAACATTGGTAAGACTTTCCATAGTATCTGCCGTACCAGCTGGAGAGGTAATAGCACGTGAGGAGGTTTTAGGTATAATTAAGCCAGCAGCACTTGCAATAGATACGACTAAAGGCGTTGTTCTATTACCGGGCAGCCCACCAATACAATGTTTATCAAAAATTCTTTTATGATCACCCCAGACTAATTTTTTACCACTGGAAACCATTGCCCTAGTCAAGTTTACAATTTCCTCAATATTCAAGCGCTGACCAGCACAGGCACTAAGGAAACTGGCTATTTCAATGTCACTATATTGATGATTACTGATGTCCTTAATAATTTTTGCAATTTCAGTACCATTTAATGAACTACCAAATATTTTTTTTCGGACATAACTTAATGAAGGAACAATGGGAGCATGCGAAATTGATATAACTTGGCCATCAATGCATTGCAATCGTTGCTGGGCAATATCAGATAAACCAATTTGCTCCTCCGAAAAACTCTCATTGCGCACTACATTTAATGTAACAATAATTTTATGATCTTCTGTCGCAAGTAAAAGGCGGGTATTCAAGCCAAAACCTTCAGAGCGGCAAATATGGCAATCCTGTCGCATATACGCAACAGGCTCTTGATGGGTATCAATTCCCATCGAGAACGCTTTTAAACCATGTTTAATTATCGCCATGAACTTTCCTCAGTGATGAAATTCAAAATAGGATCTCATATCAAAGCAAAATATCAACCGTACAAATAACGTTCAACTAAGCCTAGGAAGAAACTTTGCCACATTATTCTTGCAAACCTTGGTAGTAGTTTAAGCCAAACTGAGTACTTTGCATGTTGTCGGAACAATAATTCAAAAATAATCCAGAATGTAAAACTGCCAGCAATAAATGCCCTTGTGGCGTGCCCGAAGAACAAGAGTAAAATTTTTAGGTGTCATGTCCACTATCCTCAGGTGAAATTAGCTTGCCTTTGTAAAAAGAGATGCCAAAAGTCTATCAAAAAAGGCGTGGCAACTAGCTTGAAACGCGCTAGAAAGCCTTTATTTCTTGCCTGTCCCGGAAGGCGGTTTATGGCAACTCCATGGTGTATGCTCAGCATTATCCTTAACATTTTGATCGACAAATTTGTAATATTCTTCTTTGGTATGAGTCCACCAATCATCATGGATTGCTGCACCATGCTTTGTAATGACCTCTTCTATACCATCTAGATCTATATTGCTTGCATCATAAGCGAGGTAGATTGATTCATCTTTAGCATTGAAACTTGCTTCATCTATACCGAAAAGATGATCAATTTCTTCCATTAAGGCATCTCTATTTTTGTCGTTGACATTCCTCAACCGTAGATTTCTGGTTACCAAATTGCTTTCATTAACACCAACTCTATGATCAAAATCACTCATAATGCTCTCCTTCAGTTTTGAATTGAGTATTTAAATTAACTTTGGTAATCTTCTCTAAAAACATAATTTTTATTCAACTAATAAACTGCCGGTATACATTTTCATTTGACAATGAAATGGGTATTGTCCTTTTTTCATCGCTGGTAGAGTAATAACAAAGGGCTTATTTAACGGTAACTCGGCACTAATATCTAAATCGGGAAAAAGCAGCATGGCCGCACATGGACTCTCATCTTTGCGAATAAAATTGATCCTAACCGGGTAATTTTCCTTGATAGATATATGAGCTGGCTGATAAACACCATTCTCAACAATCACGGTAACTTCACTGGCATCAGGTATTCCTTTAACGAGCGTTGGTTTATATAACCAAAACCACCAGACAATAACAGCGATTAAGCCAAGTCCTAGCAAATTTACGGTTAACATAATGGCCTCCTTAAGATTTTATCTAAGCAATTAGTGCTCTTGTGCTTTAAAAAATCGTAGGCGATTAGCGTTACTCACCACGGTTAATGAAGAAAACGCCATAGCCGCTCCGGCAATTACCGGGCTTAGCAACAAACCAAAGAACGGGTATAAAATACCTGCGGCAAATGGTACGCCGGCAGCGTTATATATAAAGGCACCAAATAAGTTTTGCTTAATATTGCGTAACGTTGCTTTGCTTACCGCGATAGCATCGGCCAAACCATGCAAAGAACCACGCATTAAGGTAACATCGGCACTTTCTATCGCCACATCAGTACCAGTACCAATGGCAAAGCCTACATTGGCTAGTGCTAAGGCCGGGGCATCGTTAATTCCATCACCCGTCATACCGACAATTTCACCTTGGGCTTGCAGCTCAGCAATTTTAGTCGATTTATCCTCAGGCAAGACTTCTGCAAAAAATTCCTTAATGCCGACTTTTTCGGCAACTGCTTTTGCTGTGAGTTGATTATCACCAGTTAACATCACCACGCGAATGCCGTTATCTTGCAGGCGTTGTATTGCAGAAACAGAGTCGTCTTTGATTGGATCGGCGACGGCAATAATGGCGGCTAAATTTGCATTTATGGCAAAATACATCGGGGTTTTTGCTGCTCTTGCCAGTTGTTGAGCCCTGGCTATCATTTCTTGGGTTAGTGCAACCCCTTGTTCGAGCATTAGCATTTCATTTCCAAAAAATAACCTGTCACCATTTACTATTCCTTGCACGCCTCGTCCGGCTAATGCTTTAAAATCGTCGACCTTAGCCAGAGTAAGGTTTTTTTCGCTAGCCGACTCGACAATGGCTTGCGCAAGTGGGTGCTCAGACCCTGCCTCTAAGCTTGAGACAATAGCAAGAATGGTATTTTCATTCATATCATTGACCACCACAATATCAGTTACTTTTGGAGCTCCAAGGGTAATGGTACCGGTTTTATCTAACACCATGGTGGTAATTTTAGATGAGGTTTGTAAGGCTTCTCCGTTGCGAATAAGCACACCGGCCTCGGCGGCTTTGCCAACGCCAACCATAACTGACATCGGCGTTGCTAGTCCTAATGCGCAGGGGCAAGCGATAATTAATACTGTTGTTGCTGAAATCACCGCAAAAGCGACACTTGGCTCAGGCCCAAAATTAAGCCAAGTCATTGCGCTGACAATGGCGATTATCATGATCACCGGAACAAAGTAAGCCGATATTATGTCTGCTAAGCGACCAATAGGCGGTTTTGAATTCTGGGCGCGTTTCACCATCTTAATAATTTGCGCAAGTGCGGTATCTTTACCCACTCGGGTAGCCTTAAAGACGATCGTGCCCGATTTATTAATGGCGCCGGCAACCACTTCATCAGCAGATGTTTTTTTTACTGGCATCGGCTCACCAGTTAACATTGACTCATCAATGGTTGTTGCTCCCTCAAAAACAATGCCATCAACCGGGATTTTCTCTCCCGGACGTACCCGAACAAAATCATTCAACAAAACTTGCTCTATGGCAATGTCGATCTCTTGCTGATCACGGATAACTCTAGCTGTTTTTGCTTGCAAGCCAATTAATCGCTTTATCGCCTCACTAGTACGACCACGAGCTTTTACTTCAAGTGCCAGACCTAAATTGATTAAACCTATGATCATTGCCGTTGCTTCAAAATACACGTGTCTCGCCATTTCTGGCACCATTAATGGGTTTAATACCACGACAATGGAATATAGCCACGCCGTCCCGGTACCAAGTGCGATTAGGGTATCCATATTCGCACTATGATTAACCAATGATTTATAAGCGCCAACATAAAAATGCTTACCGGCAAAAAACATGACCGCAGCACACAGCAAACCAATAAATAACCAAATACCACGTTCTAATGGCGAATTCACCGTCATTGGCCCACCCATCAGGCTATAAACCATCAAAGGAACCCCCAAACCTAAACCTATCCACATTTGTATTATCAGTTTTTGATAATATTTTTGTTCAGCGATTTCTTTTTCATCGAGTAATTCTTTATCACTACTGTTTTGCGCACTTTTTGCGTTATAGCCAACCGACTCTATTGCTTGTATTAATTGTGTTGCTGCAACGTTTCCCGTTACCGTCACGGTTCTTAACGCAAAATTCATTGCGGCAGACTTTACTCCAGGCACTTGCTTCAACGCCGTTTCAATTTTTCCAACGCAACTGGCACAACCGGCACCTTCAATAATGAACTCCTGAGTATTAACATTTGAATTATTCTCTTTAAAATCACTCATCAATACCTCCTTCAATCAGATGGCAAATCATATGCCCTGTCGGCGCTTTATCAGGTTTGCTCTGCCAATCTCTTGTTGCTTTTCTTAGTTTTTCTCTTAATAACAAGGCTGTTTTGCCTTTATCTGCTTCGGTTAATATGGCTTTGATCTCTTCAACTGAAAAGTCTAACTGCCGAGCACTTAAAATAAATTTCAAACTTCGCTGTACGGTCTTTCCATAAATTTTATAGCCATTTGCAGGGCTTTTAATTGGAGTAATAAGCCCTATTCGGGTGTAATATTGAACCGTATCTGCGGTAGTGTTCAGTTCATTAGCTAATTCAGTTACTTTCATCAAAGCCCTTTTTCCTACATATAAAACATGGTGAATCTTTTATAACCTAAGTTTAGTCTACACCTATGTCTAAGACACAGTTCAAGTGCTTGGACAAAAATTTAAATTTTAAAAAGTGTAAAGTTTAAAGTTTGGGCTGATAAATTTTGAACAAAAAAAATCCGAAAAAACAATTCGGATTTAAAGTAAATATTGTCAGTAACTTGTTAGCGTTAACGCTTTAACCACAACATCAAATATTTTGTTTTACGTTATAAGTTTTCTTCTGCAAATGCGGCTAATGAGCTACGCACCACCCCATTTAAGTTTACTGTTGCACTGCCCGGATAGTCTTTAAACCGTTCAACAATGTAAGTTAAACCTGACGTTAGAGCGGTTAAATAATTGCTGTCGATTTGCGCTAAGTTACCAGATACCCCATTATAAAACACTAACCAAAACTTTTTCTATTTCAGAAGATTTAAATACTTTATCAAAATCGCCATGTGCAATTTGCTTGAACTTTAATTCTTTATTTGGCTTAGTTAAGTTTAACTGAGCCTTTAAATCTGCAAAATCAGATTCCGGATACTCTTCCCTATCCGGTAAATAGTAAATCTGATTGGGAAAGGCGACGATTTTCTATAGGACATGAACTTGGCCACTGGTTCAAAGACCGAGGAAAAATTGGTAATTTATGTTCGCATAGCGACATGGATTCAAGATGCAAAGGTCTTACTCCAAAAGAAAAAATAGCTAACAGTTTTGCTTCTGAACTTTTGATGCCAACTTATCTAGTTAAAAAGATCATAAAAGATAGTCCTTTGACCCTAGATACAGTTGGTTTAATAAAAGACACCTTTGACACGAGTTTCATGGCTTCATTGCGTAAAACTATTTCTACTAATTATCATATGGATTTTTTCGCTTGTTATGACTCTAAAGGTAAGCGTAAATATTTTTCAAAAAACTCAGATCTACATTATGACTTCTCTCCTCCCCAACAAGCTCCTGATGGTTCATGTGTTTTTGACTTAATATTTAATAAAACAAAAGATCAATCAGCAAAAGTATTAGATGGTAGTGTTTGGTGTAGAAATGATAGTGCTTCTCACATTGTTGTTCATGAACACGCTTTTCACTACCACGGTGGTGATTACATAACTATTGTATGGTGGGAAGATGAAGAACCTATATGGAAGGCTAACGAAGCAGAGAATTAATTATAAATTTCGTTGGCTTCACCTTCCAAATAATCAAAATAATTAGTAATTCAACTTAACAACTAAGGTTATGATTTATTTAACGCTAAAGTTTTTAGAAAAACAGTCCTTATCCTTGACTCTAAAAAATTTTCACTCACGACAATTGATTGACATAAAAAAACAGCCTCTGGAAGGCTGCTCAGTACCATGAAAAGCTATTGACTATACTCATTTTGGTTAGAAGGTTTTAACATTAAAACAATTTTTGAAAATACATCAAGAAAAGACCTTAATCTATTTCACCAAATTTCCCAGCTTGATATTCACGAATTGTCTGCTGAATTTCTTCTTCACTGTTCATAACAAACGGTCCCATATGAACAATTTTCTCATTGATTTTATTACCAACAAGTATCAGCATTCCAGCTCCTTCATCACTAGCATTGATTAAAATAGGCTTGCTTGCATCAACAGTTAGCATTTGACCCGCTCTAATGCTTAACTCAGATAATGAACCACTGTGAACGTACATTAAAACTTGTTCATAATCAGACAAATCAAGACTCGCTTGACCACTTGAGGTCAGAGTTAAATCAGCAATTGCGCCATTTCCCGCTAATTCAGTTAATGGTGATGATGCGCTAATACCATCTAGTTGCCATTGCCCTGCTAGTAATCTTAGGTTTCCCCCTGTTTTATTCGAAATCACGGGTAAATTGGTAGCATCCTGATAACGAGCAGGTCGTAATTTATCTTTAGCGGGCATATTCAACCAAATCTGAAAGCCATGCATACCTTCATTTTCATCCACTAATGGCATTTCAGAATGGATAACACCATAACCAGTGCTCATCCATTGAACATCACCAGCGGTTATCGCTTTCTTGTTGCCCAATTGATCTTGATGTTCAAAGCCACCTTTTATCATATAAGTGAAGGTTTCAATGCCTCGGTGTGGGTGCGGTGGAAAACCGCCGATAAAGTCACTTTCGTCATCTGACTTTAATTCGTCCAACATTAAAAAAGGATCAAAAGACTTACCTGTAAAATCAGCAACTCTCGAAATTTTTACACCGTCACCATCTTGTGTTGCTTGAGAGTTCACTCTATTTAAAATTTTCATAGTTTTTTCCTTAGATCGAGAATCACTCGAAAAACTTATGCCGCTATTAATTCACGGTTATGGGGTTGTAACCAGTCTTGACTATGTCCTAATGGAACAATGCCATAAGTATTAATCGATAAATGGCTGGCATAATAGTGGCGTTTAATATGTGCCATATTTACTGTCTCTGCGATATTCGGTAATTGATACAGCTCTAACATATAGTTGTACAAGTTTGAGAATTCTTTCAACAAACTCAGATTACACTTAAAATGAGTATGATAAACGGCGTCAAAACGTACCAGTGTTGGCCAAAGTCTCCAGTCAGCTTCAGTAATTTCTGACCCCGCTAGGTAACGCTGTTTCGCTAATCGGTCATCAAGTTGTTTTAATGCAGAAAATAAGTTTTTTGCATTATTTTCATAAGCTTGCTGCGTAGTAGCAAAGCCTGTTTTATAAACACCATTGTTAATATTGTGGTATACCAATTCATTTACCGCATCAATCTCTGTTTGCAAGTGTTCAGGATAGAAATCTAAGTTATTGCCAGTAATATGATTAAACTCAGAATTAAGCATTCGAATAATCTCCGACGACTCATTGTTTACAATGACTTTTTGCTTTTTATCCCATAAAACGGGAACAGTAATTGCGCCCATATAATCTGGAGCTTTTTCAAAGTACCTTTCAAACATATATTGGCTACCGTAGAGATCATCACCTGTTGTGCCATATAGCTCTTCTGTTTCTTTATCATGCTTAAAACTCCAGCCATTTTGATACATATCAGGGTGAACCACACTAACAGTAATCAAATCCTCCAGCCCTTTTAACTGACGAAAAATCAACGTGCGATGCGCCCAAGGGCAAGCCAATGAGACATACAAGTGATATCGACCAGCTTCAGCTTGAAAACCACCACGTCCCGTAGGCCCTGCACTGCCATCTTCGGTTATCCAATTTCTAAATTGTGAATCTCTGCGACGAAACTCACCATCATTGATACTTTTTTTCCAACTAGATTTTACTTTGCTCACAATCTTCTCCTCACCAGCCCAAACTACTTTTCATTTATGGCTAAAATGGCTCTATATAAAATAATTATTCAATTAAATAATGTTAATCACGTTAGTGTTTCGGTGAAAACAAACGGCTATTACTAGTTCTTTCATAGGCTTTGCCTCTTGGGTAGCTAACTAATTCTAATTGCATCCCCCAAGGAGAGGTAAAGTAAACCCAAGATTCTCCAGCGCTTGGACCTGACTCCATTACATGGATATCCCCTTGCACAGCAATATCATTTGATTTCAGATAACTAACCGCCTTTGCAATGTCATCAACATAAAAGGCAATATGGTGCCCACCAATATCACTGTTTTTTACAGGAGATTTATCTTGATCTGGAGATTGGTATTCAAATAACTCTAAATTACTGCCATTGCCACACCTTACTAACTGCATTTTCATGATCTTTGCACGTGGGTGAACATTTAGATTCTCCTGCATCCAGTTACCTTTATCGTCTGCAAATGGTCCAAGCTGATAAAATGCTTCACAACCGATAACATCGACAAAGAAACTTACTGCCTGAGATAGATTCGGCACAGTCACACCTATGTGCTCTGTCCCTTTCATAGTAGGGATAGCTGCTTGGGCTGTGACTGTCATGTTCAGACCAACCAACACGAATAATAAAAACTTCTTCATAATATTTTCCTAAACTTATGTGAAACAACGATCATCAAAAGTTATTTTTTCAATTAAAAATAATGATATCTAAGCAAGGTAGAAGTCCTCACCATCAAAGTGTGAATGTATTCAATGCTTTGATGGCAACAGACTTAGATTTATCAGGACTTAGGCAAAGGCTACTTTGTTGCTTTCAACAAATTCTTTAAGTGTGGTTAATGGGCGACCAAGTAATGCTTCTCCATCTGGGCTTACCATTGCAGCTTGATTTGCAGCAAATAAATTTAATAGCTCAACCATACCTTCAGCCTGCCATAGAGACCAACCAGTATTTAACAGAGAATCTAATGTTGTCGCATTATCAGGAGATACAAACGCTATGTCTTTCCCTAATACATCAGTAAAAGTAGACGCTATATCAGCACCTGATAATAGCTCAGGTCCTGTAATGTTGTATGCTTTATGGGCATGACCTTGTGAAGTTAAAATATTGGCTGCCATTTCCCCTACATCTTTAACCAACAATGGGGCAAATTTACCTTCTCCTGTGCCTAAATATAGAGCACCTTGCTTTATACCTTCAGCCCAGCCAAATAGATTTTCCTGGAAGAAAATAGTGCGTAAATGAGTCCAATTTAAATTGGTATTTTCTAAATATTTTTCACCATAACGGAACTGGCGGCCGAACAGAATGGCTTCATATTCTGCACCAAAAACAGAATAGAAAAGAAAATCTTTTACGCTGGAGCTATTAACCGCAGCATCTATGACAGCTTTTGCATGCTCTTCACGTTGTTCAATGTTTCCTGTGATATAAAATACTTTATCAACACCTTCAAAAGACTGGTTCAATGTGCTCGGATCTTCAATATCCATTACACGTGTTTCAAGCTCTGGGTAGTCAGCTTTGAGTTGCTGTGCTTTTTCTTCAGAACGTACTGCTGCAATAATGTGATCAGAAAGATCTGATTTATTGTATAAAGACGTAAGTGTTGCGCGACCGTTTAGACCTGCTGCGCCAATAATTAAAATGTTACACATTTTGCTCTCCAATGAGTGATTTAAATTACGAACGAAATGTTATCACTCGAATTTACAGAACAAAATTTCAAAATATAGCGCAATTCATTCTGTTTTTTAGATTAAACGATTATTTTACGCTAGAATAAGTGCTATAACTTTATGTACTGCTGAACTCAGCATCCCAACATAATAATTAATAATTGGAGAGAGTAAAATGCTTAGAGTAACACTAGAGCAATGGAGAATGTTCCGCGCAGTCGTTGAATATGGTGGATTCAATCAAGCGTCACAAAACATACATAAAAGCCAATCCAGTATTCACAATGCTGTTCAAAAAATTGAAAACACACTAGGAGTACAGCTATTTCGCGTTGAAGGTCGTAAAACGCTAGTAACTGAAGCAGGTGAATTAATGCTTCGTCGAGCCAATTATTTACTTGATGAAGCGGCAAAGATTGAAGCAGTTGGCCAGACTTTAGGGGAAGGTATCGAAAGTCAATTGAGAATTGCTGTAGATGAAATATTTCCACAAGAGCTTTTATATAAGGTACTTGATGCGACATCATCACAATACCCTATGCTACGTATTGAGTTGATGGAGTCTATTCTAACTGGGGCTAAGGAATTACTTGCTAACACGGATGTTGACATTGCAATATCACCTTTTACCCTAGCTGATGGCTTTAGCGAAGAACTATGCCAAATAGATTTTATAGCCGTCGCTAGCCCCTCTCACGCACTTCACGCCATAACAAGAGATTTAACGCTAGAAGATCTTAAGTCTCATCGACAAATTGTTGTTCGGGATTCGGCTATATCAAAACGTCAAGACGATGGCTGGCTGGGAGCTAACCAACGATGGACTGTCGGTCATATGCGAACATCAATAGACATGATTAGCAACGGACTTGGATTCGCTTGGTTACCTGTAAGCTCAATATCCACTATGCTAAAAGATGGTAGACTAAAACCATTAAATTTAGAGCACAATGGAAAACGGAGTACTCCACTTCATTTAATTTTCAATGATGGGGACAGGCTAGGACCTGCGGCAAGAACATTTATAGGTGAATTACGATACCAAAGTATGAACCTGCCTGCATCTGAAAGTTAAATAACAACCATTCTATTGAAGCGAATGAAACATACTGATATTAGAAATTCATATTCTTGATACCGAACGTTAAACTAGATTCGAAATTTACATATTAGAAGATTATCCGAGGAAATAATGATGAAAAAATTTTTAATAGCAAGTGCACTTATCGCAAGTATTTTAACTGCTTCTACTTATGCAGCAGACTACACCATTGATGATAAAGGTGCTCATGCTTCTATTAACTTTAAAACGAGCCATATGGGTTGGAGTATTTTAACTGGTCGTTTTAACAAGTTTAATGGCAGTTTCTCTTTCGATGAAGCTAATATTTCAGCTTCAAAGGTTGCAGTTAACATTGATACGAGCAGTTTGGACTCAAACCATGCTATGCGTGACAAACATCTTAAGTCTGATGACTTTCTAGATGCGAGCAAATTCCCAACAGCAACCTTTACCAGTACGAAAATTGAAGATAAAGGCAATGGAAAACTGGCAATTACTGGAGACTTCACAATGCACGGTATTACAAAATCTTTAGTGATTGATGCAGTAAAGGTGGGAGAAGGCGATGATCCTTGGGGTGGCTATCGCTTAGGCTTTAGTGGCACAACCCAGATCGCTATGGCTGATTTTGGATTCAAAATGGATTTTGGAAAAGTTGACCTTGAATTGCACATTGAAGGGATTAAAAATTAAAGAGCAAATGTTAAAAAAAGCGCCTAAATTTCAGGCGCTTTTTTTAATTTATAGTTATAAATTAAAAACTAACCTACCCATTAAAATTTATATTGTTGCTTCCCTATCAATGTAAATTCATATATTTGAAAATATTCAAGCTAACTATATCTAATCACATCACCATCCATTCTAAAAAAAAGAACAAAAGACACTAATAATACAAATTCCTACCGCTTAAGTTGAACGATAAACTATTCTCAACTTTTACTAAACAGAGAATTGTGATCATGAAATATATTCGTAAAGCAGAAGATAGAGGTCGTGTAAATTTAGGTTGGCTGAAAAGCAATCATAGTTTCTCATTTGGTCATTACTATGACCCAAAACATATGGGTATATCAGCATTACGCGTCATTAATGATGACTTAGTAATGCCTGGAAAAGGCTTTGGCACCCACGGGCATAAAGATATGGAGATCATATCTTATGTCATCGAAGGTGCTTTGGAGCACCAAGATAGTACTGGTAATAAGTTTGTTGTACCCGCAGGGGAAGTGCAAAGGATGAGTGCGGGTAGCGGTATTATGCACTCAGAATACAATGCATCTAAAACGGATAATGTGCATTTTTTACAAATTTGGATTCAACCAAAAGTTAACGGTGTTAAACCTAGTTATGAGCAAAAAAAGGTTGTCCAAAAAGGTGCATTAACCCCTATAGTTACGCCAAATGGGATAAAGGGATCTTTATCAATCAACCAAGACGCTAGCTTGTACCGATTAGTGCTCAATAAAAATGATAGTTTTGATCTTAAGACTAAAAAAAGATTAGGTTATTTACATTTCATTAAAGGGGAAGCAATGATTGATGGTAACTACGTTGAAACTGGCGATGCGATTGCGCTAAATGCTAAAGATGCTATAAATATTAAAGCTTTGACTGAAATAGAAGCATTATGGTTCGACCTACCACAAAGTAAATAATATGGATATTATATCAATAATATTGGTTGGCTTTGTCGTATTCCTAACAGGGATCTCAAAGTCAGCCTTTGCTGGCTCACTCGGTGTGTTTGCCGTACCGCTATTAATGCTAAAGCTTCCACCACAGCAAGCAATTGCCTTAATGCTTCCGATATTAATTATTGCTGATATTTTGACGATTAAAAGTTACTGGAAAAAGTGGAATACAAACCTTTTGTATAGCTTACTTCCTGGAGCATTATTGGGAATAATCTTTGCGCACTGGATGATCAATATCATCTCTGTTGAGTACCTTAAAAAAACTATTGCACTAATCTGTATCTTATTTGCTCTAAGATCCTTGCTTATCAAGACTTCCAGTATACCCATATTTAAAAATAAGCTCAGCGCTTGGTTTCTGTCCTCACTATCAGGTTTTAGTAGTACATTAATCCATGCGGGGGGACCTCCCTTAATCATCTATCTTTCATCAATTGGGCTATCAACTAAACAATTCATAGCAACAGCAAGCATTTTTTTTGCAGCAATGAATATAGTTAAGCTGATAGGTTTCTTATCTTTAAATATATTAGGAAAAAATGAAATATTCATTGCTTTTGCCTTTATACCGATGGCATTTATCGGCAACTTTATCGGTGTAAAAATTCAAAAATTCTTAGATATAAATAGCCTTCTATCTATTCTCAACATACTACTATTGGTTTTAGGACTATGGCTGTTTTTAAAGTAAGATAACTTAATATAAAGCACACAAGCTTACACAAAAGAGCTATTAGCTCCTGTATTGTGCAAGATGTGAGATACGCCCTATTCGCTTGTTGGTAATATAACGCCAGAGTATTTAATGCCCGATAATAAAGCCATATCACGATGCCACGTCGCGAGGTCTTCCTGATTAAATTTGCTTAATTTATCATGCCCACATGCGCGAGCCATCACTTGCATTAATTCAACAGATGCCTCAAAAAAGTTTTTCAGTTGTTTAGAAGACTTTTCTACATTCAGTTTTTGGCGTAAATCTGCTTTTTGTGTTGCAATACCCGCAGGGCAATTATTGGTATTACACATACGTGCTGCAACACAACCAATAGACTGCATCGCGCTGTTTGAGATGGCAACGCCGTCAGCTCCTAACGCCATCGCCTTAACAAAGTCGATTGGCACCCTTAAACCACCAGTAATTATTAAGGTCACACGACCACTTGCCCCCACTTTATCTAAATAATGACGCGCTCTTGCCAGCGCAGGAATAGTCGGTACACTAATGTGATCCCTAAACATTTCAGGAGCAGCTCCTGTACCTCCGCCACGACCATCCAAAATAATGTAGTCAGCACTAGCATCCAATGCAAACTGAATATCTTGTTCAATATGATTAGCACTTAATTTAAAGCCGATAGGAATACCACCTGTAATTTCTCGTACATTCTGGGCAAAGCGCTTAAAGTCTTGTGCTGTAATTAAGTCCTTAAATGTTGGTGGTGAAATAGCAGGTTCTCCCTCAGGTATGCCTCTAACTTGAGAAATTTTACCAACATTCTTATTACCTGGAAGATGGCCTCCTGTACCTGTTTTTGCTCCTTGCCCTCCTTTAAAGTGAAAGGCTTGCACACTTTTAAGCTTCGTTTCGTCATAGCCAAAACCAGCACTGGCTAGTTCATAAAAATACCGCGAATTGGCTACTTGTTCTTCTGGTAACATCCCGCCTTCGCCAGAGCAAATACCGGTTCCAGCTAACTCAGCGCCAGTGGCAAGGGCAATCTTAGCTTCTTCTGATAAAGCCCCAAAGCTCATATCTGAAACAAATAATGGAATCTTCAGCTTGAGCGGTTTTTTCGCCATTGGGCCAATAACAAGTTCAGTGGCAACTAAATCATCTTCCATTAATGGCTTTGTTGCCATTTGTGCCACCATCAGTTGCAGATCATCCCAGTGCGGCAATAAATGGCGAGGAACGCCCATCGATGTCATCGGCCCGTGGTGGCCAAGCTTTGACAAACCATCTTTAGCTAACTGATGAATAAACTCAACTGTTGGCTCTTCTTTGGTTGCCGTGGCTACTGGAGTATTATTGGCTTGCACCTGTACACCCGGCCCCTCAGTGCCAATCTGTTCAGCAGAAAACTGCTTGTGGCTGCCATCACAAAATGGGGTGTTACCACTATGTTTACATTGACACAGATATGAATCCCCAGTTTCTTCAGCAACGAAACTCTCAGGTTTAAAATCAGTTCCTGCGTGTGAACCGTCACAAAACGGCTGTTTCTTGGATCGCCCACAGGCACAAAAATAGTATTCATCGCCCTTGGTTAAACTTACTTTAATTGGCTTGTTATCTGCTACTATAGGTTTAGCCATTACTTTGCCCTCTTATTATTTGTCGTCTATTTCGACCATTATATACATAGTATTAATAGTAGTTCTCATTTTTAATGAGACGACTTTTCTATTAAGTAAGTTCAGCTGTGTATCTAAAGATAGTTGATAATCATGCTCTTAGCTGTAATAGAAACAATGTACTAATATATTTATTACCACTTAATCATTTATATTGTTTTATGAAAGCACTTACAGACAATATTCTTTTTGATTCTCTTCAAGAAGTCTTAGAAGTTACACCAAATGCTATTGGCTTTTTCGACCAAGAGTTCAAACTAATATACTGTAATGATGTTATGGCAAGCTTGTTTGGTAAAACAAAAGAAGCGGCCATAGGTGCTAGTCAAAAAACTTTGTTAAAAGACGCGTTTGAATTATCTAAAGGCATAAAAATAATTACCGAGAACTTTGAATCTTGGTTTGATGAGCTAGACAAAACTCAGCGATGTATTTTATATAATCAATTTGAAGCTGATACAAATGAAGGCTGTTTCTTTAAAGTAACCCGTATGACTCTTAGCACTGGTGTAACTGTTATCGCAGGTACAGACATTACCGAATTAAAAAAAACCAAGAGTCTTTAATAGAGGCCGTTGACCAAATCGAAAAAATTGCAAATACAGACCAGCTTACGGGCGTCTATAATCGTCGATATTTTACCGAATTATCAGAAAAAGAACTTGCTCGTAGTAAAAGATATAAGGAAGTATTCTCATTAATAATTTTGGACCTAGATTACTTCAAATCAGTAAATGATAATTACGGTCATCACATTGGTGATGAAGTATTAATCAGTTTTGCCAAAACTTGTAATTCTCGTATGCGCGCAACTAAGCAGTGCGCTTAGCTATAATCGATGTTTAGCTGCACATTCCAAGGCATTAAATCTGTTAAGTTATCATCATCGCGGCAGCGATTAGGTAACGCTTTAAATAAATGCAAGAAGTAATAATAAGGGTTAAT
>CALJHL010000226.1 GCA_938075435.1 uncultured Thalassotalea sp. | reverse complement strand
TAACAAGTGCTTGTTATGGGCGTTTTTATTTACGTAATTATTTATTAGCGTAATAAACGGCGAACTTAGATGATTTTATTTGTAATAAACAATGTCCAAAGCTCGCTTCAATAATTTCAGGGTATTTCAAGAAACTATTGGCAACTAATACTAAATGGCCGCGTGTATTGATGTAGCTATTCGCTTCTTTTAAGAAGGTTTCAGTGCTTGCGTAATGGGTTTTTAAACCAGCGTGGAAAGGTGGGTTCGAAATAATATAATCGAATGTACCTTTTACATCAGAATAAACATCAGACAGGTAAGCTTGACCAGCTAATTCATTTGCCGCTAATGTCAGTTGGCTTGATTTTACCGCAAGTGCGCTAATATCTGTCATTTCAACTTTGCTTTCAGGGAAACGTTTAGCGATATAACTACCGATAATACCAGCACCGCAACCGAGATCAAGTACACGACCTGATGGTTTTTTGTGTAAGTTATTAAGCAGGATATTACTACCTGTGTCTAATTTACCGTGGCTGAATACGCCCGGTAATGTACATACTGTTAGATCAACACCATTTACTGAGATTGGGAATGTTGTGATCCAATCGTCTTGCACAAATTTAGCTACTGGTTTATTTAATTCAGTAACAAATAATGAGCTGCGACGTGCTGCATCGAGTTTGTTACAAATATCGCCATACGGGGCAAAGAATTTATTTGCGCTACGAATACCGGCGTTGTTTTCACCTACCATGAAGATCATTGCACCATCTTCAAGATGTTCGGTAATATTTGCTAATAAATATTCTACTTCAGCTTTTGATTTTGACATATAAACCAAAGCAACTTGGTGTTTCTTCACCGCTTGGTATTCAGTTGAGCAATGGTTATCAATATTGCTAACATCATCAAAATGTAGTTTAGCTGAATAATCGTAGCTGAATAACGTTACTTTTTTAGCTATTTTAGCTAATTCAGTCGGATACGTATCTTCGATGTAACCCGCAATCAACAGGTCTTTATCTTCAAAATGTGCAGTGTTACGCGCGAGTAATTGACTTGCTAGGGTGTAGCTATTGCTGATCATGGGTTTGGACTCTTTTACTTAATTTGCTCGAAGATTTGGTCGCAGAGTATATACCCAAACAACTTCAATATCTTCTCCTTTCGGTTGGCTGATTAGGTATCGCGCTAGTTGTTCGAGACTCGATTTAATGTGTGATTAGCTGTTTGAATTTAGTTATGCATTATCCTGCTTGACATTTTGCGGTGAATGACGAATTATTAAACTTAATAAATATTAAAAGTAACTGATAAATAATAGCCGCTTAAATGTTTTTTCATCAAAATGAGAACGTCACATGCTTACTTTAAAACGAAAACAAGATAAACAAGGCAAATTAAAGCCTGTGTAGCATGTGATTCGAGAACATATAAACCCCTATAGGAACCTCGACCGCAATTTATGTATTCGAGGTTTTTTTATAACCGAAATGGAGCTTCTATGAGTGTTAACTCAACGGTCACCGATAAATCAGCAATGAAAGCATTACTTAAAGGCTCAATTGTTGCTTTGGTGACCCCGTTTAAAAATAATGAAATTGATGAACCCGCATTACGTAATCTAGTGGACTGGCATGTCGCGCAGGGTACGCATGGTATTGTTGCTGTTGGCACGACTGGCGAATGCCCTACGCTGTCCTTAGAAGAGCACTGTCAGATCCTTGATATCGTTGTTAACCAAGCCGCAGGGCGTTTACCGGTTATTGCTGGTGCAGGTTCGAACAATCCTACGGATGCGATCTTATTATCGAATCATGCGCAAGCCGCTGGTGCGATTGCGACGCTACATGTCGCTGGTTATTATAACCGTCCATGTCAGGAAGGCTTATTTCAACACTTTAAAGCAATTAACGATAATAATGATTTGCCAATCATTGTTTACAATATTCCAGGTCGTGCGATTGTTGATATCCAACCTGAAACATTAGCGCGTATGGCTGAACTAGAAAATGTAGTCGGCATTAAAGATGCGACGGGTGATTTGTCACGTCCTTGGTTAGAGCGCCAATTAATTAAAGGTGATTTCTCTTTCCTTTCTGGTGATGATTGTACGACGGTTGCTTATAACGTGTCTGGTGGTAATGGCTTGATTTCAGTTTCTGCTAACGTTGCGCCAAAACTGTATGCAGAAGTGCAGGAATTAACGTTTGCGGGTAAATATGTTGAAGCGAGAGAATTACAAGATCGCTTGATCACGCTGCATAACTTGATGTTTAAAGAAACTAGCCCTGCAGGTGTGAAGTATGCAGTATCGTTACTCGGCCTATGTGAGCCTGAGTGTCGTTTACCTGTTATTGAACTTACCCAAGGTACAAAAGACGAAATTCGTGCCGCTATGGTTGAATTAGAGCTGATTTAATTACTTAGATGAAAATATGACGTGCAGCAGTGATACTGGCTAGATTTTGAGTCGCATTGCTGCAAATAACAAAACGGCGAGCTTAGGCTCGCCGTTTTTGATCTCGATAGTTAATTTTTAATAACGAACACTAAGGCTTATTTATACCGCAGATAAAAGTATTAACGCACAAGTGGCCAGCATAATTTATTTATGATTAAGATTTTATGATTTTTTTGCAGTTTAACTGTGTGGTTAGTGACTTTTATTGATAGTATATGCAAATTAGTAATAGGTATTTAATTGTTTTTACCATTCAAGTTGGGTTGCTATGAACTTAAGAGATTTAGAATATCTTGTCGCGTTACAAGAGTTGAAGCATTTTAGAAAAGCGGCTGAAAAATGCTTTGTCAGCCAACCGACACTCAGTGGCCAGATCCGTAAATTAGAAGATGAACTGGACGTGATCCTGATTGAACGCACATCAAGAAAAGTATTGTTTACCCCTGCTGGCGATCAAATTGCTGATCAAGCGCGTACGGTACTATTAGAATCTAAAGCCATTAAAGAAATTGCCAAGAGTTATGCGAGTCCGACAGCAGGTGCTATCCATATTGGTTTGATTCCAACGGTTGCACCTTACCTGTTGCCATTGATCGTGCCATCCATGAAACAAAAATTTCCTGATTTAGATATGTTTTTACATGAAAATCAAACCAATGAATTATTGAAGCAGTTGGATGAAGGTGAGTTGGATTGTCTATTATTAGCTTACTTACCGGGTATGGAAAAATACGGTCACATTGAGTTATATAAAGAACCTTTAGAACTGATCATTCCGAGTGGACACCACTTTAAAGGTCGAGATCGCGTGGATTTATCGGAATTACGCGGCGAGAAGGTATTGATGTTAGAAGACGGTCACTGTTTGCGTGATCAAGCTATGGATTATTGTTTTACGGCTGGTGCTGAAGAAGATCAAAGCTTTAAAGCTACCAGCTTAGAAACTCTGCGTCATATGATCGCAGCGGATGCCGGCGTGACATTATTACCACACCTCGCTATTCCGCGTACTCGATTCACCGAAGGGGTGGAGTACATTAAATTTGTTGAACCTGAACCAACTCGTAAAATTGTTTTATTGTATCGCAAAGGGTCTGTAAGACGTCCTTGCTTTAACGATATCGCGCAAGTTATCGGTAAACAAGTGCTAGCAACGATAGTATAAACAACACAGTCTTGTACGTACGCTGGATATAAAAATGGCGCTGCTTTTTAAATAAAGCAGCGCCATTTTATTTACGTCATGTTAAAACTTAAAAGCTAAAACAAGTCGTCGAGTGATTCATCTGCTGATTCACTGTCTTCATCGCTATTATTTATGTCATCGAATGACGAATCTGAATGTTGATTATTCACGTATTCGGTTGGTTCTGTACCTTTAATAAAGTACTCGAAACGTGAGGTATAATCGGACTTATGCGTGAGTAAACCTGACTCACGATCGATACGCACTTGTACGATATTATCCGGTAATATACTTGGACGTTCGGGAACCCCTTTTAGTGCATGCTGCATGAATTCAATCCAAGCCGGTTGCGCGGTTTTTGCCCCAGCTTCACCACCACTAATCTGGTTTTTATCGAGATTAATATTCCTAGACACGCGGCCTAATTCACGGCTGTGATCATCAAAACCAATCCAACTTGTTGCAGATAGATCTGGGTTAAATCCTGAGAACCAAGCATCTTTAGCCTCGTTTGTCGTCCCTGTTTTACCACCAATATCGCGTCGTTTCAGTGCTGCTGCAGCACGCCAACCGGTACCATTCCAACCGGTTTTATGACGCCAACTGCCACCGCCCCAAATCACACTAGCCATTACTTCACGCATCAGAAATGCATTTTGTTCGGTGATAATACGTGGTGCTAATTGTGGTGCTCCATAAGCGGCAATATCACATTTTTCCAGTGCATCACCTTTGACGTCTAACCAGTATTCAGGATTATCTGTGCCTAGCGCAATTTGTTTTTCACATTCGAGACAAGCTTGTTTTGGTGTTGATTGATAGATTATTTCACCCTCAACATTCTCAATTCGATCAATA
>CALJHL010000225.1 GCA_938075435.1 uncultured Thalassotalea sp. | reverse complement strand
TAGAAATGCGTTAGTCAATCGTGGTTATCAAGAAGCAATAACCTACAGTTTTGTTGACCCTAAAATTCAAAGCCAGTTATTCCCAGAACAAGAAGTGTTGGTGTTACCACATCCTATTTCATCTGAAATGTCGGTAATGCGGGTAAGCTTATGGACTGGGTTATTGCAAGCCGCAATAAATAATCAAAACCGTCAACAGAGTCGGGTACGCTTGTTTGAAAGTGGCTTACGCTTCTTACCAGATGCCGACGCCGAAAATGGTGTTAATCAACAAGCCATGCTTGCTGGCGTAATTACTGGTCTTCGCAATGGCGAACACTGGCAGTTAGAAAAGCAACCGGTTGACTTTTTTGATGTTAAAGGCGATGTTGAAGCATTATTAGCATTAACTGCCGACGCTAAATCTTACGAATTTAGAGGCGCTGAGATTTCAGCTTTACATCCTGGCCAAACGGCTGCCATTTATCGCGGTGATAACTTAGTTGGTTACATTGGTGCCATCCATCCAGAATTAGAACGCAAGCTTGGTTTAAATGGCCGTACGTTAGTATTTGAACTATTGCAAAGTGAAATTTTAGAGCAGAAAATACCTCAAGCAACTGATGTTTCTAAGTTCCCTGCGAACCGCCGAGATATCGCTGTAGTGGTGAAAAATGAAATAAATGCAAATAAAGTGCTACAACTCATTGAAAAGGTTGGCACAAATCATTTAGTTAGCCTAGAATTGTTTGATGTATACCAAGGTAAAGGTATCGAACCTGGATTTAAGAGCTTGGCAATAGCCTTGACCTTACAAGATAAAGAGAGAACCCTTGAAGAAAAGGATATTTCTGAAGTCGTAAATACAGTGGTTGATACCTTAAAGATAGAACTGGACGCATCTTTGAGAGATTAAAAATATGGCGCTAACCAAAGCAGAAGTATCTGAACACTTATACGAAAAACTCGGTCTCAGTAAACGTGATGCCAAATTGATGGTCGAAGAATTCTTCGAAGAAATCAGATGTAGTTTGGAACAAGGTGATCAAGTGAAATTATCAGGATTTGGTAATTTTGATTTACGAGTTAAAAATGAACGCCCAGGGCGTAACCCCAAAACAGGTGAAGATATTCCAATTTCTGCCCGTAAAGTGGTCACCTTTAGACCCGGGCAAAAATTAAAAAATCGTGTAGAAGAAACAAATTCAGGAAAATAAATACTTTATTTTTTTAATTTGCTTTAACTATTTTAGATAGATTTTTGCTCAGGCGCCCTAATGAAAAATATCGGGAGTCAGAGTCCGTTAAATTTAATGTGACACTGGCTCCCGTTTTTATTCTATTCGGTTCGTAATGCGTCGATTGGAGTGAGTTTAGCGGCATTCTTCGCGGGATACATACCGGCAATTAAACCGATAATCGCTGAAATTAACAGTGATCCAAAAAGTACGTAAATATTGATATCGACAGGGATCCCTGGCAGGACAATTTTAGCGATCAGCATCAGTATAAATACTATTAAATAGCCTATAAAACCGCTTATTAACGCTAAAAATATAGCCTCTGCTAAAAATAACTTTTGTAACTGTAGCTCCGAACACCCCAAAGCTCTTAGTAAGCCAATTTCTGCGGTACGCTCAGTCACCGTAATAGTCATTATGGTTGCTATGCCAACAGCGCCGACAAGCAGGGAAATCATCCCTAACGCCGCACCGGCAACCTTTATAATAAATAAAATATTATCAAGACTGGCGAGCATGTCATCTTGAGTAATAATGGTGAAGTCTTCCATGCCATGGCGGTTGATTAACTTAGGTTTTAGTTGTTTTAAAAGTTCGACTGCGGTTAACCCGGGTTGATAAAATATATCAAGCTCCATCAAGCTTTGACGATTAAATAATTGCATTGCTTTAGCGGCTGGGATGTAAGCAATGTCATCTAAGTCTTGGCCCATAAATTGGCCTTTTTCGGCTAATACGCCCACCACTTTAAATCGTTGACTACCAATATGAATGAATTGGCCAAGAGCGGTTGAGTTAGTAAATAATTCTCGTTTTAACTTGGCACCAAGTACCGCAAAATTTCTTGGTGTTTTAATGTCATCATCAGGTAAAAAATTACCTTGCGCGACCTCCAGTTTCCAGGCTTTATTGGCATAGTTATTCACTCCGAGTATATCGGTATAGCGAGAACGGTTAAGGCTTCTAACCTTGGCTGTACCAGCGACAACTGGTACCACATACTCGACATGCCTTTGCTGGTTTAAATATTCACCATCTTCTAACGTTAGCGGCCGAACGGTTTTTAATAAACCACCCAAACCAAAAGTTTCAGTTTTGCCTGGCGTTATGGCGATAATATTTGAGCCAAATTGAGTGAATTCCTGCAGCACATACATACGTAAACTTTCGCCGATGGAATTCATTAACACCACCGCCGCCATACCCGTAGCAAACCCTGCTATGGTTAGCCCGGCTCGAAGTTTTTGAGAGGATAATGATTTTTCTACCCAGATAATTAAATCTTTTAAATGCATATTAATTACCTCGAAGTGCCAACACGGGATCATGTTTGGCGGCATGAGAGGCGGGTAACCAAGAAAATAACAGGCCAATAAATAAAGCGATGCTAATACTTGCTAATGTTGCCCACCAAGGGATCGCTAGGGGGAAGGTAGGCCACATAAATGCCGCTATGTTGGTTAACCCGTAACCTAAGATTAAGCCAACTATCACCCCAAAACTCACCAATAATAACGATTCAATTAAAAATAACAGCCGTACTTCGTTACTCGTCGCGCCAAGAGCTTTTAATAAACCGATTTCTTGTTTTCTCCTCGCAACGGATACATAACTGACATTCATGATTAAGAAACCAGCGACGACAAGGCTAATTGCTGCTATAGCCCCAATACTTGCGGTGACTAAGTTTAAAATGTTATTGAATGAACTCATTAATGAGTTTTGCGTTAAAATAGTAATGTCATCTTCGCCATCATGGCGCTTTTTAATGAGCTCGATTAACTTTTCTTCAGTATATTTTTCACTGCCAGATTGCTTTAACTCTAGCAACACTCGAAATAACGCCGGTGAATCAAATAATGTTTCAGCCGATTGGATTGGAATGATAGCCATTTGCCGCATATCTAAGCCCATAGATTCGCCACGCTCTTGCAATACACCAATAACTCGAAATCGTTGGCCTGAAAATCTTAGCCATTTACCTACGGCATTAATATTGCCGAATAACTGTTGTTTGATAGTAGAGCCGATCACACAGACCGCTTGCCCAGGATCTTTGCTTTTATTGGTAAATTGACGACCATGACTAACCGTTAATTTACGTATCGAAAAAATATCAGCACTGCTGCCTAGAGTGATCACCTCACGACTTTTACCTTGGTAACTGAGCAGTGAAGTTCCTGCGATAATTGGCGCCACGGCTTTTACGGTTGAAATTTTTTCCATAGCAATGGCGTCGTCAATAGTAAGATCTCGAGGACTATTACCATAAATTGGAACAGCACCACCTGTAGTTTCTTTTTTACCAGGCAACACTATCATTACTTCATGACCCATAGCTGAAAATTCTTTTTCAATAAATAACCGGGCACCTTCGCCGAGGCTGGTTAACAATAAAACTGAAGTGACGCCAATGGCTACTGCTATTAGTAATAAACCCGTTCGTAGTTTATGGCGAATAAGGGCTTGCCAGCTGTAGCGCCAGTTATCTTGCAATAACATTAGCGCTAATATCCTGGGTTATTTTACCATCTACCATAGTGAGTTGCCGGTTAGCACGATTACCCAGTTGCTGATCATGAGTAACCATTATTAAGGTAATACCTTGTTGGTTTAGTTCCTCTAGTAATTCTATTACCTCCAGTCCAGAACGTTGGTCAAGATTTCCGGTAGGTTCATCGGCGAGTAAAATATCGGGTTCCATCACCATGGCACGTGCGATGGCAACTCGTTGTAGTTGTCCGCCCGATAATTGTTTTGGTAAATGTGCAGCTCGGTCTAATATTCCCAAGCGGGCAAAAACATTGTTAACTCTTGCTCTGCGGATCTTAGCGCTTATGCCAGCTAACATTAACGGTAACTCGGCATTTTCCTGGGCGGTTAAACGCGGGATAAGGTGGAAATTTTGAAAAATAAAACCGACATGGTCGCGCCTTAATAACGCTCTTGCTTCTTCGTTTATGGTAACAGTCGATTTATTGGCGAGTTTATATTCGCCATTATCAGGCCGGTCTAACATGCCAATCATATTAAGTAAGGTCGATTTACCCGAACCCGATGGCCCCATAATAGATAAGTAATCGCCCTTATTGATGGTTAAATTTACCTGCTTTAATACCTGTAAGGGTTGCTCACCAATAACATACGATTTATTGATGTTTTGTAATTCAATTAAGGCAACCTTCGCTTTTTTCATTGTTATTCAACCACCGCTAAGGCACCGACTTTAACGCCGCTTAAGCCAATTGAACTGATCACTTTATCGCTAACACCTAAGCCGGAGGTAATTTCACTATATTGCCAATTGCTTAAGCCTAAACTAACGTTACGTTGCTCAATAATGCCATCCGAGTTTAATACTAATACATACTCATTGTTGATAATTAAATCGCTACTCAAGCGTAACACTTGGTTTTTACTGGCTAAGATGATTTGAACATCAACACTGTAACCGGCAAGTAAATGTGGGTCTCGATGCTGGTTTAGATCAACTTCAATGGTGACTGTACGAGCTTGTTTTTCATAATCTTGCACATAGGGAGCAATACGCCGTAATGTTCCTGAAATTTGTTCACCACGAAATGCATCAAGACTGATGCGCACCGGCAGGCCGATACTTAAAGCGGCGGCATCAACTTCATCGATTGGCGCGGAAATAAAATGACAATCATCGGTAAGTAAATCGACGGCGGGAGGGGTTGGTACACCAGGTGGTGAAGGCATGGTATATTCACCAACTTCGCCGGTAATTTCAGCGACTCGACCAGCAAATGGCGCGTGTAAATAGGTTTGTTCAATAATTGCCCTAAAGGTATTAACCATTGCCTGTTTGCCAGCTACTTCGGCGGTTGAAGCTTCGCAGCTTGCTTGATCGGCTTGCGAATGAGCGATGGCACTATCAAGGTTCTCTTGCGAAGTCAGTTTTTGTTTTAATAATGATTTTTGCCGATTGGCATTTTTTAAAGAATTGTTGGCGACAATACAAGCGCGTTGTTTATTTTTTTTGCTGGCCGCTAAAATAGCTTTGCTTTCAAGTAACTTAGCCTGTTTATCTTTATTCCACAGGGCTAATAATAGTTGGCCTTTAATTACCGATTGACCTTCTGAAACGGCTATTTTCTCAATCTGACCACCAATGGGGAGCGACATTTTTGCCCGTTTACATGCTGTGATGGTCCCGGCTCTAGTATTTGCCACGGTTGCTTCAACCGTGCCTAATTCAGGTGAGATGACGGAAACTTTAATTGGTTGTTCTAAAGTTAACCACCAATACAGCGCGGCAAAGCCGATGATCGCCAATAACCATTTGATCCATTTAGTCATTTTTTCAATCCGGTAATATCTTTATATCAATAGTTTAGTTCTGATTTAGAGATAAATTAATGATCTAGGTTAAAAAACTGCCAAATTTTGAAGTTTTGAAGGGTAATTACTTCAAGCCAAGTATTTGCTTAATATATTGGCTAACTCACAAGGGTCTTAATTGGTCATAATTGGTCACAATTTTTCAGTAGTCTGTCACTTTGCTGAGCCGTTATTTTTATAAACTTAAATTGTAATTTATTGAAAATAACAGCAAGGAATGATGATGACCCAACTTAATAAAATGCTTGTTCAATTAGAAAAAATAAACGGTTCGATAAAACTCAAGCAAGATATAGATTTATCTAGGTACTGTGATGAACAAATCTGTCAACAAGCCAAGGCTGGAAATAGAGTTTTTATCAAAGAGTTGCTCCGTCGGGCTGAAGCAATGGAAATAGAGAGTGATTTTGTTATGGCAACTGAATTATATAAAATACTTGCCAAAGGGGTTATCTAACATCTACGCTGGTTTGTTACATTGATATTCTATTAATAAAATAATTTAGATATATGATTTATCTACAATGGTTTTAATTAAAACTGACTTCATCACGCAGTGGTTAGCTTAGCCATGAAAAAACCAGAAATAGTTGAGATTGACTGCCTCAACAATTAAATTTATTTTTTATTTCAAAACGATCGAGAGCACTGACTACCAAAACCTCTCAATATCATTAAACTGTTGTAATTTAATCAATTGATGATTACTTTTACTTTACAAAATGTATCACTTTTGTTAATTAATTGCTAAACTTAAAATTCAATAATAAATAGTCTTTGTCATCCATTGTCATAATAAAGACTATAAATAATGGATTTTAATATGACTAGTTATAGAAAAAAATCGCTAATATCTTCCCTAATTTGTTTGTCATTTATTGCCGCAACTTCAAGCCAAGCTGAAGAAAATGTTGCGGCAACTAAAGCTATGAATGAGTGTTTGGCACAGAAAATAGCAACTGCTACAGGTGATACCACTGTTAGCCAATTGCGGGCAGAGTGTGATGTGGAAGTGGCCGAGCCAAATTCTACAACAATCCCAGGTGCATTATCTAAGCGTTTTCGCAGCGAGGCGAAAACTAAGTTTGATCCCTATGTAATTACTCCTCATAAAATGAATTACATTTTGCCAATCTCTGTAACCGACAATCGTAATACTGAAGTCTATGAAGATATTGCACCTTTTTGGTCTGACAACATTGAAGACGAAGAAGCAAAATATCAACTAAGTATTAAAGTTCCGTTAAATTCGGGTGATCTATTTACTAAAGGCGATGCCATTTACTTTGGTATGACATTGCAGTCTTGGTGGCAGATCTACTCAGATAATATTTCTAAACCATTTCGTGAAACTAATTACCAACCCGAGCTATTTTATATCGCACCGCTAGATTGGCAGCCATTGGATTTTAATACCGGCTTAGCGGTTGGTATTGAACATCAATCGAATGGTCGCTCGACCATGATTTCTCGTAGTTGGAATAGAGTATATTTAAATTTCATGTTTGAAAAAGGTAATTTCGCATTTGCTCTTAAGCCCTTCTATCGCTTAGATGAAGATGAAAAAGAATTTGCAGGTGATCCTGAAGGTGACGACAATCCGGACATTTCCGATTATATGGGCTACTTTCAAGGCCACGCCGCATATAAGTATGAGAATTTAGAATTTAGTATGATGTTTCGTGAAAACTTTGCGACCAATAAAGGTGCATTGCAACTGGGTATGACATTCCCTTTATGGGGTAAATTACGGGGTTATGTGCAGTATTTTAATGGTTATGGCGAAAGCTTAATCGATTATAACCATAACCAACAAGTTTTTGGTGCCGGTATCGCGTTAACCAATATACTTTAGTAAGAAATTAGTTAATAAAAAAGCGAGCTAAATAGCTCGCTTTTTTGTTTCTAGAAACCACTAAAATGGTATTATTAAACTCTTTCGATTAATGCGGCAATGCCTTGACCACCACCAATACACATGGTGATAACTGCATATTTACCTTTAACCCGTTGTAATTCATGAATTGCTTTCACGGTAATTAAGGCGCCAGTTGCACCTATGGGATGACCCAGTGATATACCCGAACCGTTCGGATTTACTTTATCCATATCAAGTTCAAGATCTTTACATACCGCTAAAGCCTGGGCTGCAAATGCTTCGTTAACTTCCCAAAGGTCAACATCATCTTTATTAACACCTGTCTTTTCTAATAGCTTTTGTACCGCCGGAACCGGGCCTATGCCCATAATTTCAGGGGCAACACCAGCAAATGCATAACCAACCAGCTTAGCAACTGGTTTTAAGCCTTGTGCCTTAGCATATTCACTATCGGCCATTACCAACGCCGCCGCTGCGTCGTTAATGCCAGATGCATTACCTGCCGTTACGGTTCCATCTTTTTTAAATACCGTGCGCAGTTTAGTCATATCGGCTGTGGTGCAATCAAAGCGAACGTGTTCGTCGGTTTTGTACTCAACTATACCTTTACGAGATTTTACTGGCACCGGTACAATTTGCGAGTCAAAACGATTTTCTTCAATAGCACGTTGAGCACGCTGATGAGATTCGACAGCGGCTTGATCTTGTTGTTCACGGGTAATTTGCCATTGCTCTGCAATGTTTTCTGCGGTAATACCCATATGAGTATCGGTAATTGGACAGGTTAATGCACCAACCATAGGATCGATCATTTGCGTATCCCCCATTTTACTACCAAAACGTGCGGTAGGCAGCCAATAAGGAACTCGTGAC
>CALJHL010000224.1 GCA_938075435.1 uncultured Thalassotalea sp. | reverse complement strand
CCACATGGTTATATAATTGTTTAAAAGAACATCCCGATATTTACTTATCTGAAAAAAAAGAATTGCATTTTTTTGACCTGAAGTTTGACTTGGGCATAGATTGGTATTTGGAAAATTTTGCTAGTGAAAAAGCCAACTACGCCGACGCATGCGGAGAGATCACCCCTAATTATTATCAATACCCGATGGCTCTTGAAAGAATCGCTGCATTCAATAGAGACATGAAAATAATATATGTCGTTCGCAATCCTATTGATAGGGCTTACTCTCATTATCAACTATTTATTGGTAATCACTTCAAGGGTAAAAGTTTTAGCGAAATAATCAGAACGAATGCAAATATTATTGACCTAGGTATGCAAGCTAAACACTTACAAAAGATGCAACACCTGTTTAAGGAGCAAAATATATTAGTGCTAACTTATGATGAACTATGCGATAAACCACAGCAATTGCTTGTAAAGGTTTTTCAGTTTTTAAATGTTGATCCGCAATTTATACCCACCTCGTTAAAAACACGGATCAACCGGGTGGTACTGCCTAACTTGCAACAATTATTGATTAAAATGAAATTAGCTTGGTTGATAACCTTAGTCAAACGATCATTTCTAGCGGAAATAATCAAGAAGTTAGTAAAACCCAAAAATATTAATTACATCAACGCTAAGGATAAAGAATATCTGCAGTCGAAATTCAATAACGATATCGACGAGTTAGAGGCGATGCTTGGTATCGATTTACAGCATTGGCAAGTCTAATTTCAAATTTTGACTATAATCTTAATTAAATTGCTAACTTGCTAACTTAAGCACCGGAGACTACGAATATGAGAGTAACGTTATTTTTTTTCACGTCTTTATTCTGCTTGTTTGCTGTTCAAGCAAAACAACAAAAAATAATTGATTTACCACTGATTCATCTTGAAAACTTTCAATATTCTGGGGCGTTTCGATTCCCGGCCGATAGCTACGGTGACTCATCATTAGTTTACGCTGAAAGTAAAATAGCATACAACCCTAGCAATAATTCGCTGTTTATTATGGGTAAAACAAAGCAACAAGCCATAGCCGAGTTCAGTATTCCGAAGCTAAACTTAAGCAAAAACCTTGCTCCATTAGAGACCGCAACGGCCCTGCAGAATTTTACGTTTGTATTTAAATCACCCCATATAAAAAATCCGCAAAAAATTAACCGGGTTACCGGAATGATCGCTCTAGATGACGAACTTTTTGTTAATGCCATAAAGTATTATGATGCGAGGGCAAAAAACACCCACACCAGCCTAGTGATAAGTAATAGCAGTAAGATTGATCCGAAAAACATCAGCGGTTTCTATTCATTACAAGGAGCGAGCCATGCTGCAGGTTGGGTATCAGTAATTCCTAAAGAGTGGCGTAGTAAATTACAAGGTGATTTTATCACCGGCAATGCCAGCAATACACCGATAGCGGCACGCCATAGCATTGGCCCATCGGCTTTTGTTATTACCAAGCCTGACTTCACCGAAGGTCCACCACAAGCAATTGCGACTACCCCGATAATTGACTTCAATTTAAAACATAAACTCGCCGATGATTTTTATAATGAAGCAGGTAAGAATAAACTTTGGAACGTTGTTTCCAGAGCCGAATATGGTTTTATCGTTCCCAATACAAAAACCTATGCCGTTTTTGGATCTTCTGGCGGTCATCATTCTAAGCTCGGCTATAAAATCCAGCAAAAGGATGGTCGGCGCTGCCCTGGCCCCTGTGCTTTTGACCCGTTAGACTACTATAACTATTATTGGTTATTTAATGTTGAAGATATGCTTGCGGTTTTTGCCGGAAAAAAACTTGCTTACCAGGTACGACCTTATCAATATGGTAAATTTAAAATACCTTTTGACACCAGCCAAACAGGTGATAAGCCGCAAGAATTTCATCGTATTTCAGGGGGAAGTTTTGATGCTAATTCATCAATACTTTACTTAACACTTAAAAAGGCTGATAACTCCGTAAAAAATCAACCATTACCTATCGCAGTGGCTTATCAAGTAGCGCTAAAATAATTGCTTATCTCAATTTATCTAAACATAACTGCTCTAATTTAATCATCGTCGCTTCAGTGATATTGGCAATGCGAAGTTGTTGCTCAACACTCAAGCTATCTTGCCACTTTTTTGGATTTGGTTTGTTATAAACCCCAAAAAAATCAGTCGTTTTATCTTGACTTACCGACTCACTTTTACCACTACTTTGTAATATAAAATCGTCCATTAATGCACATTTTTGCAATTCAATATGGCTAAATAATTTCTTTACTTGAAGCTCAGGATCGTCAATAAATTTATCATAGCTAACAAACCTTATATTGATGCTTGTAGCCGCTATTTGCATCATATTTTGATAATACAACAACCACTGATAGGCAATAAACTCGACATCCTCTAGGTCCGTAATATTAACTGCGGTTAAGTTAGCATCAGTCATTAATTTTGCATTTTGATTTAGCTTAAACCAAGCAACTTTCTTACTGTTAGTGATTTTTGCCATTTTATTTGACTCAATCCCCTTTAAAAAAGAAGCGATCACGCCGTTTGGATGGCGTACGATACAAAATGTAGCGTCTGCTGTGAGCCCTGCTAAAATCGATCCTAAATTATTGCTTGAACGAGTTTCTTTGAGCAAAAAGAATGCTTGAAATTTTAAATTATGTGAATTA
>CALJHL010000223.1 GCA_938075435.1 uncultured Thalassotalea sp. | reverse complement strand
CCGAAACACAGGGGTCGATGGTTGGACGTTTGATATTGATCCAGCCGCTGCAGCACTTACCTTAGATGATAATATTTGTACTTATGATAACAGCAATGGTATTCCATGTGGTGATTGGTTTGGAGTCGGTGAGTTAAGCCCTGAAGTTATTGATTTTGTTAAATATCGCCGAGAAGGTAGCGGTGGTAATGAAATGCGCGAATGGACGGCTCATATTACTGGTGATGTATACGAATTACCAGCCGGAACTTTAGCCTTTGCTGCAGGCGTCGAACGTCGTTGGGAAGATGGTTGGCGCAATCCTGATTCAACCGTATTAAGAAATGGTCAAGAAGATGCCATTAGCGGTAGCTTTGATGTAAGTGAAGCATTTTTAGAACTTTCTATTCCTTTACTTGCAGATTTACCTGGAGTTAAAAATTTAACTGCTGAAGCGGCGATCAGATACTCGGATTATAGTACTGCTGGCAGTGAATCAACTCATAAAGTAGGTATCACTTGGAGGGTCAATGACACTTTAATGATACGTGGTGTACAATCAACTGCTTTTCGGGCTCCGGCAATTACTGAGTTATTTGGTGGTACTAATGGCGAGAATTTAAGAACCATAGATCCATGTGAAAATGCTTCAGGAATCATTGCAAGCAATTGTGTGGCTGATGGCGTACCCGCAGATTTTGTCCAAGATGGTACTACCGTGTTGACTAGCGTTGGGGGTAACCCTGAGTTACAACCAGAAACTGCTGATACTACAACTATCGGTATTGTTTGGGAACCAATGGAAGGGATGTCAACAACACTAGATTATTTTAATATAGAAATTGATAATGCTATTAACTCGGTAAATGGTTCTGATTCATTGAAATTATGTTATGAAGATCCACAAGGGAATTCTGATTTCTGTGATACTTTTACTCGTCACGCTGTGACTCGTCAAGTTGATGAGTTGAACCAACGACCGGTAAATGCCGCAAGTGAAAAAGTCAGCGGCCTAGACTTCAATATAGTTTATGGCTTTGAAATGTATGGCTTAATGGCAAAAACCAATTTAGACGTTACTCGTTTACTTGATCATGAAAATACCCCATTTAAAGGTCAACCCGTAATAGATAACGTGGGAATGATCACGGAAGACCAAGGTAGTTATACTGAATTACGAGCAAACTTAGCCTTTACATTAACCGGTGATGTATGGACCGCTACCTACTCAATGCGTTATATCGGCAGTGCCGATGATGTCAACGGCGGTGATTTTGACCCTCAAGGGGCATCAGTTGATTCAATTACCTATTCTGATATAGCAGCAAGTTATTTTATTGATGATAATTTGAAAGTATCTATAGGTATTGATAACTTATTTGATGAAGAGGCTCCATATCTTACTTCTTGGAATGATGCTAATACCGATGTGATGACTTATGACTTAACCGGTCGCCGAGGTTTTGTTAAAGTGAATTACAGCTTTTAACTTTAATTAACTTTAATAAAAAGCTTGCCATTGTTTATGATGGCAAGCTTTTTTTATGGAAGTAGGGTGATCTGAAGTGCCTGTTTTATTAGAATAATTAGCTTTATTTCCTCATTTAATATTTTAGTAATATTACTGATAACTAATTCGGTAGATTGGCAAAGCCATCCGACACTAATAGGCTGCCATCCTTAAGCTCCAATATGGCTACCGGCCTACCGAAGGTTTTTTCATCTTTCATAAAGCCGCTAATAAATGCTTGGTTATTGACTACCTTTGAGTTTTCTATTGTAAGCAGTGACACTTTATAACCAGATTTTTTTGTTCGATTCCAAGAGCCGTGTTCAGCAACAAATAGCTGGTTTTCATATCTAAAGCCAATATACGAGCATGTTTATTTGTCGGTGGGATGCAGATATTACAAGGGGCGCCAACCGGAATGATTAAATCTCCATTAGGGCAAAGCCAATAAACTTCCAACCATGGTGATTATCATCGGGTAAATCATTAAAGAACAATTCTGCAACCGGCTGCTTTAGGTTGGTGTCTATATTGGTAAATTTAAGAATTTTACTGACATCGGCAACATAAAGATCTTCGCCTTTAAAGGCTAAACCCGAAGGCATATTTAAATCTCCAGCTACCAACCAGCGCTGATCGGCTTTGCCGTCGTTATTACTATCTTTTAAGGCATACACCTTGCCAGCTTTTCGAGAACCTACATAGACTATGCCTGAGTGTGATAACGCCATTTGTCGAGCATTTACCACATCTTCAGCAAAAAATTCAATGTTAAAGCCTGTCGGTATCGTGAGTTGCTTGAGGCTTATTTTAGCTGCTGATCCCAAAGACCAGTAATACAAGAGTTAACGGTATGTATTTCATCAGCAAAATCTCTAAAATGAATTAATAATTACCTTAGTCTAAGCTAATAAACAGTAATTCGGGAACAGTTAAAAATTTAGATGGGATTGAGTTTAACAGCGTAAATAATAGCGAGTTAGTCGCTACTGATCTCAATATCGGTAGTTGGAATACAACAACATGGGAGGATTTCACCAGGGCGAATATACGCTAATGGTTCACCATTAATATAAGAAATTTCACCCTTTTCAAGGGTAACTCGACAAGCACCACAAAAACCATCGCGACAATGGTAGTGAATTTCAATGTCATTCGCTTCAAGAAATTCAAGTGTGGTTTTGAAAATAAGGCTGTCAAATTCGTTATTAACAACCTTACCGTCGACTGTAATTTTACTGCTCATTATTAAGCTAACATCGTCAGGCTAACTTACAGGTCGAAATCTTCAAAGTCACTACTATCAACCGATGAGTCGGTTTGGCCAACTAAATAAGATGATATTTCCGTCTCTTGTGGAGCCACTTGGACATTATCAGACACTAAATAACTGTTAATCCAAGGCAGTGGGTTGTTTCTAATTTTAAATGGCGGTTCAAAGCCAATGGCTGCCATTCGTTGATTACTTATGTATTCGATATACTGTTTTAACATTTCGGCATTTAAACCAATCATCGAGCCATCTTTGAATAGGTAATCAGCCCATTCTTTTTCTTGCTCAACAACATCCATAAAAATTTGTCGGCCTTGATCGTTAAGCTGCTCGCTTATTTCTTGCATTTCAGGATCATCTTGACCATTGGCCCAAATATTTAAAATATGTTGAGTACCCGTTAAATGCAATGCTTCATCGCGAGCAATTAATTTTATGATTTTAGAATTACCTTCCAGAAGTTGTCGTTCTGAGAATGCAAAAGAACAAGCAAAAGAGACATAAAAGCGGATGGCTTCTAACGCATTTACCGAGCAAATAGCTAAATAAATTCGCTCTTTTAACAGTCGCTTGCTTACTACAACAGTTTCACCATCAACTTGATGAGTACCTTCACCGTGCAAATTAAAAATTTGTGACATGAAAATCACATCATCAAAATATTTAGCTATGCTACTGGCACGCTTTAATATTGCTGGATTTACGACAATATCATCAAACACTTCAGCTGGATTGGTAAATAGATTACGTAATATATGGGTATAAGAACGTGAGTGGATAGTTTCCGAAAACGCCCATGTCTCTATCCAAGTTTCAACTTCTGGCAAAGAGACTAATGGTAGGAAAACTGCGTTGACACTACGGGCAGCCATACTATCAAGTAGGGTTTGATATTTTAAATTGGAGATAAATATATGTTTTTCTGCTTCCGAAATAGACTGCCAGTCGGCTCGGTCTTTAGATACGTCAATTTCTTCAGGACGCCAGAAAAACGATAATTGTTTTTCGATAAGTTTTTCAAAAGCGATATGTTTTTGTTGGTCATAACGAGAAACATTAACCGAATTACCTAAAAATATAGGCTCTAAAAGTTGGTCGTTTTTAACTTGATTAAATGTTGAATATTTCATTATTAACTCTTTGGTGTTGCCAGCTAAATTGGTTTAAATTGAGGTGACAGAATATTGGTTCATTGCTGTCGAAACAGCGAGAAGGTTCAATCCCTAGTAATAATAGCTTGACTAGGAATTGACCTATTTATTGAATTTATTAAATTTTACAAGCGCCGCCGGCACAATCATCTTCGATGTCTTGCTGGCTATCATCAGCCCCATCACGGGTGTTGTGGTAATACATGGTTTTTACACCAAGCTTGTATGCCAGTAATATATCTTTAAGGATTTGTTTAATAGGTACTTTATTGTTTGCAAATTTACCCGGATCGTAATTGGTATTCGCCGAAATCGTTTGATCGACAAATTTTTGCATAATGCCTACTAATTCTAAATAGCCGGTATTATCAGGAATATTCCATAATAATTCATAGTTATCTTTTAGCTTTTCGTATTCGGGAACTACCTGTTTTAATACCCCGTCTTTACTGGCCTTAATACTAATTAGGCCTCGAGGTGGTTCAATACCATTGGTGGCATTCGAAATTTGTGAAGATGTTTCTGATGGCATTAATGCCGATACTGTCGAGTTACGTACACCGTGCTCTTTAATGCTGGCACGTAAACTTTCCCAGTCTAATTGTAATTTTTCAGAACAGACCTTATCTATTTCTTTCTTATAAGTATCAATTGGTAAGATACCTTGCGATAAACGAGTTTCATTGAATTTAGGGCAGGCACCTTTTTCAATCGCTAACTGGTTTGATGCTTTTAATAAGTAAAACTGAATCGCTTCAAAGGTGCGATGGGTCAGGTTATTTGCACTACCATTTGAGTAAAACACCCCATTTTTGGCGAGGTAATAAGCATAGTTAATTACACCTATACCTAACGTTCGACGTCCCATTGTGGCACTGAAAGCGGCTGGCACAGGGTAATCTTGATAATCCAACAAGCTATCAAGAGCACGAACGGCTAAATCAGCTAAACCATCGAGCTCGTCTAAGCTATCAATTCTTCCTAAATTAAAGGCCGACAGAGTACAAAGGGCAATTTCACCGTCTGGATCATTAACGTCCTTCATTGGTTTAGTTGGCAAGGCTATTTCTAAACACAGGTTAGATTGACGCACCGGAGCAACTTTCGGGTCAAACGGGCTGTGGGTATTACAGTGATCAACGTTTTGTAAATAAATTCTACCTGTGCTTGAGCGTTCTTGGGCAAACAAGGTAAATAATTCAATTGCTTTTACTCGCTTCTTACGAATCGACTCATCGTTTTCGTATTTAACATAAAGCTCTTCAAATTTAGCTTGGTCTTCAAAAAATGCATCATATAAACCCGGTACATCCGATGGGCTAAATAGGGTGATGTAATCGCCTTTGATTAAGCGTTGATACATTGTCTTGTTAAACTGCACACCATAATCTAGGTGACGAACACGGTTTTCTTCTACACCGCGGTTATTTTTGAGGACGAGTAAGCTTTCAACTTCTAAATGCCAAAGTGGGTAGAAAAGCGTTGCGGCACCACCACGGACACCACCTTGCGAACAGCTTTTAACTGCTGTTTGAAAGTGTTTATAAAATGGGATACAACCGGTATGAAAAGCTTCGCCATTGCGAATTGAGCTACCTAATGCACGAATTCGACCGGCATTGATACCAATCCCTGCTCGTTGCGAAACGTATTTTACAATAGCACTTGTGGTGGCATTGATAGAATCTAAAGAATCACCCGTTTCAATCAATACACATGAAGAGAATTGACGAGTAGGGGTACGTACTCCTGCCATGATCGGTGTTGGTAAAGAAATTTTAAAGGTCGAAATCGCATCGTAAAACCCTTTAACATACTCTAAACGACTTTCAACAGGGTATTTAGCAAATAAACAAGCCGCAACTAATACATAAAGAAATTGCGCACTTTCATAAATTTCACCAGTCACTCGGTTTTGTACTAAGTACTTACCTTCAAGCTGTTTTACCGCGGCATAACTAAAGTCTTTATCGCGGTTGTGGTCAAGAAATGCATCCATAGCGGCAAATTCTGCAGCACTGTAATCTTCAACTAGATGTTTGTCATACTTACCGGCATCCACTAATTTTACAACATGATCGTATAAGGCTGGCGGCTCAAATTTGCCGTAGGCTTTTTTACGAAGATGAAAAATGGCGAGTCGGGCAGATAAATACTGATAATCTGGCGTCTCTTCCGAGATTAAATCAGCAGCTGCTTTGATGATGGTTTCATGAATATCTTCAGTTTTAATACCATCATAAAATTGAATGTGAGATTTGAGTTCCACTTGTGAAACAGAGACTGAATCTAATCCATCAGCAGCCCAGTCTATTACTTTGTGAATTTTTTCGAGATCGATAGGTTCTTTTTCGCCATCGCGCTTAGTGACAAAGAGATTATTATTCATGAATGACCTGTTTTTGTATTTATTATAGTTATTATTAATTATTTTTTATGCAAGGCAGCAGTAACATCGTCTGCATCCTTGCTGTTTCAAACCCTGAATTGGATCTAGTGTCGTTGATTACGAAATACACTACATCTAGGGGCTCACTAAGTTACTTATCACAAGATAGTGAGGTTTGAGTTGTTTTGCAAGCCCTAAATTTACGCATTTATTTATGTTTTTTTACTTGCCTAAACTAGGTTGGTAGTTACTAACTTAGTAACACTGTAATTGTAGCTACACAGGTAATTGCAACATTTTTTTTTAATTAAAAAAAAATTTTATAACGGTATAAAATTTTTTTATCAATATTTCTTAGTTATTATTCTTAAAAAGCATATTTAAAATAAAATCATTAAAAAACAGTGTGTTACTATTTTTGGTTGTTCTTTGCGCAGTTTACTCATTTTGTCAGCTGCAATAACTGCATTGGATGTTCTACTACAAAATCCGCCTGCCATTGCTCACATTCCGCGATGATTTTTATATAGCCCCATTTGGCAACTACAGTCGTCATTTGGCTAACATTACCGGCAATTATGTCTCTTTCGGCATCGCCTATGTACCAAATGCGATTGCAAGGCACATTAAGTTCTTTACTGGCTAATAGCATGGGGGCAGGATGAGGCTTGCTGTGCGCTAATGTATCTCCGCTAATATTCGACTGCGATGCCGTTAATTCGGGAAAACATTTAAGTAAGGGGGTGGTCAAAAATTCCGGCTTATTGGTGACAATGCCCCAAGGTATATTTTCAGCGGCTAACCTTGCTAGTAGCTCATTCACTCCTGGAAATAATTGGGTGTGAGTGGCAATGTTTTGTAAATAGTAATCAAGAAACTCTTGGCGCAATTTTTCTTTATCAAAATTTACCAACTGTTGTTTAAAGCCTAATTGTAATAGCGGGTAAACGCCGTCAGAAGCCACTAATCGATAGTGCTCATATGGAATTTCAGCAAAACCGTATTTTTGCATTAAATAGTTTAAGCTCGCGCCTAAATCTGCTGCGGTATCTAGCAGGGTTCCATCAAGATCGAATAACACCCCTTGGGCAGACGTTAGCATTATTATTGGCTTATACTGTGTCGATTGGCTTTTGACAAGCAAGGATGTAATTAACATCTAAGCCGTCGGCAAGTTTATGATTTTCGGTGATCGGGTTGTAATGAATACCAGCCGCATCAAAACATTTTAAACCGTAATTTTCAGCCCAAGAAATCAATTGCGAAGGGCGGATAAATTTTTGCCAATCATGAGTTCCTTCAGGTACAAGTTTTAGAAATTTTTCTGCGGCTAAAATGGCAAATATATAAGATTTATGAGTTTTATTTAACGTCGAAAAGAACACATAACCACCTGGTTTTACCATTGCCGCACACGCTTTGATAATAGACTCTGGGTCAGGAACATGCTCAAGCATTTCCATACAAGTCACCACATCGAATTGTGCTGCACTGTCCTGGGCTTTAGCTTCGGCAGTGATTTTTTCATAATGTACCTTGATACCTGTTTCTAGTGCATGCAATCGGGCTACATTTAACGGTTCTTCACCCATGTCGATGCCGGTAACCGTCGCCCCTAGCTGTGCTAGACTTTCGGTTAAAATGCCACCGCCACAGCCAACATCGATGACGTTTAATCCGAAAATATCACCGACGTGTGAATTGATAAAGTTTCTTCTTAACGGGTTTATTTGATGGAGGGGTTTAAAATCACCATGTAAATCCCACCATTGACTGGCGATTTTTTCAAATTTAGCAATTTCTTCTGGGTTTACGTTTAACTGTTCAGGCATAAGAGGGACTTCGTAAATTTACTTTACTCAATTGTAAGCGAAAGCCAATGTTAAAAACAAAGGTCAATTACAGTAATTATGATTTTTTTGTATTATTTCGACACATTAAGCAAATTAAAGAGTTGCTTGTTAATTATCAACTCGATCGCCAATTTTATTTAAAATGGTGACTTCACCATCACAAACCGCAATTATTGATTTGTTTTTTTTAAACTCATTGCTAATAATAACCCTTCCTGTGGATGCTTGCGGAAACACTTCAACTGCATGATTTGGTTCTAGTGACGTAATGTCATAATAGAGAATAGTCACTTTTCTTAATTGTATATCAGCCATATTTTTAATATTCCGCTATTTTTTTAAATTGGATTCGACTTTCTCATATCATCGAGTCGTCAAAGTACTAGTTTGTTAGTTTCATCCTACTCACTAAAAAACTAAAAAACTAAAAAACTAATAAACATAACATGTTACAACTAATAAACATAACATGTTATAACTAATAAACAGCAAAGTGTAAACAGCAAAGTGTAAACAGCAATACACCATAAATATAAAATAACTTAGTAGTTAACTGCATTTTTTGAAAACGCATCTAATCTAATTACTTAGTTAATAACTTTTAATTAGTGAAGTAAAATTAACCGATAAAAAAACCTAGAAATTTTTAAACGAAAGCGGCAGTATAAGGCTAGTGTTTTATTAGAATAAAGCCGTGCAGTTTGTTAATTAACTATGTTAAGATTCTGCCACGATAATAATAATTTTTGAGCATTTTGCTGACATTTAGGGAAAGCATCGTTATATGACCGATATGGCTAAAGAAATCGTTCCTGTCAATATTGAAGACGAACTAAAAAATTCCTATCTTGACTACGCTATGAGCGTAATCGTTGGGCGCGCCTTACCTGACGTTCGAGATGGTTTGAAACCAGTACATCGCCGTGTTTTGTATGCAATGCATGCATTGGGTAATGATTGGAATAAGGGCTATAAAAAATCAGCCCGTGTTGTTGGTGACGTAATAGGTAAATACCATCCCCATGGTGATACTGCTGTATATGACACTATTGTTAGGATGGCACAACCATTTTCATTACGTTATATGCTTGTTGATGGTCAAGGTAACTTTGGTTCTGTAGATGGTGATTCTGCCGCAGCAATGCGTTATACCGAAATTCGCATGCAAAAAATCTCGCATGCAATACTCGCCGATCTTGAAAAAGAAACCGTAGACTTTGTGCCAAATTATGATGGCCAGGAGTTTATGCCGGCTGTTATGCCTACCCGCGTACCAAACTTGTTAGTTAATGGGTCATCAGGAATTGCGGTTGGTATGGCGACAAATATACCACCCCATAATTTAACGGAAGTTATTAATGGTTGTATTGCGCTGATAGAAAATGCCGATATTACTATTG
>CALJHL010000222.1 GCA_938075435.1 uncultured Thalassotalea sp. | reverse complement strand
GAAATCAAATTAAGTATTTATTATTTTTGCATCCTCGCAAACAATAAATACTATGGCATGGTAACAAATTAAAAGTAATAATAAATCATTATTCAAAGAATTAGCTAACAGTTTCAAAAAATATAGCAAACTTTTGATGGTAGATGGTTATTTTTTTGCATTTAATTCAAATTTTGTATGCAACACCTGTACTGCCGAGGTTAAATCTTGCTGTTTCACCAGAACTGATATTTTAATTTCAGCGGTAGAAATCAAATAAACTTCTATGCCTGCGTCATAAAGAGCAGAGAGCATAGACGCGGCAACGCCAGTATGAGAGCGCATGCCATTACCGATTGCTGATATTTTCACTAAACGATCATTACCGCTTAGGGCATCAATTTGCACAACATTATTTAGCCCTGCAACAATTAATTGCGCTTGCTGATAGACATTGCGATGTACGGTAAAGTTTAAATTGATTTTTTCTGCTGATAACGCCGTTTGTACAATCATATCAACTTCGATATCAGCGTTAGCAAGTTCATTAAATAACATGGCAATGACTCGACCATGTTCGGCTATGCCAACCAAACTCAACATAGCTTCATCTTGATGTGCGGTTATTGCAGATACCGGGTGGCTGGCAACACTTTGTTCCGAAAACTCAATCTTGGTACCCGAACCATCACTAAAGCTCGACAACACCCGTAACGGCATTTTATGCTTACCGGCATATTCAACCGCACGATTTTGTAAAACCTTGGCACCGGCACTGGCCATTTCAAGCATTTCATCAAAAGTAATGTGATCTAATTTTTTTGCAGTGGCATCAACTCTCGGGTCGGTGGTGTAAACCCCGTCTACATCGGTATATATTTGACATTCTTTGGCATGTAAAGCGGTTGCAATCGCTACCGCAGAGGTATCTGAGCCACCACGCCCTAGGGTGGTAATATTGCCTTCGTCATCACATCCTTGAAAACCAGCCACGATAACAATATGGCCTTGCTGTAATTCCGTCAACATACGGGTGGTATCGATGTCTAAGATCCGCGCTTTATTAAAGCGATTATTGGTTTTAAGACCTATTTGCGCGGCTAATAAGGACACCGCAGAGTAGCCTCGTTTAATTAACGCAATAGCCAATAAAGAGATGGAAACTTGTTCGCCACTGGCAAGTAGCATGTCGAGTTCACGAGGAGATGGATTGGCATCAAGTTGTTTTGCAAGATTGAGTAATCGATTAGTATCACCACTCATTGCCGATAAAACCGCAACCACCTGATGGCCTTGGTTTTTGGTTTTAATAATTTGTTCGGCTACCGCCTCAATACGTTTGAGGGAACCCACGGAGGTCCCCCCAAATTTTTGTACAATAATAGCCATTAACTAAGATTTACCATGTATTGTTAACCTTTAAAGTTTTGCAACTAACCAAGGTTCAACGCTCGCTAAGGCACTGCCAATATTCTCTGGTTGGCTACCACCAGCTTGTGCCATATCCGGTCGACCACCACCTTTACCACCAACTTGCTGAGCGATCATACTAACCAATTCTCCGGCTTTTACTTTGCCGATCAAATCTTTAGTTACACCGGTTATTAAGCTGACTTTTTCGCCATTAGCCAGAGCCAGAACAACAATACCTGAGCCAAGTTTGTTTTTAAGGTCGTCAACCATCTCGCGTAATGCTTTAGGATCGCTGCCTTTTACATCGGCAATCAATACCTTAACGCCATTAATGTCTATCGCTTGGTTAATTAGGTCAGAACCAGCTTGTGAGGCCAATTTTTGTTTAAGCTGCGCCAATTCTTTTTCAAGTTGTTTTGAACGAGATATAATTTGTTCAACTTTAACTAGGGTATTGGCTGCATCAGATTTAACTAGGCCAGCAATGCTATTTAATTTGTCCGCTTGTTCATTAATAAAGTTTAAGGCGCCAACACCTGTTGTGGCTTCAATTCGGCGAATACCTGCAGCAATACCAGCTTCAGAGGTGATCTTAAATAAGCCAATATCACCAGTACGCTCGACATGAACACCACCACAAAGCTCGGTTGAGAAGCTGCCAAGGGTAACCACTCTTACTTCTTCATCATATTTTTCGCCAAATAAAGCCATTGCACCTTTAGCTTTGGCCTCATCGATATTCATCAACTCCGTTTCACGCGAGTCATTAGCTCGAATTTTTTCATTGACCATTTGCTCAACAACACGCAATTCATCGGCAGTTACCGCTTCAAAATGGGAAAAATCAAAGCGCAATTTATCGGCATCACAAAGCGAGCCTTTTTGAGTTACGTGATCGCCGAGCACCGAGCGTAAAACCGCATGCAACAAATGCGTTGCCGAGTGATTTTTAATTACAGAATTTCGTCGATTAGTGTCGATTTCAGCATTTACTCGACTATTTAATTGGATGTCAGCCTTAGCAACACCATGATGAGCAAAGGCATTGCCCAATTTAACGGTATCACTAACGACAAATTCGCCGGCGTCACTGGTTATGGTACCGGTATCGCCTACCTGGCCACCAGATTCGGCATAAAAAGGGGTATTATCAAGTACGACTACACCTTTCTCCCCTGCCTTCAACACGTTAACCGTGCCTTCAGTATTAAATAATTCAGTTACCGTCGATGATAAATGATCGTTGGTGTAGCCCTTAAATTGGCTGGTTTTATTCGACTTTATCTGTTCGTTATAATCGGTACCAAATTTACTGGCTTTTTGCGCACGTTGACGTTGCGCAGCCATTTCGGCATCAAAGCCTTCTTGGTCAATTGTTAAGTCTTTCTCTCTGGCAATATCAGCAGTTAAATCGGCTGGAAAACCATAAGTATCGTATAATTTAAATACGTCCTTACCCGGGATCGCTGAGCCTTCTAGATTGGCAAGAGTATCGTTTAATAGTGCTAAACCGCGTTCAAGTGTTAAGCCAAACTGTTCTTCTTCAATACGGAGTATTTTTTCAATAACAGTTTGTTGGCTAATTAACTCAGGATAAGCAGCACCCATTTGCTCAGCTAAAGCAGCGACTAACTTATGGAAAAAGTGAGCTTGCGCTCCGAGTTTATTGCCATGGCGTACCGCGCGGCGAATGATGCGACGTAATACAAAACCTCGGCCAACATTTGAAGGCATTACGCCATCGGCAATCATAAAACTACAAGAACGAATATGATCGGCAATAACTCGTAATGATTTATGTTCTAAATCATTACAGTTGAGAATATTTGCAGCGGCTTTAATTAAACCTTGGAAAATATCAATTTCATAATTACTGTGCACATTTTGCATAATAGCGGCAATTCGTTCTAGCCCCATACCAGTATCGATTGATGGTTTTGGTAATGCTTGCATGGTGCCGTCCGCCTGACGGTTAAATTGCATGAACACTAGGTTCCAAATTTCAATAAAGCGGTCACCATCTTCTTCCGGAGAGCCTGGAGGCCCACCCCAAATATGTTCACCGTGATCATAGAAAATTTCAGAACAAGGTCCACAAGGTCCGGTATCACCCATTGAACAAAAGTTATCAGATTCATATTTTTTATCCGCAGATTTATCACCAATACGGATAATTTTTTCTACTGGCACACCAATTTCATTGGCCCAATAGTCGAACGCTTCATCATCAGTTTCATAAATAGTAACCAAGAGTTTTTCTTTCGGTAGTTGCAACACTTCGGTGAGAAACTGCCAACTGAAAGTGATAGCTTCAGTTTTAAAATAATCACCAAAACTGAAATTACCAAGCATTTCAAAGAAGGTATGATGACGTGCGGTATAACCAACATTTTCAAGATCGTTGTGCTTACCGCCGGCGCGTACACAGCGTTGAGATGACGTTGCTCGACTATAACTGCGTTGTTCACCGCCAAGGAAAACGTCCTTAAATGGCACCATGCCGGCATTAGTAAACAATAACGTTGCATCATTACCAGGCACAAGTGAGCTACTGCCAACGATTTGATGCTGTTGAGCTTTAAAAAAGTCTAAAAATGCCTGTCTAATTTCGGCAGTTGATTTAATCATCTTGGTCATCTAAAAATATCTCTTTAATCTAAATTTAATACCGCGGCAATTTGTTCAAAATCAAAACCCCGGTATTGTAAAAATCGTATCCGCTGTGCTTTGGCTTTAGCATCAGCTATTTCACTATCTGGAAAGCGTTTTTCATAGGCTTGTTGCGCTTGCATAAACCAGTCAATTTGTTGGCTTTGATATACCTCGGCAATGATATCATTTGCTAACCCTTTTTGCTTAAGTTCAGCAGCAATATAGCTCCAACCAAATCCCTTATTAACTCGAGTGCGAAATAAACATTCACCGAAACGGTATTCGTTTTGAATGTCTTGTTCTGCCAGAGCGTCAAGTACCGGCTCTATATCATCGTTTACAAAGCCTTTTTTATGCAACTTTTGTTGCAACTCATGCCGTGAATGCTCGCGCATTGCCAAAAAAGTGTATGCGGCTTTTTTTACATCCTTATTAAACACTTAATACCTATAGCTATTCACCCACTCATTAATTACTGATATTCTACCTGCATTAAAGAAAAATAACAGCTTTGCGTTAAATATTAATGTTGACTTTAACACGGTAATTAACTCATTCAGAAATATTAAATATAACCGCTATAACAAGGACCTAGTTTTGAAAATAAAAACGTTATTTAGTTTAGTCGCTTTAATCCTCAGCTCATGGATAAGCTCAGCTAACGCCAGCATTGCAACGCCTGGTTACTACCGTTCGCCAGCCTTACATCAAGACTCTTTAGTGTTCACTGCTGAAGGCGACTTATGGCACACCAATACAACCGATGGTATTGCTAAACGAATCACTACTCACCCGAGCGAAGAGATCATGGCGAGCATTTCTCCTGATGGCCAATGGATCGCTTACATTGCCAATTACCAAGGTAATTTTGAAGTTTATGTTATCAATATCAATGGTGGCTCAGCGAAGCGCTTAAGCTTCGAAAATTCTCGAGTCAGAGTGCAAGGATGGACCAATGATGGCAAAGTGCTTTATGCAACCGACTCAGGATTTGGACCCGCAAATTATTGGACGTTAAAAATAGTTAACCCTAAAGACTTAAGCACCGAAACCATCCCCCTAGCCGATGCCATTGAAGGTACAATAAGTCAGGATTTAACTTACTTGTATTTCACTCGCTTTGGTTTACAAGTTACCGGGGATAACAGCAAGGTGTATCGAGGCGGCGCCCAAGGCCAGCTGTGGCGTTTTAACTTAACAAAAAATGCGGAAGCAACCCCTTTAACGAGCAGCCATCAAGGTTCGGCTCGCAAGCCAATGCTTTATAAAGATCGATTATTCTTTATCTCTGACGCCAGTGGCAATGACAATCTTTGGTCAATGACAACAGCTGGCGATGATTTAAAGCAAGAAACACATTATGTCGATTGGTCAATTCGTGGCGCTAACATTCACAAAAATAAAATTGTCTTTCAATTAGGCGCCGATATTAAAGAATTTGATATTGACACCAGTAGTGCCGTTAATATCGACATAAACTTAATTTCAGATTTTGCTCAGCGCCAAGAACGTTGGCTTAATAAACCGTTAAAGTATTTTAATAATGCCAGTATTGCCGGTGATGCCAACAAAGTAGTGATCAATGCTCGCGGCAAACTTGCCGTTGGCGGATTACATAATTCTCGGTTAGTAGAAATTAATACTCCAGCCAAAAGCCGAACTAGGAGTGCGCGTTTAAGCAGTGATGCTAAATGGGTTTACGCGATTAATGACAGTAGCGGCGAAAATGAAATATGGCAATATGCTGCCGATGGCAGCGATAGCAGTAGCCAGTTGACCAAAAATGGACAATCTTTTCGCTGGAATTTGTACTTATCTCCAAATGGCCGTTATATCGCCCATGATGATAGAGATGGCAATTTATGGTTATTGGATATAGATAAAGGCCACAATAAAAAAATCGCCAGCCTTGGTCGTGGCTTTTCCGCATTTGACCAAGTCATCTGGTCAAAAGATAGTAAACTTATCGCCTATGCCGGTTATAACAAAAATTCTGAACGCTCATTAGTGCGTCTTTATTCACTATTTAACGACAGTGATAAACAACTAACCAGTGATAAATATGAATCCTACTCGCCAACATTCTCCAACGATGGTAAATGGCTTTATTTTTTATCTGAACGTAGCTTTAAATCTAACCCAACTTCACCTTGGGGCGACAGGAATATGGGGCCCGCATTTGATAAACGTACGCAAATTTTTGCTTACGCTTTAACCGCTGATAAACAATTTCCCTTTGCCAATGAAAATGAACTTACCAGTAAAACTTTATTAAAAGATAAGGATGATAAAGCTGGAAAAAAGGCTGAAAAGCCATCTATTGAATGGGATGAAATCACCGATTCACTTTGGCAAGTTCCCGTACCCGCTGGTAATTATTCTGATTTAAGCGCTGCTGCAGGTGGCCTTTACCTAATCCAACAAAAGCCAGCCAATAGCGATTTGATCTTTATTAAATACGACCGAGTATCGGCCAAGCTACAAGCTTTTGCTGCAGCCATCCAAGGCTATCAACTTGCTGATAACCGAGAAAAAATATTATTCGGAAAAAAATCTGAACAGGGTCCTAACCTTTTTATCGTCAACACTGGTGATAAGGCTCCAAAAGACTTAATTAAAGCTAAAGTTAATTCTAAAGATTGGCAAATGGCCTTTTCTCCGATGGACGAATGGCAACAAATGTTTCAGGACGCATGGTTAATGCATCGCGAGTTTCTTTTTGATACCAATATGCGTGGTCTCGATTGGCAAGCCACTAAAGCAAAATATCAACCGTTAGTAGAGCGGATCACTTCCCGCAATGAACTTAATGATATTTTTGCGCAAATGATGGGCGAATTAAACAGTCTACACTCGCAAGTAAGAGGTGGTGATAGCCCGCAAGATTTGAACGCGGCGAAAGCCAGTACTTTAGGCGCTCGTTACCAACAAGACGCCAACGGTATTAAAATAACCACGATTTACCAAACTGACAAAGAGTTACCACAACGCGCTGCACCTTTAGCTAAACCGGGGGTAAATGTTAAAATTGGTGATGTCATTGTGGCCATTAATGGTAAAAACACAACCACTATTGCCGAGCTTCATAACAGCCTGCGTAATCAAGCGGGTAAGCAGATATTGCTTAGTTTAAAACGAGATAAAGCAATAATAAAAACCGTTGTAACCCCAGTTACCAGTAGAGTAGATGCGCAATTAAGGTATCGAGATTGGGTTTACACTAAGCAACAATTAGTTGCCGGACGACTAAACGGTAACATTGGCTATATGCATTTAAATGCCATGACCAGCAATGATATTAATGAGTTTGCTCGTGAATTTTATGACAACTTTAATAAAGATGCTTTAATTATTGATGTTCGCCGTAATCGCGGCGGTAACATTGATAGCTGGATAATTGAAAAATTGCTACGCCGAGTCTGGATGTTCTGGCAAGAAGGCAATAACGCCGCTAATTCAAACATGCAGCAAACTTTTCGAGGTCATTTGGTGGTGTTAACTGACCAGCTTACCTATTCTGACGGCGAGACCTTTGCCGCAGGCATAAAGTCTTTAGGTTTAGCGCCGTTAATTGGTAAAACCACTACCGGTGCTGGTGTTTGGTTAACGGGCCGTAACCGTTTAACCGATAATGGCATGGCCAGAGTTGCCGAATTACCGCAATATGCTCTAGATGGAACATGGGTAGTTGAAGGCCGTGGCGTAAGTCCAGATATTGAAGTTGATAATCTACCTTATGCAACCTTTAGCGGTTATGATGCCCAACTCGAGGCTGGTATCAACTATTTAACTGACAAAATAAAACAACAGCCCATTAAACCATTGTTGACAAAACCTATGCCGGTTTCAGGTCCCGCTGCCGATATAAAAGCAATAGATTAACCGTTAGTGTTGAGTCGTTTTTGCTTGTTTGGCACACCGACTCAACTTTTCTCGGTATCATTCAATAAGGCGGCTAAAAAGCTTCCCGTAAAGAAACATAAAAGCCATCGTTATCGTCATCACCCACAGCAAAATCGACGCGAAAGTTTACTCGTTGTGCATCTTGTAATCGATAGCGAACGCCGACGCCAATACTTTTATACCAATCGGCGTCATCCAGACTCGTCATATTGCCATTATATAACCCGGCTAAACCAATAAAGCCGACGTAAGACCAATTACTGGCAGTTAACCAACGATATTCAATTTGATTAGAAAGCATGTGTTCGGCAATCATTTCACCGGTGGTGTAGCCGCGCAAGTCATTACGATTGCCCAGTTTTGCTTGTCCGGAATAAGGAGCATCAAAACTAAAATAACCGGAATGGCGAAATGCGATAACATGACTATTGGCGAGTTGGTGATAATGATTCAAAGATATTTCGGCGAATTGGTAATCGTCATCACCACCTAAATTTTCACTTGATAGCGAATAAGTACCATTAAAATATAGCCCTTGATAAGGAAAATTATCATTATCACGACTATCATATACCGTCATTGCACCAACAATTATCGATTCATTATCGGATATACCTACCCGATCAAAATAATCTACAGCTTCATTATTTGTCGCTATATATTCAGAATTTTTATAGGTTACTTTGGGGCCAATAAAAAATTTATCTTCAACCTTGGTTAGATATTCAGCTACCACCAATTTAATTTCGCTATCATATTCTGCCGTACCGCCTAGCAAATCATCAAAACTATTACGGATCCGAGCGTTGACGCCGATGACCTTGGCACGGTTATTATCGTTATTTAAATGCATTATAGCCCCGCCCATGGCAACGTAACTATCTGCATCAGAATAAAGCAATTGGCCAATGAGCCTTGATCGTCGTGCCTGGGCTACTTCTCCTAAAAAGTAAAGGGCGGCCACACCACCTCCATCGCCAAACGCCGGATTACTTATTAAAATTGGCGCGACTACTAACTTTTCATCTTTAGCTACTGAGGCTGTGCTTGCTGTATTTTCTGACTGTAGCTTGTCTGGGCTTTGTTGCTCAGCAAAACTTAAACCTGAGAAAACATTCAGTAGCAGTAACACTTGTGCCAATCGAAAAAGAGATTTTAGGTAGTTAATTTTCACCCGATTGACACCTTGCTGCTGGCTTTGATAATTTTTTATTTTAGGTTTTTGCATTTTAAATCACCAATAATGTTCGGTAGCCTTTGCTTAAAATGTAGATAAATACTCTAATTAATACCGGTTCAATTAAGCAATAGCATTAAATTTCTACTTCAGTGAAAGCGCTCTTGTTAACTAGCCGTGAGATTTACTCTGGATCATAGTCCAAATTAGGTGCTAGCCAACGTTCAGCTTCAGTAATGCTCATCGCTTTACGTTGAGCATAACTTTTCACTTGTTGCTTATCAATCTTGGCAACGGCAAAATATTTAGAGTCAGGATGAGCAAAATACCAACCACTTACTGCCGCTCCTGGCCACATGGCATAACTTGAGGTTAATGCCATATCAATGTTTTCCTTAACATTTAATAATTGCCACAAGGTAGCTTTTTCGGTGTGTTCAGGACAAGCAGGATAACCGGGTGCTGGACGGATCCCTTGGTACTTTTCTCTGATCAGACTGTCATTATCTAGCTGTTCATCTTTGGCATAACCCCAATATTCTTTACGAACTCGCTCATGTAGATATTCGGCTGATGCCTCAGCTAACCTATCAGCAACCGCTTTTAATAAAATAGAATTATAAGCATCATGATCCTGATCAAATTGCGCGACTAATTCATCGGCGCCAAAACCAGCCGATACCGCAAAAGCACCGACGTAATCATTGATACCGGAATCCTTGGCGGCGATATAATCACTTAAACAGCGATTATATTGGCCAGCTGGTTTTTTCGTTTGCTGTCTTAGCTGCCTTAATGAGTGCAATACCGTCTGCCGACTTTCATCAGTGTAAACTTCGATATCATCATCATTTCGTTGCGCAGGAAACAGTCCAAAAACAGCTTTAGCTTGCAAACTTTTATCGGCAATAACCGTATCTAACATGGCATTGGCATCGTTAAACAAATTCTTAGCTTCTTGGCCAATCAATTCATGCTCAAATATTTTCGGGTATTTGCCTGATAACTGCCAGGTTAAGAAAAATGGTGTCCAATCGATGTATTTTCGCACTTCATTTAAATCAAGATTATCGAGTACGGTAACACCAAGTTTGTTAGGCACACAGGGTTTATAATTGCTAAAACTTAATGGCATTGCGTTAGCTTTAGCTTGTTCTAGGCTTAATAAGCTGCTGCGCGGACCCTTGTTAGCATAACGCTGGCGTACGGTCTCATATTCTTTTTCGGTACGACTGACTAATTCATCTTTTAATGATGGCGTTAATAACGAGTTAACTACGGATACTGAACGAGAAGCATTGGGCACATAAATAACCGGATGCTGATATTTTTGCTCAATTTTAACCGCAGTATGAGCTTTAGACGTAGTTGCACCACCAATGAGTAACGGTAAGTTAAAATCGAGACGTTGCATTTCTTTGGCAACATGCACCATTTCATCTAACGAGGGAGTGATCAGTCCAGATAAGCCGATAACATCGACATTTTCTTCACGAGCCACCTTTAAAATTTTATCACATGACACCATTACGCCAAGGTCAATCACTTCATAGTTATTGCATTGCAAGACTACGCCAACGATATTTTTACCAATATCGTGAACATCGCCCTTTACGGTGGCAAGTAACACTTTACCGTTAGTGCTTACTTCGGTTTTTTCTAATTCAATAAATGGCTGTAAATGCGCTACCGCTTGTTTCATTACCCGAGCCGATTTAACAACCTGCGGTAAAAACATCTGGCCTTCGCCAAATAAATCGCCAACCACATTCATGCCATCCATGAGTGGGCCTTCGATAACGTCTATCGGACGCGATGCTGCCAAACGTGCTTCTTCAGTATCGGCAACGATAAACTCATTAATACCTTTAATTAAGGCATGCTCTAACCGTTTAATTACTGGCAATTCACGCCAAGACAAATCAATCTTACGATCTTTAGCCGCGCCAGTGCCACGATACCCTTCGGCAACATCGAGTAATCGCTCAGTAGCTCCGTCATCGCTGTTTTGCACAACATCTTCAACTGCTGCTAATAAGTCTTTCGGTATATCTTGATAAATTGACAATTGCCCTGCATTCACAATGCCCATATCCAGACCATTTTTAATGGCATGGTATAAAAATACCGCGTGAATGGCTTCACGTACTGGGTTATTACCTCGAAATGAAAACGATACATTAGATACGCCACCGGAGATCATTGCATGCGGCAAGGTTCGTTTGATTTCAGCCGTTGCTTCAATAAAGTCTACGGCATAGTTATTGTGCTCATCAATGCCGGTAGCAATGGCGAAAATATTGGGATCAAAAATGATGTCTTCTGGCGGAAAACCGATTTCATTAACCAGCAAATGATAAGCACGCTGACAAATTTCAACTTTTCTTTGCTTGGTATCGGCTTGCCCTACTTCATCGAATGCCATGATAATCACCGCGGCACCATAGCGACGGACAATTTCAGCTTGCTTTCTAAATTGCTGTTCGCCTTCTTTTAAGCTGATCGAGTTAACAATGCCTTTACCTTGAATACATTTTAAGCCGGCCTCTAAAATATCCCACTTCGACGAATCAAGCATAATCGGCACTTTTGCAATATCGGGTTCACCGGCAATTAGGTTTAAAAAGCGCACCATCGCCGCTTGCGAATCCAACATGCCTTCATCCATGTTGATGTCAATAATTTGCGCACCATTTTCGACTTGTTGCAAGGCAACCGCAATCGCTTCATCAAAGCGCTCTTCGGTGATCATTCTTTTAAAAACAGCCGAACCGGTAACATTAGTTCGCTCACCAACATTAACGAATAAGCTATTTTCATCGAGATTTAAGGCTTCTAACCCGGATAATCGACAGGCAATTTTTCGCTCTGTAACCTGTCTAGGTTTAATATTAGCAACTGAATCGGCAATACCTTTTATGTGCTCTGGGGTTGTGCCACAGCAACCACCAACAATATTTAAAAATCCAGATTGAGCCCATTCGATAATGTGCTCATTCATATCTTCAGGGTTTAAGTCATATTCCCCAAAAGCATTCGGTAGGCCAGCGTTCGGATGTGCTGATACCGCACAATCAGAAATCCGCGCCAACTCTTCCACATATTGTCGTAGTTCAACTGGCCCTAGGGCACAATTTAAACCAAACGAAATGGGTTTAGCATGGCGCAGTGAATTGTAAAATGCTTCGGTTGTTTGTCCTGACAAAGTACGACCAGATGCATCGGTAATGGTGCCCGAGATCATTAATGGTAAGCGCTCTCCAGACTTAGCAAACACTTCTTCGACGGCAACAATAGCGGCTTTGGCGTTTAAGGTATCAAAAATAGTTTCCAACATGATGATGTCAACACCACCTTGAATTAATGCTTCAGCCGATTCTATATAAGCGTCTTTTAATTGATCAAAACTGACATTACGAAACGCCGGGTCATTAACATCAGGAGAAATAGAGCAAGTACGGTTAGTTGGCCCTAACACACCAGCAACAAATCGTGGTTTATCTGGGTTTAGGGCAGTGATTTCATCGGCAACCTGGCGAGCAATTTGCGCGGCGACTAAATTAATTTCAGCGCTGAATTGCTCCATGTCGTAATCGGCCATGGCAATGGTGGTCGAGTTAAAGGTGTTGGTTTCGATAATATCGGCACCCGCCAATAAATATTGGCGATGGATGTCTTTTATTACTGAGCTTTGAGTTAATACTAATAGATCATTGTTACCCTTAACATCACAATGCCAGTCATTAAAACGCTCACCTCGGTAATCATTTTCTTCAAACTTATGATCTTGGATCATAGTACCCATTGCACCATCTAATACCAATATACGGTTTGCTAGTTGTTGCTCTAATCGAATTGTTGCTGGAGATTTCACAATTTTAATCCTGGTAGTTAATAACAATTAGTCTTGTTCTAATTGGTAAGGGGTAATTTGATAAACATAGTAATTAAGCCAATTGCTAAACAATAAGCAACCATGGCTACGCCAACTATTCTTGGGTTGTTGTTTAACATCTTCGCTGGGGAAATAATTACAGGGTACGGTTGGCGCCAACTCGGCAGCCATGTCACGTAAATATTCGTCTTTTAATGTGGTGGCATCGTATTCAGGATGACCGGTAACAAACACGTGTTTTTTATCATCCGTTGCCACCAAATAAACCCCAGCGTCAGCTGACTCGGCGAGAATTTTCAAGTTAGCTTGTTGCTGATACACCTGTTTTTTAACTTCGCCAAAACGAGAATGCGGGACTTTAAACTCTTCGTCAAAGCCTCGAGTTAATGATGCCATCGGGTCTTGGGTTTGATGATGATAGACCCCAGAAAGTTTTTCGACTCGAAGGTCGCGACTAATACCATAGAAATGATATAAAGCCGCGTGCGCAGCCCAACAGGAATACATGGTTGAAGTAACGTTATTTTGCGCCCAGGCAAAAACCTCAGTAATCTTATCCCAATACGATACTTTTTCGTAATCTATTTGCCCTAATGGCGCCCCGGTTACAATTAAGCCGTCGTAGTGTAAATGTTTGATTTCGTCGAATAAACAATAGAACTCATCCAAATGTGCCTTAGGGGTATTTTTAGATTCATTTAAATTTAATCGCACAAAGTCGATGTTAATTTGCAGTGGCGTGTTAGATAGCATCCTTAAAATTTGGATTTCCGCTTCTATTTTATTAGGCATTAAATTTAAAATTGCTACCTTCATTGGCCGAATGTCTTGATTTATCGCCCGATACTCTGACATCACAAAGATATTCTCATTAGCAAGAACAGCGAGTGCAGGCAATTGATCGGGTATTTTAATCGGCATTTATCGAGATCCACAACAGCATAAAAACCTAATACTACTTAACCGTATAGAAATGTCAACATCTAAACGTTTAGATGGCTAAAACAGTTTATGGTTTTAATTAACTAAATTGTACATTTAAGCGAATAATTTGTAACAATTTACTTGTTGAATGTTGCCATCAATTTATATTAAATTGTAAGTTAACTAATGTCAGTTAATGGAATTAATAATAAAAATATGGAAGTACATTATGATCCGCTTATTTATAGGGCTGATATTCCTTAGTATATCAATCTCTTCAAATGCAAATGATTTAGAGCAATTCACTAAAGATACTGAATATGAAAGTGTTAAAATATCTCCAGATGGCAAGCATCTTGCGGTGCGCACTACCTTTAAAAATAGAAAGGTATTGGCCTTTTTAGAAGTTGAATCAAAAAAATTAGTATACTTATTACGCCTCGCCCAAAATGAAGGCGTTGGCAATTTCTATTGGGTAAATAATGAACGAGTTGTGACCCATATAAACTACT
>CALJHL010000221.1 GCA_938075435.1 uncultured Thalassotalea sp. | reverse complement strand
TTCAACTTGTTGTTCTTCAGATTGATAAACTTCCACAACTCTACCCTTTAATTAATTCTGTTAATAGCTTTGCCACTTGTGAAAATGGCACACTTTGTTGTTCTTGTGCTGTACGTAAATACTTAATAGTTGCAACTTGTTGTTCTATTTCAGATTCACCTAAAATAATCGCAATAGCGGCTCCTGATTTATCGGCGCGTTTCATTTGTTTATTAAATTTACCACCGCCACAATGACCTTGAATACGAATATTCGCAACTTCATCACGCCATTGTTCAGCGAGTTTAATACCACTAAGCTCGGCATTTTCACCAACCATGACCATATAAACATCTGTCGTAGCACGAATATTTTGTAATTTTTCCAAGCTGGTAAGCATTAATACTAAGCGTTCTATGCCTAGAGCAAAACCAACTGCAGGTGTCGCTTTACCACCTAACTGCTCAACTAAACCGTCGTAGCGTCCGCCCGCACAAACCGTACCTTGCGAACCTAAGCTGTCCGTTACCCATTCAAATACAGTTTGATTATAATAATCAAGACCGCGCACTAGACGTTCATTAATAACATACTTTATACCGGCTGCGTCTAAACGTGAACATAAATTAGCAAAATGTTGTGCGGATTCGTCGCCCAAATAATCAGATAATTTAGGCGCATTAACTAGCACGGCCTGAACATCTCGGTTTTTACTATCAAGAACCCGCAATGGATTGGCATACATTCGACGCTTAGAGTCTTCATCTAAAGCACTTTCATTAGCCAATAAAAACTCAATTAAAGCATCACGATACTTGGCTCGGTCTGCATTTGAACCCAATGAGTTTAATTCTAATGTGACAAATTCTTCGATGCCAAGTTCCCGCCAAAGACGAGCACTTAGCATAATGACTTCGGCATCTATATCAGCAGAAGCGATACCATAACTTTCGATACCAAACTGATGAAATTGACGGTAACGCCCTTTTTGTGGACGCTCATGACGGAACATCGGCCCCATATACCATAAACGTTGTTCTTGGTTATACAGTAAGCCATGTTGGTTACCAGCACGTACGCAACTTGCCGTTCCTTCTGGGCGTAAGGTTAAACTGTCACCATTACGGTCATCAAAACTGTACATTTCCTTTTCAACAATATCGGTAACTTCACCAATACCACGTTTAAAGAGCGCCGTAGACTCGACAATTGGCATGCGAATTTCAGCATAACCATAGTTACCGGCCACTCGGCGCAGCACGTCTTCAACCATTTGCCACTTGTTGGTTTCCCCTGGCAAACAATCATTCATGCCCCGAATTGCTTGAATCGCTTTACTCACTTAAGCCGTTCTCTTCAATAGTTTTAAAAACAAAGGCGGCATTATAGGCTATATGTGCTTAATCGTAAAACACATTAGACCTTAATCACCGCCAATTAATTTATATTTGTTAAACTTGCTTTATTTCAATGTTATTTTCGCTGTCTAGTTTAGCCGCTCTAGCGCGAATTTTTCGTTCTAATTGGTCGACGATATCAGTATTATCAATACGTTCACGTTGACGCTCGCCGTCTAGATAAAAACCACTTTTTCGAGCACTTCCGGTTAAACCTATATCCGATATTAACGCTTCTCCAGGACCATTAACCACACAACCAATAATTGACACATCCATTGGCGTGATCAGATCCTCAAGACGTTCTTCTAAGGCATTTACGGTCGAAATAACATCGAACTCTTGCCTTGAACAACTTGGGCAAGCGATAAAGTTTATGCCGCGACTGCGTAAACGTAAAGATTTTAAAATATCAAAACCAACTTTAATTTCTTCTACCGGATCTGCTGCTAAAGAAATACGTATGGTATCCCCAATGCCTTCAGCCAACAGCATGCCTAAACCAACCGAAGACTTGACAGCACCGGCACGAAACCCACCGGCTTCGGTTATGCCTAGATGTAATGGGTTATTAATTTGTTTCGCTAATAATCGATAAGCACCGACGGCTAAAAAAACATCCGAAGCTTTAACGCTGACTTTAAACTGATCAAAGTTAAGACGATCTAAAATATCAACATGACGCAGAGCAGACTCAAGTAATGCCTGTGGCGTCGGCTCGCCGTACTTTTCTTGTATCTCACGCTCAAGAGAGCCGCCATTAACACCGATTCGAATTGGAATGTTTTTATCGCGAGCAGCGTCAACAACTGAACGAATACGGCTCTCATTGCCAATATTACCAGGATTTATGCGTAAACAATCAACGCCATATTCCGCGACTTTTAAAGCAATGCGGTAATCAAAATGGATATCGGCCACTAAAGGTACGTTAACTTGTTTTTTAATTTCTTTAAAAGCCTCGGCAGCATCCATCGTCGGCACGCTAACTCTAACAATATCGGCGCCGACATTTTCTAAAGCGGTTATTTGCGCTACCGTTGCGGCAACATCCGTTGTTAACGTATTCGTCATAGATTGCACGGTAATTGGGGCATCGCCACCCACGGGCACATTACCAACCATGATTTGGGTAGATTTTCTACGTACTATTGGTGATTCTTTAAACATATTAACTCAAATTTAAAACTATTTTAAATGACTATAACGGCTAGTTATTAGCAATCTTGGTTATTGCTTAGGCCAGCTAAATTTAGCAATTTGCCCAGATAAAAACTGGCTCATATCTATCGATTGTTGATTATACTCTATACTAACCAATTCTGGTTTACCTAAAGTAATCGTAAATGGCGCTTTGCCTTCAAGGCTCATAATATAACCTGATTTTTTAATACCCCAAGCTAAACGTTCCCCGTCGGCATCAAAAATATTTACCCAACAATCGCCATTAAAGGTAAACACATACTTAGCCATACTGATTGTTGCAGGCGTTGCAACACTATCGCTTTCGGGTGTAGCATTTGCTGCAGGTATTGTTGTTGAAAGCGCAGCATCTGCGTCTAAATTGTTAGCAACTGGTTGTTGCTCGCTAGACAAGCCGACAACAGGTATTTCTGCCATGTCATTTAGAGTCTGTGTTACCGGAATGTTATTGCCTTGGTCAAGGGTGTCTGTTTGCTGGCTAATGACTGAACTTTCAGGTTCCGTCAAAGTCGCACCGCCATTACTTGAATCGGTGGCTAATGATTCTTGCCACCACCACACCACTGTGAGACCGATAAGAATAAAAACAATCAAGTAAATGATTAACATCAAACGGTTATTTTCAGCCTTTTGGCGGGTAGTTTGAGAAAAACTTTGCATTGGTTCGGCTTTAATTTTGCTGTTCGATGCATCAAAACTTGCTAACACTTGCTCGACATCCAGTTCAACGAACCGTGCATAATTTTTCAAATAACCACGCACAAAAGTTACCGGGATCTTGTCACTAAAGATGTCATTTTCAAACTCAGTAATCAGTGACGGTCGTAAATTTAAGTATTCCGCCACTTGCTGTTCAGTTAAGTCTTTGTTAATTCTGGCTTGCCTTAGCATTTGCCCTGGCCCTTTGACTTCGACATCATTGCCAATATCAATAGGTGTTTTATTGTCGCTCATATACTCTTCTATTTAAGGTTTTGTTAATCTTAGTATTTGTCCAACATGAATGTTTTCTGTTTTCAAATCATTCCAGCGTCGAATAGTACTGATCATAATATTGTACTTTCTAGACACTTGATAAAGGTTTTCGCCCGCCATTACCACGTGTACTTTTTGCTCTTTGTCTGCTGGTGGTACTGGCACCGGCGCAGATTTGCTAGTATTAATTACTGCGGGTTTGCCCAGGCTCTTTTGAGCGACTATAGCTGGACCTTGCACGTTTTTTTGTGGCGCTATTTGGCTGGTTACTGTTTGACTGCTCACCGGTTGACTTATTGCCACATTATTAGGTTGCGCCGCAGTTACATTAGCCTGATTGGCAATTTGACTGTTTACCGCAATACTTTGACTCGTTTGCTTGATAATAGTTGCATCTACTACTAACTTTTCCTCAACTGGCACTATTTTGGGTTGAGTTTGTTTAAACTTAACCGCTTGGTTTGCAGATTTTTTTGCTATAGCAACTGACTTATCATTAGTGCTGATACCCAATTTCAATAATTTATACTTTTTATAGGATAACGCTAAATCATCTGCCGAAATTGTCAGCAATTGGTCAACTAAATATTGCTTAGCTAGGCTCGACTCAGGAAACATTTTCAACAGCATAGTGGCATAGCCATTGGCAACGTCTGTTTTACCAAGTTTTTGATTCGCTTTATACGCTAAAGCAATTGCTTGCGGGGTAAAACGCCTAGTTGCTAATTCAAAGCGAGAAATATACTTTACGCTGTTGTAGTAATCGCCCTTCGCATATTGTATTTGCGCCATTTGTAATAAACTTGAGGAGCTGTTGGGGCTGTGGGCAATGCTGCGTTTTAACGCCCTCTCGGCCTTGGCAAAATTTTGCTCTTTTAAATGACATAAAGCAATATTTTCATAAGTTTCTGCAACCCTAACATAAGTGTCTACCTCAATAGCTCTCATGAAATATGTTTCGGCTTCATCAACCCTATTTTGGCGACACAAAAACACCCCAAAGTTATTTAAGGTGTTGGCATTTTCTTGATCAAATGACAGGGCTTGGTTATATGAGTTTTCGGTTTGCTCAAATTCGCCGACTTTTTCAAAATAATGGGCAAATGCAGTATATACATCAGGCAGTCTCGGAGAGAATTGTTTAGCCTTTTCAAGGTTATATTTTGCTTGGGCGTGATTACCCATTTGCAAATAACCTAACGCTAAAGAGATCCTCGTTCGAGCTTTTTGATCATCATTATAATCTTTCTTAACTAACGGTTTATCTTCCGCATAGTTTTGAGTTACGCAAGCACTTAAAAAACCAATAGACAAAAGTACAACTGTAATTTTGCCTAATTGACATAAAAGAGTACGCATTAATTTAAGCATGTGACCGTCCGCAAGATATTTTTATTATTGCTAATAAATTACACCATTTTTACGGAAAGATCGCCTGCTTGCGCTTTATTTTTTACAGATCTTTTAGTTCGGTCAAAAACATCTCCCGCTAACTGGCCACAAGCCGCATCAATATCTTCACCACGAGGACGACGGGTTATCACGGTTAGACCATAACCTTGCAGTACTTTGTCAAACCTATCGATACGAGAGTTACTCGGTCTTTTATAAGGTGACCCTGGGTAAGGATTAAATGGAATTAAGTTTATTTTACTTGGTGTACCGGCCAATACCTTTGCTAATTCATGGGCCTGCTCGGTAGAATCGTTGACGTGATCGAGCATTACGTACTCAACGGTGACTTGTTTATTGGCTTTTGAGCCATCAATGTAACGGCGACTCGCCTCTAGAAATGTTTCTAGTGGATATTTTTTATTTATTGGTACTAATACATCTCGTAAAGCATTGTCTGGTGCATGAACTGAAATGGCTAATGCACAATCTATCTTCTCTTTAAGCATATCTAATGCTGGTACTACACCAGAGGTACTTACCGTCACTCGACGCTTTGATAAACCATAACCTAGATCATTTAAGAAGGTGTCTAGTGCAGGGATCAAATTTTTCATATTTAATAACGGTTCGCCCATCCCCATCATTACTATATTAGTAATTGGTCGAGTACCAGCAATACGAGTGGCGCCAATGTCATTGGCAACACGCCACACTTGACCGATAATTTCAGAGACGCTTAAATTGCGGTTAAAGCCCTGAGTTGCGGTAGCACAGAAAGTACATTCTAAGGCACAACCAACTTGTGAAGAAACACATAACGTGGCTCGTTCTTTTTCTGGGATCCATACGGTTTCAACTTCTTGCCCACCTTCAAGCAATAAAGCGTATTTAATGGTGCCATCTTCTGAAACTTGTTTTTGAGTAATTGTCGGTGCTTTGATTTCACATAAACGATTAAGCTTAGCTTTTAGGGCTTTATTGACGTTAGTCATTTGCTCAAAATCTTCATAGCCGAAATGATAAATCCACTTCATTACCTGATCAGCACGAAACGCTTTTTCGCCTATTGATTCGAAAAAATCACGCATCATTTGATGATCAAAATTTAATAAATTAACCTTTTTAACAGCATTGTCGGTCATGAAAATCTCTACATTTAACTTTTAGGGGTGGATTGTACGCTTTTTAAGCACTCGAAACAATTTAGCTTGGCAATAACAGGCCTTTTTAGCACCAATATTTATTTAAATAGACTCTAATTAAAAATTTTATTTAACTAAACACTGAACTAATGGCGATGCCTAATAAAACAAAAGGATTTTACTGTTAACAGCAAAATCCTTTCGCATAGTATCCGAGAATAATAACGGGTATATATTTACGGCTTCGTTTTAATTAACGAGTACGTGCACAAACTTCGTCAGCTGAGAAAAAGTAAGCAATTTCGCGAGCAGCAGATTCTAAAGCATCAGAACCGTGACATGCATTCTCATCAATTGATTCAGCATAGTCGTGACGTAAAGTGCCAGCTAAAGCTTCGCTTGGGTTAGTTGCACCCATGATTTCACGGTTTTTAAGAACAGCGTTTTCGCCTTCTAAAACTTGAACCATAACAGGACCAGAAGTCATAAAGTCAACTAAAGCGCCAAAAAATGGACGTTCTGAATGTTCAGCATAGAAACCTTCAGCTTTTTCACGGCTTAAGTGAATCATTTTAGCAGCAACGATTTTTAGGCCAGCTGATTCAAAACGATTATAGATTGCGCCAATTACGTTTTTAGCAACTGCGTCTGGTTTTACGATAGAAAAAGTACGTTCGATAGCCATGATAAGCCCTCAATTAGATTTATAGTCAAAAATTTGGCGCGAATTATAGAGGAATTTTAAAAAAATAACATTAATTAATTTGTCACCAAGGTGTTGATTAAATGTACAGTCGTTAATGCGCGTGGCTCCTAGCCAATTTACAGTAAAATATTAAATAAAGTTTAACTTTAAATAAACAAAAAAAATCAGCAGATTCGTCTGGTTTCAGATAAATAAAGCGGTTTTTAAGCCGTAATTGTGGCGATAAAATGCGGTAATGAAGTGCCAATAAAGAAGCCAAAGTTAACGACAGCGAAACCTTAGCAGTTAAAGAATCTCTAATATTTTGCCTTGTTTACTCTGTTGAAATTTAAAAATAGCGAACAACGGTTATGAAATACATCGCCAAGACCAGTCACAAACAGTCAAAAAGACAAATTAAAAGCCATCATTAAGCCGCTGACAAAAACTATCGACAACCGCTTAAAATGAAATATGAAGATATTAGCGGGTTAACTATTTGCCGACAAGAGTGCGGTTTTAAGAACTCAATATTGCTTACTATGGTCACGCTCTAATCTCGTTTACACTCAAAATATTGGCTGCTATTATTTTGACAACTAATCTTTATAAAATAAATAACATTGCTAATGTTGAACTATAGTTATACCTCATAATAGTAAATAAAACATTACCCTAAGGTGTTTATAGTTTTATGGATAATATCATTGAAATCGGGCCGATAGAGTCCTCTGTTATTGCGATTATTGTGCTATTCCTCGGCCGTTTTATTAACCATAATTGTGCACCCTTAAGACGATTTAACATTCCGGAGCCCATTTTAGGGGGTTTAGTGGTGGCGATTATTGTCACCCTTATGAATTACAGTGGTACCACCATAAATTTTATATTGCCGTTAAAGGGCACCTTTATGCTGTTGTTCTTTGCAACAGTTGGCTTATCGGCAAGTTTTAAGTTACTCGCTCAAGGTGGTGCTAAGGTTTTTATTTTCCTGGGCGTCGCTTCTTTTTACATCCTTATTCAGAATGGAGTTGGCATTAGCCTGGCAACTCTGCTTGGATTAGACCCGTTAATGGGTCTTATTGCTGGTTCAATTACACTTTCAGGTGGCCATGGTACTGGTGCGGCCTGGTCAGAAACGTTTGCCTCAGAGTATGGCATTCAATCTCTGGAATTAGCCATGGCTGCAGCCACATTTGGATTAGTTATGGGGGGGCTTATTGGCGGCCCTGTAGCGCAGCGCCTAATCAATAAGCATGGACTTGAATCAGAATTTGGTAAAGGTGGACACCATCACGATATTAACCCGGAATTAGTGACCTATAATCAACTTGAGGAAGATAAAGTCACTGCCTCGACAGTCATTGAGATCCTGTTTATTTTATTAATTTGTGTGGTTGGCGCAAAATATTTTAAAGTGCTCGTTGACTCATTTAATATTAGTTATTTAAAAATTCCAGATTTTGTCTATGCGCTATTTATTGGCGTAGTTATCACCAACACCACCGAATTGACTAAAATTTATAAAATCAATAAAGAAGCGGTTGATATTCTTGGTACCGTTTCGTTAGCGTTATTTTTGTCGATGGCGTTAATGAGTTTAAAGCTATGGGAAATTTTTGATTTAGCTCTACCTTTGTTGGTTATTTTGATGTGTCAAACCATAGTACTGGCTTTATTTGCCTATTTTATTACCTTTAGAATAATGGGGGCAAATTATGATGCAGCAGTTATGGCAGGCGGACATTGTGGCTTTGGTATGGGGGCGACGCCAACCGCGGTTATGAATATGGGGGCTTTGGTCACTCGAAATGGCCCTTCACCGCAAGCCTTTATGGTGGTACCTATTGTTGGCGCCTTCTTTATTGATATTACCAATTTAATTATCTTACAAGGCTATTTGGCATTCCTAGGGTAAAAAATCTCCGTATTAACAGAAGAACTGCCAGATCTAAACCATAAAAAATGAGGACTAAGTCCTCATTTTTTATGACTGCTAAATAGTTGTTCTCTTGTAGCTTCGATATTCAGGTTTCCAGAAATTTTTCTTTATATTTTTAGATAATTGCTGGTCACTGATCTCCAACGCTAAGCCCTGCTGTTGTGCCAGCTTACCGATAGCGAACGCAATTTTTTTACTGAGGTCGGCAATTTCAATGATTGGAGGCAATAAATCGCCTTCGCCAGTATTCGCTAAAGGTGATGCCGCGGCTAAGGTATCGCTAGCCACCATCAACATTTCATCACTGATATATTTAATGTTAGCAGCAAGAACCCCTAGACCTATACCGGGAAAGATATAGGCATTATTACACTGACCAATGTTATAAGTTTTACCTTGGTATACAACTGGCGCAAATGGACTACCGGTGGCGATCACGACATTACCTTCGGTCCAATTGATGATTTGCTCTGGGGTTGCTTCAATTTGCTTGGACGGATTACTTAATGGAAAAATAATCGGTTTTTCAGTGCCCGCAGCCATGGCTTTGACGATTTGCTCGGTAAATAACCCTGCTTGTCCGGAAACACCAATTAAGATGTCGGGCTTGGCATTGTGCATAACATCTAACAAAGAGGCATAATCGCCTTTGCATTGCCAATCAGTTAAATCGCTATTCCACTGCAATAATTTTTGTTGGAAATCACGTAAATCGTCCATACCTTCGGTTAGTAAGCCAAAGCGGTCAATCATAAACACTTGTTTACGCGCCTGCTTATCAGTTAAGCCTTCAGCACACATTTGCGCAATAATTTGCTCGGCGATGCCACAACCCGCCGAACCGGCACCGACAAAGGCCACCTTTTGCTCAGACAATTTGGTTTTTTTAATGCGACAGGCGGCAAGTAAAGTACCAACCGTAACGCAAGCGGTACCTTGAATATCATCATTAAAACAACAAATTTTATTTCGATAACGCTCTAACAAAGGCATGGCATTAGGTTGTGCAAAATCTTCAAATTGTAGCAATAAATTTGGCCAGCGACGTTTCACAGCTTGCACAAACAGATCGACAAATTCATTGTATTGGGCTTGGCCAATACGTTTATGTCGAGCCCCCATATACATAGGGTCATTCAGCAACTTTTCATTATTGGTACCAACGTCTAACATGATTGGCAATGTGTAGGCTGGGCTTATGCCGCCACAAGAAGTATACAAAGACAATTTGCCAATTGGGATCCCCATGCCACCGATGCCTTGGTCGCCTAGACCTAAAATTCGTTCGCCATCGGTCACTACAATAATTTTTACTTTTTGCTTAGTCGCGTTATGCAAAATATCATCAATTTGATGACGTTCATCATATGAAATAAACAGACCACGATTACTGCGATAAATATCAGAAAATCGCTCGCAGGCATCCCCTACCGTTGGCGTATAAATGATTGGCATCATTTCTGCGAGATGAGCTTGCACCAAGGCATGAAATAGAGTTTCATTTTTATCTTGAATATTACGTAAGTAAATATGCTTATTAAGGCCGGTGCGAAAACTTGAATACTGCATATAGGCTCTTTCTACCTGCTCCTCTATAGATTCAAATCGAGGCGGTAGTAGGCCGGTCAGATTGAAGCTGCTGCGTTCTTGTGAACTAAAAGCACTGCCTTTATTAAGTAATGGGGACTCTAATAAACTATGCCCAGCATAAGGGATATACAATGGATGCTTATTATTTGGTTGACTCATGTAGGTAGTTTCCGATTTGGCTGAACAAGTTATTTTATCTGCGAGGATATTGAAGTTAACAATTAAAACATAACGTTAAACAATCGCTATTGTACTTATATTAATGACATTAAGCTAACTTCTTAGTTTAATGGCAGTGTAAATAAATCCACGATTGTTTAGCAGTCTGATGGCGATGATTTAATCCATTTCATCTATCCATGCCAGTTGGATTGCCTCAAGTACTCTTTCGCCGCAATGTTTAGGATCATCATCAAAACGTTCGAGAGCAATTACCCATTCCATTAGTTGAGTGAAATGTAAATTGGTCGGGTCGACCTCCGGGTGTTGCTCTTGTAAATCCAATGCGACCTCTAACGAGTCAATCCATTTTAATCCCATAATCATGCCTATAATGTAAATGTTAAAAATAAAAAGCTGTGCACCAGTTATTATTATACCCGTGCCACGACTATGCTCAAGTTTAGTTGGAATTATTCAAGTTGCTTAATAACACCAAACTTAAAAACAAAAAAACCGAATGGTTAAACATTCGGCTTTATACATTTAAAATGAGTGCTCGCTAATTGCGAGCCCCAATAACCTAATTGTTGAGTACCGAAAAACCACCTGGCACATGATACACATGTTCAAAACCCATACGCTTTAAGGTTTTCGCTGCAGCGTCACTGCGGCCACCACTTCGACAAATGCAGACATAACTATGCAAGTTTTTATCGTGTTGGTGGTTTTGAATAAAATGAGTTAATTGCGTTAAAGGCACATTCATAATTTTTTGCTCGCGGATGTATTCCTGACGGTGAGCTTCAAATTCGTGAGCTTCTCTGACATCAACCACCATAACATCGGGATTATCCGCTAAAAACTGTGAAAATTCATTCGGTTCCACATCGATGCTGGAATCAATATTTTGTTTAATGTTGCCACATTGAGCCGCTTGAGCATCGGGTTTATCCTGACTATCTAAGACCTGTTTAGCCTTGATAAATTGCTGTTCATTTACTTTACCAGCAAGCGCATCCGCCAGTAATGAATTACTCTGCGTCTCTAATGCTAAGCTAGTATTAAACAGTTGCTGATAATCATGCGCCGGACAAATTAAGGTGTTATCGGCAATCACTTTTGCCAACAGCAATAATGAATGAAATAACACGCCACTATCACTACAAGCAAAGTCACTGCGGCCAATACCGCCGATTTGTAGAGTATCGCCAATAAAACAGTACTCGATATTATTGGCACTTAGCTGACTATTTTCAACTCGACCGAATAAATAGCCAACACTATTATTAGTGTGTCCCGGTAGTGCAAGTTTGGCTATTACTTTATCGCCGATGGTAATGGCATTTACTGCCATGCCATTGTCTAAATATACTTGCTCAGTTAGAGAATCATCCCAACCTAAACAATCATATTGTTGACTACTTAATTTGTCGCTTAAGATATTACGGATCATCTCAGGACAATCCAATTGCTGATCATGCTTGTGAGTTGCCAGAATAGCTTTAACAATATAATCCTGACAGTTAACCAAGGTTTCAAATTTATTGACTAATTCCGGCACCGGATCGATCAACAAAATTTCCTTAGTGGCTTTACTGATATAACACCAGGTGCATTGTTCATCGTAAACCCATTGCTGTAAACCATCGGTTATACTCTCAACGTATTCATCGGTATCGGATAATATTAAACAACTATTTCTTAACGCCGTTACCGCTTTTGTTATCGCCGTACAGGCTTTATCGATATCCGCTTGAGTAGTAGCCGGACCAAAAGACATCCGAATTGCCCCTTCGCTTTGCCAAGCCGGTTTGTGCATGGCATCAAGAACAAAACTACCCGCAACTTTTGAACTACAGGCAGAGCCTGAGCTGACCCGAATACGGGCAGCATCAAATAAGTCCATAATATCTTTGCTGGATAAGCCTTTTACCGAGAAATTCAAAGTCGTTGGTAAGGAATGAGCAAAATTATGGTTAAATACAATCGCCGGAAATACTACTCTCAAGGTGTTTTCAAGTTGTTGGCGGTAGGAAACCAAAACGGCATGACTTTTAAAGGTATCGTCGTGTTCATCATTAAGTAGATTAAAAATTGCATTTAAGGCGGCAATACCCGGTAAGTTTTCAGTACCTGAGCGCAAGCCACTTTCTTGGCCACCACCAGCAATAAATGGTGTGTATGGCGCTGATTGACGCACATATAAAACGCCAACCCCCTTCGGACCATAAAGTTTGTGGCCACTAAAGGGGGCGTAATCTATGGTAGTTTTTGATAACTCTAAGTTAATTTTGCCTAATGCTTGCACACTATCAACCATCCACAACACCTCTGGATTATTGCTGCGTATGACGTGTTCAAGGGCGGGCAAATCCTGAAAAACTCCGGTTTCATTGTTGGCTGCCATAGTACAAATCATTAAGGCATTAGGCACATGCTGCTTAATAAAGTCAAAATCTAAAATGCCGTTCTCATCGACTGGAATACTGACCACTTTGGCGCCAACATTAAGCATTTGATTCCAGTGCTTTAATGTTTCCGGTACGGCTTTATGTTCAGTCGCGCCGTAGAGTAAAACCGGCTCGGCAATGTTCATTACTTTATTGCGAGCTTCATTTAGCGCCGAAATAATTGAAGTTTGTATGCCTTCTGTAGCACCACTGGTAAAAATAATTTCACCATCGGTAGCACCAATAACTTGCCGAGCGACTTTTCGAGTCGACTCAAGAATGTATTTAGCTCTAACCCCAGTCATATGACTTGAACTTGGGTTGCCATAACATAAGTTCATTGTATGGATAGCCGCTTCAGCCGCCTGCGGTAATACCGGAGTTGTGGCGTTGTTGTCTAAATATATTTCGTCTTTTTGCGGTTGAATGTCGGTTAGATTTATCATTTATTTCTTTACAGCTAAAACTTGATTGCCCCTATTCTACCTACTTATAACTTTTAGCGCTATATTAGAATCAAATGAAACTTATCCAATTAGATTTACTGATTTGCTCAGTCATCGTTAGTGAATGATAAACATGGCAATTTAAAAATTATAAAGGCTCACCTTAGGTGAACCTTTTTAAATAAATTAACTGTAATAGTAATAATTAAAATGTAAAGCGAGCTCCGAATCCCCAGACATCATCGTCAGGCACTTCAGAGCCATCGGCATTCGTTGAATCATCTATTTTCAATTCGGTATATACTCTAAAATAATCAGACCAGTAATAAGCAACACCAGCAATATAATATTTTCGTTCAAAATCATTACCAGAGGTATCAGATTCCATGCCGATTAAACCACCAATTAACTGCACGTTATTGGCAAAACGATAAGTCAAAATTGCTTCTATACCATTCGCTTCTTCCAATATTTGACCGTTATTATCCAGTTCATGATATTCAGATTCAACCATAACTAATGCGGCATAGATACCCCGATCTCCCATGACTCCATACGTTACGTTAGCCGCCGTCAAGATATCTTCAACATCACCAAACGTTTCGGTTTCCACTGAGTTAATTTGCACATCGGCAACGTTATGCGATACACCAACAGTAAAATTATAAGGTGATTGGTAAACAACGGCTGCGCCGTAAGAACTATCATAAATGACTTCTACATCGCTCACTGAGTCGCTAATTTCGTCAGACAGTTTCGCGGTTCTATTGGTGGCTTGATACTGAAAACTAACCGCAAAATCGCCAAAAGCATTATTGTATTGAATTGCTTTTTCTGCTCGACCAACACCTGAATAGCCGCCATCACTTATATGATAAGTACCCGCGCCATCGCCCCCAAAAATATGAAACCAATCAGTGGCACCGGTGATCATGTAAGTTGGCCCCCATTGTTTACCTAGAGTAAATGCGCCATAAGTTTCATGATTAATGCCTAAAAAACCTAACCGATTTGACAAAGTTTGATCTTTATCGCCTGCTGCAACTTTTGCTTGACCACTAAGGATTAGATCAGCATCAGATTCCATAAACCTTACCGCCCACTCAACTTTGGCGATGGAGGACCAGCCATCTGTTAGCTCATGAGTCATGATAAAGTTGATTCGTGAAAAGCCGTCGATTATTTCCTCATAGTCATCGCCTGAAACAAAATGACCGCTTAAGTCCCCGCCCATAGTGACTCGATTTTGATCGTCTTTATATATTTCATAGCCGGCGAAAGAAGGAGCAGAGAGTACCATCATTGTTGTTATTGCTATCAGTTTAAGTCTCATAGTTTTCCTTTATTTTCACTTAGTTAATATTTTTTAACTTTATTATAATACCTTTAAAAGTAGTCGAGTTGTTACTATTTGTATAATTATTAAATAGAAATATTTGAAAAAAAGTTAAAAAAATTAAAAAAACAAATTAAACAACCATTGGGCATCTAATTAAGGGTAATAAACCTAAACATCACAGCAAAATTACTCTAAAATAACAAAAAAACTTAATTGGTTTATAGTCATGCAAATTACCGATCTTGAGAAAGAACTCGATATTCCAGCCATTTTAAGGCTTGGTTTTAGACCCTTTTTTTTATTAGGGGCGCTTTTTAGTATTATTGCCCTGCTAATTTGGGGGTTATCATTAAACAAGCAAATAAATATCGACTTTTACGGTGGTAGTTATTGGTGGCATATGCATGAAATGATCTTTGGTTTTGCCTGTGCGATCATTGTCGGCTTTTTATTAACGGCGGTGCAAACTTGGACGGGCCAGCGGGGTCTATTCGGTAAACCCTTACTAATGTTAGTTTTGCTCTGGTTAGCTGGCAGATTTTTTTTAATATGGCCTAATTTAATAGGCAGCCTTTTAACTGCGGTTATTGATCTAAGCTTTCTTCCTTTAGCGGCTTTTTTCCTTGCAAGGCCGATAATAAAAATCAAGCAGACCCGCAATTTATTTTTTGTACCCTTATTATTATTGTTTTCTTTAGTAAACCTGGAAATGCATTTAGTGGTTGCTAATGTCAACAAGGTTGAATTATTTGCCAGTGCTCATGCCAGTGTGATCTTGGTTAGTTTGTTGATGTCGGTAATGGCAGGTCGAGTAATACCGATGTTTACCGCCAATGGCACTCAAACCCAAAAAGTAACATCCTTAACTTGGCTTGAGTACCTAAGTAATGGCAGCCTGATGTTAATTTTTCTCAGCTTTTTACTGCACCCTATAATTACTCTTGGAGATTCGCTGTTTTTCACGTTATTTCTCATTGCCGGCTTAAGTCAAATGTGTCGCTGGTTACGCTGGAAACCTTGGATAACTTGGCCGGTACCATTAGTTTGGTCGTTACACCTTGCCATTATGTTTTTATGGATAGGTTTAATGGCTTTAGCCATCAGCTATATTGATAACAGCTTGCCCGCCAATCATTTATGGCACCTAATCGCTATTGGCGGCATTGGCGGATTAATATTGGCAATGATTGCTCGAGTTTCGTTAGGTCATACCGGTCACAGTCTCGTGGCTCCGAAATTAATGCCATTCGCATTTTTGATGATATGCTTTGCCGCTCTTGTTCGTGTTATTGGTCCTTGGTTAGCACCAGCAGACTATCAATTATTTATTAATGCCAGTATTTTTGCTTGGCTATTAGCCTATGGCATATTTATTTTCTATTATGCGCCTAAATTAATGCAAACCCGCCGAGATGGCAGGCCTGGGTAATAGCAATTTCATTAAATTATTGCCCACTTCTGCTTGCTAAAATACTCCAAGGCGGCGGTGCTCTCAATTCCAATAGCCAGCTATTGGTCAATCGAGCGCCTTGCCCTGATTTATTTTTTTGGCGCACAACAAGATCACAAACATAATGAAACTGGTATAACACTATGAGAACCGTATTTTTAGATCGCAGCACCATAGAGGCTAATATTAATCTAAGTGCAATAACTACTCAGATTGATAGCATTAGCTATTTCGAAAATACCTTAGTTGATAAAATTATCTTTCGGGCTAAATTTGCAGAAGTGATCATTACTAATAAAGTGCGACTCGATCGTTCTACTCTATCGCGGTTGTCTAAATTAAAACTTATTTGCATTGCGGCGACCGGAACCAATAATGTTGATTTAATTGCGGCCAAAGAGTTGGGGATTGCGGTATGTAATGTTCCGTCCTACTCTTCATCGTCAGTCAGTCAGTATGTGTTTTCGATGTTGTTAGAACTACTGCAAAGAACCAGTCGCTATATCAACAACACTCGTCAACAACATTGGCAAAACAGTCCTATTTTTTGCCATTTTAACGAACCAATTAATGAACTTTGCGGTAAAACCCTAGCAATTATTGGCTACGGCGAAATTGCTAAATCGGTCGAAGTTATTGGCAAAGCGTTTGGCATGAAGGTTGTTATTGCGGAGCGCCAAGGTGCCACCACTATTCGTGCCAATCGGCTAGCATTTAATCAGGCCATCAGTTGTGCCGACATCATTAGTTTACATTGTCCGCTAACCAACAGCACCGAGGGACTGATCAATGCTGAAACTCTAGCACAATGCAAACCAGGAGCTATTTTAATTAATACTGCACGGGGTGGTTTAATAAATAATCAGCACCTATTACACGCCTTAAAATGTAAACGACTCGGTGGTGCTATCTTGGATGTTTTAGAGCAAGAGCCGCCACCAAGTGATCATATTTTATTAAATACTAATTTAGAAAATTTACTGATCACCGCCCACATTGCTTGGGGCAGCTTGCAAGCCCAGCAGCGACTAATCGACGCCATCGGCGAAAATATTGCAAGCTTTGCTCAGGCAGGCAGTTTAAATCGAGTTATTTAATTTAGCCTGTTACCGGCATTTTTAAAAGTAACTGTCTTTGATCTTGCCATAATGAAAATAGCTCCACTGACCAAGTCGACGCAATGCCGGCAATGGAAATTTAGGTAATTGCTGCTCAAACATGGGTAATTTTGGCAATGCTTTACCAGCGACCTTGTCCGCGAGGCGCTTACCAGCCTGTACCGCAAATGACACGCCATTGCCACAATAACCCATAGCATAAAGCACATTTTCATTATCTTCGGCATGATTTATATGAGGAATGTCGTCAAGTGCCATACAGATCCAGCCTGACCATGCGTATTGATAATTGATGCTATGTAAGGCTGGAAAGCTTTGTTTTAACACCGATAAAAGCCGTTTTGCATAAAACGGGTCATCGGCAGATTTTCCGGTTATTGCACCACGACCACCAAATAAAATTCGGTTATCAGGTAATTTACGATAATAATATTTTAACGCCCTGGTATCCATAACCACATTAGAGGTTATAAAATTACAGGCGTTAAGTTGTTGTTCAGTCAGTGGTTCAGTGACGATAATTTGTGACAATACCGGCAGGGTTCGATTGGCGACACTGCTATGAAAGCCTTTAGGCGTATAACCATTAGTCGCGATGATTACTTTTTTAGCGTTAACTCGGCCGTTGGGAGTGATGAGTGTTTGTTGATTGTTTTCACTAAGCCACTGGGTCACCGGTGAACCAGGATGAATTTTAGCTCCTGCTTGGCGTGCTAAATTCTGATAACCCCATGCGAGTTTCAACGGATTAATGCCAAAGCCATCACTGAATCGCAATGCTCCGTGAGCATTTTCATCGCGCATAAAGTGCTGATGAAGATCAGACCGGCTTAACTGCTCAACCTGATAACCAAAAGTCTTTTCCAATAAACTGGCTTGTGCTGCTAATGATTTCATCATTGCCGGTTTATGAGCGATGCGAATATACCCAGCTTGTTGAACTTGACAGTCTATGCCTTCTTTAATCAAGTCATTAACAGTGGCAACGCCTTGGCATACTTCAGAGTAAATACCACGCATCACCTCTTCACCCCATTGTTTAGTCATCGCTGACCATGGCTTGCGACCAGTAGACTTTAAAATAAAACCGGCATTACGGCCACTGCAACCCCAAGCGGTTTTATTGGCTTCGAGAACTACGGCTTTAATATTATGCTCGCGCGCCAAATGCAACGCGCAGGAAAGCCCAGTGTAACCAGCGCCAATTATCACTACATCGGCATCAATATTATTATTAATGGCGCCATCATCAACTGGCGCAGGACCGGACACGCTGGCCCAATAACTCTCCGGATACGGGCTATTATTTCCAGGGTCAGTTTGTATTAATGGATCGTACATAAAAAATTAAACTCATTTAGAATTATTGCTCCAATAATGGCAAAATAGCAGTACAATGAACAGTATAACTATTAACATTCAGTAAATTATGAATAAAGAAGACATTGCTTATAAGCCACTCAGCGCTGCAGATTTTGCCAGTATTATTACCTTAGCAAATCATGTTCATGGTGCCGGTTACCTAAATTTAGAGCTGTTAAGACAATGGTTTAATAGAGGTTTACTCGCCAATGTAAACGCCAGTTATGTCGCTTATCACCAACAAAAATTAGTCGGTTTCAGAATAAGTTACAGCCCCAAAAGCTGGACCATTGATAAATGGTATAGCCCACAGTTATGGGATACTAAGCAAAGCGATACCGCATATTTTAAATGTAATACCGTTGCCGAAAGCTATCGCGGACTAGGGATAGGTTCACAGTTATTAAAACTGAGCATAGTCGCATTAAAGCAGCAAGGGGCTAAAGGCGGAGTGAGTCATCTATGGCGACAAAGCCCAGGCAACAGTGCGGTAAAATATTTTACTAAATGCGGTGGCCAGCTAATTAAACTCCACCCCGATAAATGGCGAGAAGATAGTTTAAATGGTTATGAATGCACTATTTGTGGATTTGATTGTCATTGTGAAGCGGCAGAAATGATTATTTATTTCGACCATTAATTGAATTGTTACGCACGGCTAGCGCATTTTAATCCCAGACTCCAACAGGGTTGAACGATATTCATCGTCTAGCCCTGCCATTTTCTTTTTGGCTGCCATACTGGCTCGTTTCGTTTCATCTTGCTTGAACAATGCCATCGCTATCTTTCTCAT
>CALJHL010000220.1 GCA_938075435.1 uncultured Thalassotalea sp. | reverse complement strand
CACCACCCATGTCGTATTTCATTTCATCCATGGCTTCGCCTGGTTTAAGTGAAATTCCGCCGGAATCAAACGTTAAGCCTTTGCCGACTAAGACGATTGGTTTTGAATCATCGCCAGCGCCGTTGTATGTCATTACACTCATTAATGATTCATTGACACTACCACGACCTACAGCAAGGTATGAGCCCATGCCTAACGTTGCCATTTCGGCTTCATCGACAATATGAGTAGTCACTTTGTCATAATCATTGGCTAACTGTACCGCTTGCTCAGCAAGGTAAGCAGGGTTACAAATGTTTGGCGGCATGTTGGCGACATCTTTACAGACTTTTACCCCTGCGGCGATGCTTAAACCATGGTTAATTGCGCGCTCACCTAGCGTTAACTCGCGACGAGTCGGTACATTGAAAACAATTTTACGTAACGGTCGACGTGGTTCTTCTTTGCGAGTTTTAAGGCTGTTAAAACTGTATAAACAATCTTGAGTCGCCTCAACTGCTTGGCGAACTTTCCAATAAGTATCACGGCCTTTTACATGCAATTCAGACAAGAAGCATACCGCTTCCATAGAACCAGTTTCATTTAAGGTGTTTAATGTTTTACTGATAATTTGTCGATATTGACGCTCATCAAGTTCACGCTCTTTACCACAACCAACTAATAAAACTCGTTCACTAAGAATATTGGGTACTTGATGCAACAATAACATTTGCCCTGATTTGCCTTCTAAATCACCGCGACGCAGTAGGTTAGAAATATAACCGCCACTGATCTCATCGAGTTGCTCAGCTACAGCAGATAAACGACGTGGTTCGTACACTCCGACAACGATACATGCACTGCGTTGTTTTTCTGGGCTGCCACTTTTGACACTGAACTCCATGAACACTCCTATTAATATGGTTAAATGCTAGTTTTTGGCTTGGTAAACTTAGATTAGCTTGCTAAAATCTGTTTTAAGAAGATAGACTTACTTATACAGCAAAGTATACTTTAGGCTATTATTATAGCCAGATACAATTGATTCGCTTTGGTTGCCAAAATTAAATTATATATAAAAACGCTAAGTTTACTTAAAAATGCGCCATTTGTCAGAAAAAACCTAAGTTTTTTGGATTAAATCAGTGATTATTTTTCGATATTTGTTCGGTGAAGTTATTCGTACCCAACTAGGCGTTTTCCTAGTATTAATGACGATATTTATCAGTCAAAAATTTGTTCGGATCCTTGGCGATGCTTCAGAAGGTGGTATCCCCGGACAAATGGTACTAACGTTTATCGGTCTTACCATTCCTCATCTCGTTGGCGTTATGCTGCCACTCAGTCTTTTCCTTGGCATTTTATTAGCTTATGGACGCATTTATGCTGACAATGAAATGACTGTCTTGCATGCCTGTGGTGTTAGTGAGTGGTATGTGGTGAGAGTTACCTTAGGAGTCGCATTACTTAATGCCATAATTACTGGCGCCTTTACCCTGTATGTGTCACCACTTTCGGCAGAAAGCGAGTATCAAGTAAAAGAAGAGCTTTCCAAAGATGTTGGTTTGTCGGCCTTAGTGGCTGGGCGCTTTCAAAAAACCAACAATGACGAAGCGGTTGTATTTGTTCATAATATCAATAAAAATAATCAGCTCGAAAAAGTATTTGTGGCAAAAATTCTTGATAAAGATGATAAAAAACAAGGCGCCATCAGTTTAATTTATGCAGCTCAAGGTCAAGTTGTTGAAAATAACGACGGGGCGCAGCGCTTAGTCTTGGATTTAGGTAATCGTTACGAAAAAAACAATAAAAATAAAACCTATCAAACCGTAACCTTTTCTAAATATGAAATGGAAATCCAAGATATGAAGGGCGAACAAAAGCGCCGGAAATTGGAAGCATTACCCACGGCAGAGTTACTTAATGACCCCAGTATAGAAGCCAACGCTGAAATCCAATGGCGTATTGCATTTCCAATCTCAGTGATTATTTTAACCTTAATTGCTGTGCCGCTAAGTGTGGTTAATCCACGACAAGGTAAGTTTGCCAAAATGTTCCCGGCGTTGTTATTGTTTTTAGGGTATTACATGTTACTAACAAGTGCCCGGTCAGCTATGGATGACGGGGTTATTGCTGCTAATGTTGGGCTTTGGCCGATACATTTAATCGCGTTATTCTTAGGCTGGAGTTTATTAATTAAAGGCCGAGAAAGTGGTAAAAAAATTAAAGCTAAATTAGCTCGAGGTAGAAGCTAATGCGTATTCTTGATTTTTATATTGGCCGAATTATTGCCATGGCCACTTTTTTAACGCTGGCGGTGCTGGTCAGTATCAGCACCATCATTAAATTTGTAGAGCAAATGCGTCATGTGGGAAGAGGCAATTATGATCTGATCCATGCCGGCCTTTATGCGCTTTATTCCTTGCCTCGTGATATTGAAATATTTTTTCCGATGGCGGCTCTAGTTGGTGGCTTGATCGGCCTCGGCATGATGGCAAGCCATAGCGAATTAGTGGTTATGCAAGCGGCTGGTTTATCAAAAATACAAATAATTAAATCGGTAATGAAAACTGCGGCGATCCTTATTTTGATTAGTATGGCAGTGGGGGAGTGGTTAGCGCCGCAAGGTGAAGCCAGTGCCAGAGAATTAAAAGCTAAGGCCATTTCAAGTGGTAGCCTGATTTCGTCCAATAGCGGCGTCTGGGCTAAAGATGGTGAATTGATTGTTAATATCTCGGAAGTTCAAGATACTGGGACATTAAAAGGTATATCGATATACAAATTTAATGACAGTTTAAAAATGCAAACCTGGTTAACAGCCGAGCAAGCTAATTTCGTCGATGATCATTGGCTATTGCATACAGTTGAAACAGCCCATTTTAGTGATGACAAAATTGATACGGTTAAAGAGGAACGCTTAGAGTGGACCTCGACGTTGACCCCTGATAAGTTAGGCGTGGTCACGGTTAAACCGGAAGCATTGTCGGTGCAGGGTCTAGTTAGTTACCTCGATTATTTAGAAGAAAACCAACAAGATACTAGTCGTTATATGTTGGCGCTGTGGCGCAAGCTGATGCAACCCATTACGGTGGCGGTGATGTTATTAGTGGCTCTGTCTTATATCTTTGGGCCATTGCGCTCAACTTCAATGGGGGCGCGCATTATGATGGGGATTGGTACCGGGATTATTTATGATTTTAGTAACCGCACCTTTGGTTCTCTGAGCTTAACCTACGATTTACCGCCTATTCTTGGCGCCACCTTGCCCAGTATATTATTTGTATTGGTCGCCGTTTATTTGCTGCGAAAGAAAGCTTAATAACAAAAGCACTGGTACAACATGCACCCGCGCTTATGTTAAATACATTTGTCGTAAACTACTCTAAGTTAGCTTTATTGGCGGCTAAAGAAATTACCACCACTTCGGTTGCGCTAAAGCGGTCTTGTAAGGAAAGTTTGTTTTTACGGTCAAATATTACCGTTAAATTTCCTAACCCGGCCAAGGTAAATAATAACCGCTTCACAGCCGTAGTTTTCGAAATTAAAGAACCATCAAGGTTTTGAACTTTTAAACGCCAGGCACGCATACCAATTGTTTGGCCTTTTTTAGACCAAAAATAAACAAAAAAGTAACTCACCCAAATAAGATTCCAACCGTGAAAAGCAACATAGTAAATTGACGACGTTTGTTGCCAGTCGATGGCGAAATCAATACGAACTATGTTAATTACGCTTAAGTAATCAAGGTAAATCAATATACCAATGCCGAGATAGCCGGCCATCATAAACACCGCTAATACCATGAGTGCATCATATATATATGAGCCGAAACGACGACGAAAACCAGCGCGAGGGAAAGATTCCATTTAAACCTAAAAATAACCATAAAATTATGCTGCTAGTTTAGCATTGGCTTTTTAATAAGTCTGGTAATCTTTGGCTATGTGTTATTAAAAAATTGATAATGTTTCTGTCATGGCAAGCTAGAGAACAAATCAAATCGCTGAGTGGCAACCGCCACAATAGTTATAAAGCAAGGCGCTTAGTTTGTCCTGCTCGTTAAATTGTTACTTACCTTGCCTAAAACTTGCGCACTCGACCAGAAAGACACAGAAAAGACTTGCGTGGTCACTGAACTTTCGTATAATGCCTGCAGTAATTACATTTGCTTAATTACTGGTAAAACCTAATGGCTATTAAGCCTTTGTCAGATTGAAAATATTGGCATAAATAGGGACTCAAAACCCATTGCATGGACAGCATAAATTTTGACGTTATAGACAATGAGTACTGCCAGTATGGTGAAATTGGTAGACACGCTAGATTCAAAA
>CALJHL010000219.1 GCA_938075435.1 uncultured Thalassotalea sp. | reverse complement strand
TGAATTCGCAAGTATTTCAACAGCAATGTCTGGTGGTATGCATACCGCCCGGCATTCGTTATGGCAACAGCGATTATGCCGATAAAATACAGCAACTTGTAAACGCTGCCGAACATAAAAACAGTCAGGTAACCAGTATTATCTTGTTAAGCTCTACGGCGGTATATAACGGCTTAAGTGGCGAGGTAAATGAAGATTCTGAGCTGGCTTTAAATGCCAACAAAGTCGCAATCTTGGCGCAGGCGGAACAAGTAATACTGTCGAGTAAAATCCAGCAAAAAGTTGTAGTGAGGTTGGCAGGATTAATTGGCTATAATCGTCACCCTGGTCGTTTTTTTGGGCAACAACGCAGTATACCCAACCCGCAATCAGTGGTTAATTTTATTCATCGAGATGATGTACTTGGTATTATTACCGCGGTGATAAATAAAATACCACAATGGCAGACTCAACAATCTCACCGTAAAGTGTTCAATGCGGTTGCCGGTTCACACCCGACTAGAGCTGACTTTTACCGCAAAGCGTTGCAGGCGTTAAGTTATCCTCAGCCAACGTTTTTGGCGCAACAGGAAGAGCAAGGCAAGCAAGTGCACAGTATACATATAGCTAACTTAGACTATACGTTTAAGCATAATGATTTAATGCAATGGTTGGAAAATAGCGATGACCGAGAAAGTTAGAGACAGTTTGTTTAGCAAACGCAAAGTATTAATTTTAATAGTGATATTGTGGGTACATATAACCTTGCTTGACTTAATTATTGTAACGCCCAAAGGAGCGAAAATCCTTTGGCAAGACAGTTTGAAAATGGATACTATAATCACTCATAGTGCCTTAGTCTGTCTTAGTGCACTGATATTTGTTGGACTTAATCGTTGCTTTAATTATCTAGCTAGTATTAAATCGCAGTAATTCTTTATTCTCAATGTTACCGTTATGAATTATCAAACTACCTTTACATTAAATAAACCTCATTACACTGAGTGCTTTGAGCAGTCACAATCGTTAGAGCCTAAATCGAATCGTCGGTTTATCAAAATTGGCGTTTTGGTTTTGTTTGGCTTATTTTTTTACGCAGTGCAAATTGAGGCAATAAGCGGTCATTTGGGCGCATTCTTCTTTGTGCTCGCCTTTGTCGAATTACTGAGCCAAATTTACGCCAAGAGTTGGTGGGTGACCAGACAAATGCTAAGTAAAGCGTCGGGTAATGAGGTGGAATTAGTGCTTGCGGATACTGGGATTACCATTAAATCTCAGTATGTAAACCAACAAATTAAATGGCTAGATATTAATTCGACAGTATCTACTGAGAAAGGTTTGATCTTAAAATTAAATAACGGCAGCAATAGTTATTTATCGAAAAGTTGTTTTACAGAGCAAGCGTGGCAGTTTTTATTAGAGAATTCACCGGCTGCTGTGGTGAGTTAGTATTGCTCATCCCTTTTACAAACCTAAATCCATCCTTGGTGGTTTATATCGGGACATATTATATGCCGAGAATACATGGAGAGTATGGAGCGGCGTTGCATTGATTCATCCTTGATCTACCGAATCTTCGCCATCCCTGGCTCTATCGGATTACCCTCGTCCTGAGGGTAAAAAAAAGCACCCAAGTGGGTGCTAACAAAATCTCAAGGTGAGAAATAACTAAAATAGTTACAGGTGGCCATTCTAACAATTTATTTACATAAAAGTTGTAACTCAAATGTAACTAAAGTTAACAACTTGTACGTTAAGTCGATGAATTATTTATCAACTTTATTAAGGCCCATGGTATTCATCCATTGTTGATAATCAAGTAAGTTAGCCGGTAATATTACCTTACGACTACTTTGACTCAAGCCTTGCATTTGTTTCAAGTATTGTTCACTGAGTTGCATTTCTAGGGCTTTTTTACCGCCGTCTTGATCGATCACCAAAGCAATTTTTTTAATCGATAACGCGGTTGCTTTTGCTAGCGCTAAAATTCCTGCGGCTTTACCTTCGGCGGCATTAATACGGCGTTGTTTTTCACCTTCAGAAACATTAATCATTTCTCGCTTCAAACCTTCCGAACGGTTGATTACACTTTGTTTATCACCCTCACTTTTAGCCAAAATTGCCCGTCGTTCGCGCTCCGCATTAACTTGCATTTCCATTGCTAACCTTACGGTTTGCGGTGGCGTAATGTTTTTAATTTCATAGCGATGCACTCTAATACCCCAGCTCTCACCGGCTTTATCAAGGACATCAACAACTTTAGCGCTAATTAAGTCCCGCTCTTCAAAGGTTCTGTCGAGCTCCAAGGTACCAATTACCGAACGAGTAGTGGTTTGCGCAAGTTGCATTGCCGCAAACCGATAGTCAGTAATGCCATAGCTTGCTTTGATCGGATCGGTAACCGAGATATAAATAACCCCGTCAACTTCAACATTCACTTCATCTTTAGAAAAACATTCTTGTGGTGGTACGTCGATAGTTTCTTCTTTTAAATCTTGAATGTAAGCAACCCTATCAATAAATGGCAGTAAAGCATGAAAACCCGCTTCTAAGGTTTTACTATAATTACCAAGGCGCTCGACTACATAAGCCGACTTGGTTGGCACTAAGCAAATCGATTGAAATAGTTTGACAATGAAGGTGATAAATATCGATCCCCAAACCACTAAAACAACAATATCAGCAGGATGAAAGTTATTAATAGAATCCATTATTTTGCTCCTTGTACTGTGGCTGTGACTTTATCCATGCCTTCAAAGAAACCTTCGAGTTTGGCTAATTCTGCAGGTAAAATAGAGACCTCGGCAGTTTTTAATATTTTACCGGTTTGTTGAATATATTCTTCCATCAAGCGCATTTTAATTGCATCATCGCCACAAGGTTGGTTCGCTGCCTCGGCAATAAGGCTAATTCCTTGTGCGGTTGCATCGGCTACAATCTCAATTTCTTTGGCGTAACCTTCGGCTTCATTAATTTGCTTTTGTTTGTCACCCTCAGACATATTAATTGCTTCTTGGCGATCGCCCTCAGAAAGGTTGATGGTTGAATCTCGCTCAGCATTGGCTAGGGTAATTTCGGCTCGTTTTTTACGTTCCGCTTCCATTTGCTTTTCTAAGGTATGAATAACATTGAGCGATGGAGTAATGTTTCTCACTTCATAACGTAATACCTTAATACCCCAAGGATCCGAGGCTTTATCTATTTCACGAACAATAGTTTCGTTAAGCTTATCGCGCTCAGAGAAGGTTTCTCCTAACGCTAATTTACCTACTTCGCTGCGCATTGTGGTTTGCGCTAAGTTAACACTAGCGCGACGATAATCTTCAATGCCATAACTTGCCTTAGCGCCATCCATTACCTTAATGTAAACTAAGCCATCGACATCAATTTGAATATTGTCTTTGGAAATACAACTTTGCGCGGGTATATCTAACACTTGCTCTCTAGTTTCGTGACGGTAAGCGACACGATCGAAAAAAGGGATAAGAAAATGCAACCCTGGCTGCATGACGGCTCTAAACTTACCTAAACGTTCAATGACACAAACTTCTCGCATTTCGACGATAAGTATCAATTTGAACAAAATATAAAGTATGCCTAATAAGACAAAAGTAAATACTGCAAACACATGACTCTCCTTAGTTTGGGCGACTGCCCTTTATTTATTATTTATAAATTTAGTCTTTGTTGAATTTTTTGTAGGCATTGCTGCATTTAGGCAATGTCATTATTGTTATATTAGCCGTTCGACAACATAAGAAATGTTGTCACGACAAACAACTTTAGCTTTTTCACCAGGTTTAATTTCGCTGCCATCCCCCAGTGCGCTCCAGTTGCTTCCTTGAAACTTGATCCGACCTTTTTTGTTACCTGGCCCAATTGTTTCGACAACCTCGACTTCATGGCCAAAAACATCTAAATTCTCATCAATATTTCCAATGCGGCTATCACCACCGACAAGTCTTTGTCCGACGTTACGAAAGGCAATAAGTAAGGTCATCGATAAAATAAACCAAAGAGTCAAGGCATGAACCCAATTGTCAATTATCCCCAATTGCAATGTAGCTGCTACCGCTACAGCAGAAGTACCTAAAAAGACTACGATACCACCGGGAATAATAAGTTCGGCTAACATTAAAATTATACCAACACTGCCCCAAGCGATTACTGCGTTACTTAATTCCATTAATTACCTCCTTACTGTTTAAGTTTTAATGTTACTTAAAATCAGCTTATTACTGATGAAATACGCAAAAAAATCAAGTTATATTGTTAATCATTGGTAAATTAATATAGCAACATATTTACATAAATGCGACATATTATGTCAATGATTTGATTGGTAAGCTTTTATTTTGGGTAGCAATTTTTGTTAAACGTCAGGATTGGTTAACTGTCAGTGTCATTTAAATTAATGATAAAACTGGAAAATAAAATCCGAATAAGTACACTCAAGTGAGACACTTGATATTTCAAATTAATTTTTTCTATCGTATACCTTGGTTCAAGGAATGAATAATGTCAGATGCAGAGCAGCAACCAATACCGGCCGAGCAAAATAATAAACAACCTCGATTAAGCCTTTTGCAAACATTTTTGTGGCTTATCGCTTTGTTTATGCCCACATTTTTTCTAAGTGCGATTTATGGCGCTTATGTAAGCACTAATGAAAATATTGTCGACGCCGTTGCTTGGTTTAATGATGGCGATGTTTTAAGTGGCTTTGGAATTTTAATGGCGTTAGTTACGCTACCTGTGGTGTATATGGCAACAACCAAACAATACACTCCCAATCGAGCCTATTTTTTGAGGATTTCTAAGCAATTTGATTTTGAGGTATTCAAACCTTGGTTAATGATCATGCTTGGCTATTTAACGTTTTGGTGGTTGGTCAATTCTTTATTGGCGGTTGAAACGCCAGAAATGATGCAAAATTTAGTAATAACTACAGACAATATTTTCTTGGCCATTCTATCTTTGTGCATTATTGCCCCTATTTTTGAAGAAATCGTATTTCGAGGCTTTTTATTTTCTCGTCTGCAATATTCATTATTAGGAAAAAGTGGCGCGGTGTTGGCAACAAGTTTAATTTTTACGGCAATTCATTCGCAATATCAGGGTATTGAATTAATCACGTTATTTACCCTCGCATTGTTGTTAGCCATGGTGCGTTTAAAGACCAATAACATTAATTATTGTATTGCTATTCATATGCTGAACAACATGGTGTCAGTTTTGTTCTTATTTTAAAAGTTAATAATAATCAAAAAAGCCACAGACGTTATTAACATCTGCGGCTATCATTAATGTGGGGTCACACCATTATTAGTCCTTTAATTTGTAGCTAGTACCTTACAATGATAAGCTATTTAAAATATCGTCATCAACTAAATTAGCCAAGGTGACTTTTAGTTTAGGCGTTCTTGCCATTTCACGTTTAATCGCAAAATTAGCTTCTTCATTTCGTGCCCAACTGCGTCTAGCAATACCGTTGTTTACATCAAATAACAGCATAGATTTGAGTTTACGCTCGGAATCGGCAGTGCCGTCGAGTAGCATACCAAAGCCACCATTAGTCACTTCACCCCAGCCAACACCACCGCCATTATGGATAGAAACCCATGTTGCGCCACGGAAACTATCACCAATTACATTGTGAATTGCCATATCTGCAGTAAAGCGACTGCCATCATAAATGTTAGATGTTTCGCGATACGGTGAATCTGTACCACTGACATCATGGTGATCACGACCTAATACCACAGGGCCAATTTCGCCAGAGTTAATGGCATCGTTAAATGCTTTGGCAATTTCAATTCGACCCTGCGCATCGGCATAAAGAATTCGAGCTTGCGAGCCAACCACTAATTTGTTTTGCTTAGCGTCTTTAATCCAAGTGATATTGTCTTGCATTTGTTGCTGAATTTCAGCAGGCGACTCTGCCATAATTTTAGTTAGAACTTGAGCTGCAATAGCATCGGTTTTATCCAAGTCTTCCGATTTTCCAGAAGCACAGACCCAACGGAACGGCCCAAAGCCATAGTCGAAACACATAGGTCCAAGGATATCTTGAACATACGAAGGGTATTTAAAGTCGATACCATTTTCAGCCATTACGTCGCCACCGGCGCGAGAGGCTTCTAGTAAGAAGGCGTTGCCGTAGTCGAAGAAATAAGTGCCACGCGCGGTATGTTTATTTACAGCATTAGCATGTCGCTTCAAAGTTTCCTGAACTTTAACTTTGAACACTTCCGGCTCTTCACGAATTAATCGATTAGATTCTTCATAACTGATGTCTACTGGATAATAACCACCTGACCAAGGATTATGCAGAGACGTTTGATCTGAGCCTAAGTGAATAAACACTTGGTGTTCATAAAAAGCTTCCCAAACATCGACAATATTACCTATGTAAGCAATCGATACGACTTCTTCGTTAGCTTGTGCTTCTTTAACACGACTAATAAGCGCATCCATGTTATCGATAAGTTCATCAACCCATCCTTGTTGATGGCGCTTAATAGCAGCTTTCGGGTTTACTTCAGCACATACGGTAACGCACTTAGCGATGTTGCCGGCTTTTGGTTGAGCACCACTCATGCCACCTAAACCTGCGGTAAGGAAAACTTTACCTAGAGATGTTTCACCTTTATTTAAAACTTTGCGGAACGCATTCATCACAGTAATTGTAGTGCCGTGAACAATACCTTGCGGACCAATATACATAAATGAACCCGCGGTCATTTGTCCGTATTGAGTAACACCTAAGGCGTTAAACTTTTCCCAGTCGTCTGGTTGTGAGTAGTTCGGGATCATCATGCCATTAGTGACAACTACACGTGGTGCTTCAGTTGAAGACGGAAACAACCCCATAGGGTGACCTGAGTATAAATGTAGCGTTTGATCACTTTCCATTTCACTCAAATACTTCATGGCTAACAAATATTGTGCCCAATTTTGAAACACTGCACCATTGCCACCATAAGTAATAAGTTCTTCTGGATGCTGTGCCACGGCAGGATCTAGGTTATTTTCGACCATCAGCATTATAGCTGCTGCTTGCTCACATTTAGTAGGGTAATCAGCAACCGAACGTGCCTTTAACTCATAGTTCGGCTTGAATCGGTACATATAGATACGGCCAAATTCTTTTAATTCTAAAGCAAACTCTTGCGCTAATTCTTGATGCCATTCTTTTGGGAAGTAACGCAGGGCATTTCTTAATGCCAACTGTTTTTCGTCGCTATTTAAAATGTCTTTACGTTTAGGGGCTCGGTTAGCGTCCTTTGGATAAGGTTTCGCAGCTGGTAATTCAGTTGGAATACCTTGCTTAATTTGTTGTTGAAAATCGATTATATTGGTCATTATGCTTTCCATTTTTAGAGGCCTATAATTAATGTTCAACGCTAACGCTAAACGCTCGCGATTTAACCAGTTTTATCATGGCATCGATATCAGGCTTTAATAGTCTGTCTTCTTCAAGTTTGGCTACTTTGGCTCTGATAATTGCAAAGTTTTTCTCTATGATGTCAGAGCATTTGTTTGGTCGTCTAAACTCAATTGCTTGAGCTGCATACATTAATTCAATGGCAAAAATCTTATCAACATTACCTAATATTTGATTAAGCTGTCTGCCTGAAATACTACCCATAGATACATGATCTTCTTGTCCCATAGACGTTGGTATACTGTCTGCTGAAGGTGGGAAACACAAAGATTTGTTTTCTGTTACCAAAGCTGCCGTTGCATATTGTGGGATCATCATACCTGAGTTTAAACCACCTGCTTTAGTTAACAATCGTGGCAAACCGTGCAAACCTTCCAATAATAAATAACAACGTCTGTCAGATATATTGCCCAGTTCTGCGGCTGCAATTGATGCATAATCTAACACCATAGCTAATGGTTGCCCGTGGAAGCTACCACCAGAAATGGCTTCTTCACTACTGATAACAATTGGGTTGTCAGTAACCGAGTTCATCTCAATTTCAGCCATTTCTTTTAAATGGATATAAGCATTACGTGATGCGCCGTGCACTTGTGGAATACATCTTAATGAATAAGGGTCTTGTACACGATCACACTCTTCATGGTCAGCCATATTTTGTGAGTCTTTAAAAAAGGCTCTCATACGCGCTGCAACTTGCAAATTACCAGCAAATGCACGAGTTTGATGAAGTTCGTCTCTAAATGGCGATTCACTGCCTTGCATGCCTTCAATACTCATGGCACCTGTTAAGTCAGCTAAGTCCAACAAATAACTCATTTTAGATAATGCGGTAATGGCATGAGATAAAATAAATTGGGTACCATTGATAAGCGCCAAACCTTCTTTGGCATGCAAATCCATTATTTCTAGGCCATGTTGGCTTAGTATTTCTTTCGCAGGAACAATATTTCCGTTTTGCCCCTCTCCACTTTGCCAAAACTCACCTTCACCAATTAGCGGTAAGAATAAATGAGAAAGTGGCGCTAAATCACCTGAAGCACCAACAGAACCTTGCTCTGGAACAACCGGAATCAAGTCTAGATCGATAAAGGCTAACATACGCTCAACTACTTCAAGACGGATACCTGAAAATCCACGACTCAGCGCATGAACTTTGGTGATCAGCATTAGCTTTGAAATCGCTTTAGCAATCGGCTCACCAACACCTACGGCGTGGGTAATGAGTAGGTTTTTTTGCAATAAATTGGTTTGATCGGGTGATATTTGTGTATCACATAAAGGGCCAAAGCCAGTATTTATGCCATATACGGGTTCGTCGGAACTTGCCATTATTTCGACATTTTGTCGACTTTTATTGATTTGATCTAATGCTTCTTGGCAAAGCTCTGCTTGAATACTACCGTCGGCAATGCCACAGACAATATCGAGATTTAGTTGGTCAACACCATATTTAAACGTCATATTATTCTCCTAAATATTTTCTAAAATTTTAAATGCTCACCAAGGCGATACTTATTACCCGGTGAAGTCAAAATAGCCAAACTGACCACACCATTAGATGACCAGGTGCGGCGCTTTACTTGTAAACATGGTTGTTGACTATCTATAGTCAACAACGCAGAAATCTTTGCTTCGCTTAGCACAGCCTCAATTTGATGAGTGGCTTCGGTAAGCGGTGCTTCATTGCATAAGTACTCATGCGGAGTCATTAAAGAGAAATCTTGGTTAATATATTCAGGCACTAGAGCGGCATTAACATAGCGCTGCTCCAACTGAATCGGTTGCTCATCTTGCATATGTAGAATTTTTGAAAAGTAAACGCTACTGCCTATGGCTATATCTAACTCGATAGCAGTTGCGGCATCAGCCGTTAACTTTTCAATGCTTACTAATTTAGCTGAGTATATATGTCCTGCAGCTTTCACTTCATCAGCAATATTACGAATTTCTAATAGTGACGATTGCGATTTAAAACTAGAAATAAATGTCCCCGAGCCTTTAGATCGATTTAACACACCTTCATCAGTTAATTCCTGTAATGATCTGCGAGCAGTCATTCTCGATACACCAAACTTTTCAGCTAATTCATTTTCAGAAGGAACACGTTGATGCTCAGCCCACTGACCAGATTCTATCTGTTCAAAAATAAACTGTTTAATTTGGGTGAATTTAGCGGGTGCCATCATAATCCTTAAAAAAACCAAAGCTAAGTTGTATATACAATTGAGCGCGATGGCTAATATCGCATAAATAATCTGTATATACAAGTTGTTTGATGAAGTTTAAGGGGCCGTTAGTTAAAGCTTGTAGGTTCTAGTTCGTCCAATGTTGTAATGGCCATTTTCATTTGTATTACAGAATAATATTGGTTAAATTTATTTTTTTATTGATTTTGATAACGTTATCAATCATGTTGTGGGCAAATAAAGAAAATATCTTCAAGCTAGGGTGTCGTTATATCTAGCCGTTTAACGAATAGAGTAGTAACTAAATAATGAATACTAAATTATTAACAATTTTTACCGGTATATTTTTAACCTTGTGTTTTCAGGTAAATGCAAGTGAGTGCTCAGCTGAAATTGCCGATAGCAACAGCTTTCCTTTAAAAAATAACACCTGCATTATTTTTGGCGGGGCCGCGGTAATTGATGATGCTGAGCATCCGCAAGCGCCGGCGTTGATGTTACGTCGTTTTTCTCCTGCGGTAATTGCAGCTAACCGAGCATTAGCTTGGTCCGATCGCGGCTTTCAAACCGAATTAGCCCGTAAAACCCAATCGACTACCGGCGTTACTATGCGTTTCAAAACCAGCAGCCCGAGCGTAACCTTACAATTTGTCAAAGATGTTTCATTCGTCGCCGATCCTGACAATATAACTCAGGAAGAAATTGATGGTAAAAAAATTGACACTAGTTTTGGCCAATTTAGCCTTACAGTAGATGGAGTTCGAGTAAATAGTGCGATAGCGCCGAATAACCAAACTGGTAAACTTATTTTAAATAGTACAGGTTCTGGTGCCCAACAATATCGTTTAATTTTCCCGATATGGCAAAACCCTATCCTTAGCTCTCTGCAACTTGAACAAGGCTATGTATTAGAGCCATTCGAACCAATAAACAAACCTATTTATGTGGCTATTGGCGATAGTATCAGTCATGGTCAAAAGCAGACTGTCAGTGTTGAAACTTGGCCATGGTTAGTGGCTGAAGCACTTAACTATGAACTGTATAACCTTGCGGTTGGTGGTAGTAAAACTAACGTAGTACAAGCGAGTATGGTTGCAGAAATAGCCGAAATTGAATTAGTGACTATTCTATGGGGATATAATGATGTGCATTCCAAACAGAAGTCAGCAGCCGATTATAAAGCCAACATGTTGGCGGTTTATAATGAAATACGCTCTCATCACCTAAATACCCAAATTGTATTTATGCCAATATTAACGGCAGCAGCAGAGGGCTCTCATGACAATGCAACCCCTGAGTTAGTCGCTCTTGAAAATGAATACCGAGTTGTGATCAGAGATTTATTCTGGGAATTGTCTGCAACTGATGACTACCTAAGCCTAATCGCTTCTGATACCTTCACCGGTGTTACAGACTTGGCCAGCAATGACCCGGTGCATTTAAGTATTGCTGGAGCTGCAAAATTAGCGACGGCAGTTGCCGAAGAAATTAAAAATATGGAACAGCCTAACCCGGTTGCTTATCAAGTGCTTGAGCCAGTTATCGATAGCGTCGCGCCATACTTAGTAAATGAGCCGATAGTATTTTATACCCAAGCTACGGCAGATGAGGAATTGATTGCTGATTTTTCTAGTTTTAGCCAAGTACAATTTTTATTTCGCACCGTGATTAATGGTGAACCCTCAGTAAATGAAATAAATAAATCGGTCATTATATCAGATGGTAGCTTTGCCTATAACTTTAGTGATTTTAATGCCGGAGACAGTATTCAAGTTAGATCAGCAATTACGGTTGATGACGTTAATGGTTTTGTTTATGGCCCTTGGCTTGACTTAGGCATATTGACTGAACCAGTTGTTGTTCCAGCACCGCAGCCAACTCCTGAGCCAATTGAAGAACCAAGCTCTGGTGGCGCAACCATGTACTTAACACTGTTATTGTTAATGTTGTTGCTAGGGTCTAAATTGTCAACTAAAGCTTAGTAACGCGGGTTTCACACTTTCCGATACCGCCTAGTTTTAACTAAATAACAGAGTCAGTGTATTCGTAAATCGCTAACTCTGGTTTTTAACCTGATTGTTAATGCCGATCGGGATTGACCCTTAATCTGTCCTCAAGAATATTTGTTTCTAGTACCCTCTCATTGCGCGAATTCTTATTCTCCTGTTGCCAATTAGCTTTACTTAGCGACATCAGTGATCCTATAATTCGCGCTATTTAAGGCTAGAGTCGATTCTAAACTTAATGATTTTAATTTAGAGTCATTAATTAGACCTGCTATTAAGCAAGCTAGCCAATTGAGTTTACAAGCTGCTGCATTCTTTCGCTTTGTTTACTAACCACACTAACGAGGAAACTCTAATGACTCAACTTACTTCTCATTGGCAACAGCTTTTTATCAATGTCAATATTGCCACCATGACTCAAGGCGGAACCTCGTATGCAGCCATTGAAGATGGCGCGCTAGCAGTGGCAGACGGTAAGATTGTTTGGTTAGGTCAACACCAACAACTACCCGAGTATGAGCAAAGCCAGCTACAACTTATCGATGGCCAAGGCCAATGGCTAACGCCAGGTTTGATTGATTGCCATACTCATATTATTTATGGCTCACACCGAGCCAATGAATTTGAATTGCGTTTGCAAGGTGCAAGCTATGAGGAAATAGCTCAAAATGGTGGTGGGATTGTTTCTACAGTTAAAGCAACACGCCTAGCCAGTGAAGATCAGCTCTATGCCAAGGCATACAAGCGCCTCAACGCCCTTCATCAAGAAGGGGTTACCAGTATTGAAATAAAATCAGGCTATGGCTTAGATTTAGACACCGAATTAAAAATGCTGAAAGTGGCAAATCGCTTAGCTGCGAGTTTACCTGTATCTGTGCAAAAAACCTTTTTAGGAGCGCATGCACTACCCACAGAATATAAAGATGATGCCGACAGTTATATAAAACTAGTTTGTGAGCAAATGATCCCGGAAGTTGCCAAACAAAACTTAGCCGATGCGGTAGATGTATTTTGTGAAGGCATTGGTTTTAGTTATCAGCAAACTGAGCAGGTATTTAAAGCCGCGAAAAAGCACAACTTAGCCATAAAGGTTCATGCCGAACAGTTGTCGGACCTAGGCGGAACCGAACTTGCCGCTAAATATCAGGCGTTATCGAGTGATCATTTGGAATTTTTATCCGAAAAGGGTGCTCAAGCAATGCAAGCAAGCGGTATGGTTGCGGTATTGTTACCAGGGGCATTTTATTTTTTACGAGAAACAAAATTGCCACCCGTTGAGCTTTTACGCCAAAATAATGTTCGTATTGCTATTG
>CALJHL010000218.1 GCA_938075435.1 uncultured Thalassotalea sp. | reverse complement strand
TTGTGTTTATGTGCAATAGTTATACAACTATTGTCACATAAAAATAATAAAACAAGGATGTTGCATGACCGTATTTAGCCGCTCGCCTTTTAAAAACACCATGGTAGCCATTTTTACTATGATGTTGTTATTACTCACGTTTAAATCTATCGCCGAGCCCCAAGGCAAACTTCGCGGGATGCAACACAATCGTCAATTAAACGAATTTATTGTTGTGTTTAAACCCGAGATTACCGAGTCGCTTGAAGAGTTGGGCCAACATTTGGCTCAAACCCATCAAGGGCAATATTTAGGAGAATACGAGTCTTTAAATGCCGTTTATTTAAATGTTCCTGAAAACAAAGTTCAAAAGTTAAGTGAGCAACCTGAAGTTCTTTACGTTGAAGCAAACATTATTGCCGAAGCGGCTAGCATAGACTGGGGGCTTGATCGATTAAATCAGCGAACGCTACCACTTGATGGCTACGATGCTCATGCAATGAACGGTGCGGGCCAGACCGTTTATATGGTTGATACAGGTATTCGCTTTACTCATGAATTATTAAGCGGTAAAACCAGTAGCTTTTGGGATTTTGAATTTGGTAATGGTGAGGATTGTCATGGCCATGGCACACATACTGCGGGAATTGTCGCGCAAACAGTACCGGATGCCGATATCAAGTCTGTTAGGGTTTTAACTTGTAATGGTAGCGGTACGATATCTGCAATATTGGCTGGTATTGACGAAGTTAGTTACAACGGAATTCCTAATTCTGTGGTCTACATTGGCCTTACTTCTGGCGTAAGCTCATCTCTCGACTCGTCTGTTCAGAATCTCTATTATAACGGCTTTCACCCTGTAGTAGCTGCTGGGAACGCTAATGTTGATGCCAATAATGTATCTCCTGCTAGAGTTGCAGGTGCCATTACAGTAACATCATTGAATAGTAATGATACTAAGTCGTCGTTTGCTAACTATGGCTCCGCCATTGACATGATAGCGCCAGGTGAAGGCATTAATTCCGCATGGTTGCCCAACGATGATAGTTATCAAATGGCTAGTGGTACCTCGCAAGCTGCTGCATATACTGCAGCTGTTTTAACAGGGTATTTAGCACAAGGCTTGACCGTGGAGTATTTTTTTGCAAACGCTACAATAGTTAATGGGCTGCCTATGCCTTATTTGGAGCCAGCAGGTGCACCACCACCTCCTTCTCCTGCAGCAACATCAAATGTATCCATCTCTACAACTACATCCATAGACGGAAACTTCACAGTAAATTGGAGTGCTGTATCTAATGCCACATATTACACCGTTGCCCAACAATTCAATTCAGGCTCTTGGAGTAGTGATTTATCTGTCGGCTCATCAATTACAAAAGCATACAACTCAAAACCGAGTGGCACGTATGCGTATCGAGTAAAAGCATGTAATTCTGGTGGGTGCAGTGCTTATACTACATCTGGCACAGTAACCGTGAATACTCCTATCGATATAGCTACGATACCCGATGAAACTGGTTTTGGAAAATACACAGCAATCCAGCAACCCATTATTGGAGAGATTAAAGGTAGTTCATCAATAAGTGGTGGGGCGTTTAGCTACAGCGTGCCAATTACTATTGCACCAGGTCGAAAAGGTATGCAGCCAAATATTAGCCTAAATTACAGCAGTCAAAGTGGCAAAGGAATTGCGGGTTACGGCTGGAGTTTAGGTGCAACAGAAAGTATATCTCGTTGTGGTGAAATTTATGACTTAGATGAGGGGACTCAAGCCCCCACTTATACTACCAACGACAAATTGTGTTTTAATGGCAGTCGGTTGCTTGCAAAATCTGGAAACTACGGTTATTCAAGTACTACTTACACCACTGAACGAAATCCGAATGCGTTAATTACTCAAAATGGTAGCCTAATTGGTGTGTCAGCATCATTTACCGTTAAATATCTAAACGGCCACACTGCAATATTTGGAGCTACCAATAACTCTAGAACAATATTATCAGGTCATACTCAAACAACGAGCTGGTTGTTAGCCGAAAAAGAAGATACTACAGGCAACCAAATTCATTATGAATATGAAGAAGGTGTTGGCGTTCGTTACATTAAAGATATATTTTATACGGGGCATAATGACGTAAAAGGGAACCGAAAAGTTACCTTTAACTATGACCCTATTGCAGCTACAACATCCTACTCTTGGGGTGGTAAAGCAATTCATAATAAAAAGCTAAGTAGCATCGATATGTTTATCAAAGGTGTTAAAAAATCGTTTTGGGAGCTTACCTTTAGTCAATTGAACGAAAATAAATTAGCACAATTAGACTATTGTAATGCCGACAATGTAACAGAGTGTTTGGTTACTAATTTTGATTGGTTTACAAAAGACGTATCTTATTCAAATGGTTTTACTGCGAATGTATTCAATGACGCGATATCTCATTTAGATGATGCCGGTAAAAACATGTACTACGGCGTTAAAGTAAAACGAGAAAATGACTTTGATGGTGATGGTGTAAATGATATTTGGTATCCGTATGGTGTTAACCTATCTTCGAATGGTCAGCTATTGAGTAGCTCTGATTTACCGCAACGGTCTATGTTTAATACCGATCCAACATTGTCTAGTGATGAACGTTTTTTTGCAGACCACAATCAAGTCAGCAGCAATTTTATTAGTGGTTCAATGGATTATGATCATGATGGTCGTGCGGATTTTATTTATACCAATTCAGATAATGAAATATTAATATCAACGGTTGATGAAATTGGAACAGCCCAACCACTTGTTAATACCGGAATTGATGGCACCTGTTATGGCATTACTGTTTACCAATTAAATCAAGATCTAAAATGCCAGAGCATGGTTATGGACTTTAATGGGGATGGAAAATCAGATTTATTAATCGCCTCTAATAAAGAAACTCAATCAGGTGCGGATGATTTCACCATAACCTATAAAGCTTATGTA
>CALJHL010000217.1 GCA_938075435.1 uncultured Thalassotalea sp. | reverse complement strand
TATTCGCCAATGTGAAGACAGTTATTATCGGGCCCGCACTCGACCTTGCCTACAATATCAATTAAAACGTTGTTCAGCACCTTGCGTTGGCAAAATAAACAACCAAGATTACATGCAACAAGTGGCGTTAGCGCGTTTATTTTTACAAGGTAAGAATGAGCAGGTTATTAACGTATTAGTGACCAATATGGAGCAGGCCAGTGTCGCTCTTGATTTTGAAAATGCCGCTAAATATCGAGATCAAATCAAGACCCTACGAAAAGTTCAACAACAACAATTTGTTAGCGGCGTTACTGCCGAGCTTGATGTCATTGGTTTTTATCGACTTAAAAATCAAGCCTGCTTGCACTTACTGTTTATACGTCAACAAAAAATACTTGGCAGTAAAAGTTTCTTTCCTAAAATTCCGGTCGATACCACTGATGAAGAAATTGTTAGCGCCTTTATTGCCCAGCACTATCTCGGCGATGGCGTAGATCAAAATAATATTGCCAAAGAAATTATTTTACCGATGAATATTGCCATGCAACAAGAAATTTCCACCTTGTTATCTAAGCAAGCACAGCGCGAGGTAAAAATTTCTGCAAATGTACGCAGTGAACGTGCCCGTTATTTGCAATTAGCACAAACCAACGCTGAAAATGCCTTAAATGTTAAGAACAGCCATAAAGAATCAATCCAAACACGGTTTAATGAATTAAATAAAGTGTTTGAATTGGACAAATCTATTGAACGAATTGAATGTTTTGACATTAGCCATACTATGGGCCAACAAACCGTCGCCTCTTGTGTGGCATTTAATACCGAAGGTCCATTAAACTCAGATTATCGCCGCTATAATGTTTTTGGAATAACCCCCGGAGATGATTATGCAGCTATGTCCTTTGCGTTAAACAAACGCTATTCTAAGGTAAAAGACCTAGATACATTGCCGGATATTGTTTTTATTGATGGTGGTAAAGGCCAACTGGCTAGAGCCGAAGACTTTTTTGCAGAATTAGATTTAGCGGTAACGCCATTATTAATTGGTGTGGCAAAAGGCGAGTCCCGCAAACCTGGTTTAGAAACATTAATCATGGGAGGTTCTCACCAATTAATATCTTTACCCGCAACATCTCCGGCATTGCACTTAGTGCAACATATCCGTGATGAGTCGCATCGTTTCGCCATTGCCGGTCATCGAGCGAAAAGAGGGAAGTTGATAAAAAAATCGACATTAGAGGATATCGCCGGGATAGGCGCTAAAAAACGCCAAGCCTTGCTAAAATATTTAGGCGGGCTACAGGAAGTTAAAAAGGCCAGCATCAACGAATTAATGAAAGTACCGGGGATTAGTACTGAATTGGCAAAAAATATTTTTAATAGCTTACATGACAACTGATACGCTTCCTGTACAATGAATCAATAAAAAAATACTAGTAGAAGAACTATGTGGACAATACCTAACCAAATCACTTTATTTAGAATTATATTAATTCCCATTTTTGTCCTCGTGTTTTATATGCACGATATGATGCCCGAGACGTTTTCTAAAAACTGGTCAAATTTTGGTGCCTTTGCGGTGTTTTGGTTTGCGGCAATTAGTGATGCCTTAGATGGTTATCTTGCCAGAAAGTTAAAACAATCTTCTCAATTTGGCGCGTTTATCGATCCGGTTGCAGACAAATTAATGGTAACCATGGCTTTAGTGTTAATTGCCGGCGAATATAATTCACTGTGGGTTACTGTGCCGGCGTTAATCATGATTGGTCGAGAAATATTAATATCTGCACTGCGAGAATTTATGGCCGATATTGGTAAACGCGATAATGTCGCGGTTTCTGATCTTGGAAAATGGAAAACTGCGGCACAAATGTTGGCATTGATGGGATTGATTTGGAATCCTAATTACCCAATTCCATTAATTTTATTCGATTTACCTCAATTTATAATTGTTTATGCTGCTTGGGGCTTCTATTTTTTTGCTACCGTGTTCGCTTTTATTTCTATGCTTCAATATCTTAAAGCATCTTGGCCAGCACTTTCGGGGAAAAAATAAACGATTTATAAGTTTGTTAGCTAAAAATTCAGCAGTTTAGCTGTATTTTGAGCAGTCAGTAAAAAAATGGTATTTATCTGTTGACTCATCAATAGAACGATGTAAAATGCATTTCCGTTGACAGGGAGTCAACAGATGAAGCGGCTGTAGCTCAGCTGGTAGAGCATCACGTTGCCAACGTGAATGTCACGAGTTCGAGTCTCGTTAGCCGCTCCAAATTTTCTAGGGAAGTACATCACCAAATCGTGCGATGAATATTGGCGGGTTGGCAGAGTGGCTATGCAGCGGATTGCAAATCCGTGGACCTCGATTCGACTTCGGGACCCGCCTCCACTTTGCCCGGGTGGTGGAATTGGTAGACACATGGGATTTAAAATCCCACGTCTTAACGGACGTGCCGGTTCAAGTCCGGCTCCGGGTACCAGTTCATCGTTTGGTTAGGGGTTGTTAGGAAGTAAAATTAAATTAAGCGGCTGTAGCTCAGCTGGTAGAGCATCACGTTGCCAACGTGAATGTCACGAGTTCGAGTCTCGTTAGCCGCTCCAATCATTTTCTAAGTAATCTTTAGTTAGTCGATGTAAGTAGGGTA
>CALJHL010000216.1 GCA_938075435.1 uncultured Thalassotalea sp. | reverse complement strand
GCGGTTTTTAAATCGCTAAATTGGCAGTAATCACCAATATTATCACCAATTTGTATCGCCAATTCACGGGTCGGGGTTAGTATCAACGCCTTAACTTGGTGATCACCTGGGGTTGCACTTTTAAGTAATTTTTCAATAATAGGCAACGCAAAAGCCGCCGTTTTACCCGTACCGGTTTGTGCTGTTGCTAGCACATCTTGACCTGAACGAATTGCCGGGATCGCTTGCTGTTGGATTGGCGTCATGGTTTTATAACCACATGCTTTTACCGCTTTTAATAAATCGTCTGAAAGGCCTATTGAATCAAAACTCATGGAATGTCCTAATGTGGGGTACCTGATTTAGGTAATTGGGGCGGATAATAACAAAATTTTCGCTTAATACCAATTCTAGTCACAGGCAAAAGCTTGAAATATGAATTAATGAACCAGTAACCACAGTTGGGCGCTATCTAAATCATCGTAATTAAACCATTTGATCTCACTATGTACAAATTGACTGGCTAACACACTGGCAAAATTTCCTAATACCGAGTCAGTGACAATGGCAATGCGTTTAATATATTGATGATGATCTTTTATAAAATCCATGTGTTGAGCAATGGCAGCAAATGACTGCCAACCGGCAAAGTCTTTAGTCAGTATTAATATGCCGTTTAAATAACCATAGGCTCGCATATAAGGGTCAATAATTTCTGCGGCGTTGATAAAGTCTTGTTCGCTTAACGGCCCTTGCGGCTCCATTACCGCAATCGCATTCGCTTGCTGAATTGATACACGTAACATCACTGACCTCCAAACCAAATTTATGGCAATTGCTACCAACTTGACTAAATTTTTCCCTACTTTAAATTTAGTTCGCTTCGCTGATAACCTCAACTATTTAGCAGCAGTTAAGTGCGTATTTTCACTCGATACGCACGGTATTAACGGTGGTTATTTTTTTAACTGGGTATTTTCAGCGGTCCATATACCTGGCGTTAAATTCATCCGTTGTTGTTGCTCTTCAGTAGCAACAAAGCGAGGTATGTCGCCTTTATCAAGGTGAGTATTATAATCTTTGGTTATGGTAACCAGAGCCTTACTTAGCAAGACGATGGCAGTTATGTTAACCACAGTCATTAAGCCCACGGCTAAATCAGCTAAGGCAATAACTTGATCTAAGCTCGAGATCGCACCGTAAAAAGTCATTCCTAAAAAAACCATAATAAACAAGGTTCGACCAATTTTGTTATCCAGTTTCAAAAATGACAGGCTATTTTCTGCATAGGCAAAGTTGGCGACAATGGAGGTAAAACCAAAAAAGAAAATCGCCACGGCAATAAAATCACTGCCCCAAAAGCCAACTTTGTTTTCCAATGCTTGTTGGGTTAATTGAATTCCAAACTCTTGGCCTAACGGTATACCACTAAGTAAAATAATTAACGCCGTACAAGTACATAATACGATGGTATCTAAGAATACCCCGAGCATCTGCACATAACCTTGTGACGCTGGGTGGGGAGGATAAGGGGTTGCCGCAGCGGCGGCATTAGGCGCACTACCCATACCGGCTTCGTTTGAATACAAGCCGCGCTTAACCCCTTGCATAATTGCCGCGCCCACTAAACCGCCGCCGGCTTCGCGCAGGCCAAATGCCGAAGACAATATTTGGCCAAAGGCGGCCGGTACATCAGCAAGGTTGGTGACAATGACCCACAAGGCGACTAACACATAAGCGACGCCCATAACTGGTACCACTAAGCCGGCAAAACTGGCGATTTTTTTCAAACCACCCAACACAATAATACCGGTAAACACGGTGATGAAAATTCCGGTATATAAAGGGTTTATTCCGTATGAGCCATTAAAAGCGCTGGCAATCGAGTTGGCTTGCACACCACTAAAAACAAAACCATAACCAATAAATAAGCACACCGAAAACACTATCGCTAATACCGGGCTTTTTAGACCTTTAAGCATATAAAATGCCGGACCACCTCGATAATCGCCAGCAGCATTGGTTTCTTTATATAATTGCCCTAATGCACTTTCAGCAAATGCGGTTGCCATACCAATAATAGCAATCACCCACATCCAAAAGACCGCACCCGCGCCCCCTAATGAAATTGCTACCGCAACCCCCATAAGGTTACCCGTGCCGACTCGCGCAGCCAGAGTGGTACATAACGCTTGAAATGACGAAATCCCGTGACTATCGGCGTCACGACTGTGCTTCATTACCGAAAACATATGGCTGAAGTGTCGAAATTGAATGGCAGATAAACGAAAAGTAAACCAGACTCCGGCGATGACTAATAACGGAATTAACGCATAACCCCAAAGAATATTATTTAACCAGTCGACAATACTGTATAACACTAAAAATCCCGTTTACTTGTTGTGAAAATAAGGCTTGTTAGGGTATAAAATAAAAAACATATATAACCATATGAATTTTAAATAAATACCTTAAATTTTGGTTGTTAATCATAATGTGCGTCGGCTCAAATTAACAGCCTAAAACTAGCATTCAACCACTTTAGCGCAAACAACATAATATATACATCAAGTTAATTGATATTAATGCTTACTATTTACCTAAATGCTGATTATATTAACTACAAATTTTTTTCGTTAAATATTTACTGGTATTAATGCCCTTACCTCAATTACTACAACTCGTTAGTCTTGCCGCCATCTGGGGGGCTTCGTTTATGTTTATGCGCGTTGCGGTGCCTGAATTGGGACCCATTGCCCTGATCATTGGTCGAGCTGGTATCGGCTTTCTTACCCTACTGCCATTTTTACTTTACTATAATTTACAGCGGCAAATTTTTAATCACTGGCGCAGTATGTTAATCGTCGGCATCACCAACACCGCGTTACCATTTGTGTTATTCGCGTTTGCAACCCTAACCTTGCATGCTGGTCTAGCTTCAGTGCTCAATGCGACGGCACCAATTTTTACCGCACTAGTCGCCTTTATTTGGCTTAATGAACGTTTAGGTCGAGGCAAAGTACTCGGGTTATTGATAGGCTTTTGCGGGGTATTTGCGTTATTTGCCGGCAAAGGCGATCTTAACTTCGATGCCACGGCGTTAGCCATTATTGCGGCGTTAATCGCTGCCGTAAATTATGGCTTTGCCGCTAATTATACCAAGTTAAAACTCACCGGAGTGAGCCCACTGGCAATTGCAACTGGCAGTCAAGGCTTTGCAACATTGGTGCTACTGCCATTTTTACCTTTTACGATGCCAGAGCAGCCACTAACACTTACCGGCATTTATGCAACCATAACCTTGGGCGCCGTTTGTACCGCATTAGGTCTGATCATTTACTTTAATTTATTAGCAAAACTTGGCACGGCAAAAGCGATATCAGTGACTTACCTCATTCCTGTGTTTGGTATTGGCTGGGGCATGCTGTTTTTAGAGGAGCAACTCAATGGTTCAATTGTGCTTGGCACCGCTCTTATTTTATTTGGCGTTGGGCTAACAACGGGCTTAATTAGAACCCGATGGCTTAATCGAGTAAGCGCCGAGGTTCGCCCACCTAATTAGTAAGCAAACATCTAATCTTTTGACTTATAGGGCAGCTGTGCTTTCGCTTCAACCAGGTAGTCTTGCTGCTGGTTTTTCTCTTGCTCAATAAAATCGATAATCGCGGCTTTAAATGGTCCTTCTGCCAATAAGTAATTACTGTGAGTTGTGACCGGCTCAAAGCCCCTCTTTAGTTTGTGTTCGCCTTGCGCACCGGCGTCAAAACATTGTAGCTTGTGGGCAATACAATATTCGATGCCCTGGTAATAACAACTTTCAAAGTGCAAGTAGTCGTATTGCTGTTCAGCTCCCCAATAGCGACCATAAAGATGACTACCTGAGCGGAAAAACAATGAATTAGCGACAACCCTGTGGTTATTATCCTTAACTTGCAACAATAACACCTGTTCTGCCAAGGCTGCAGTTAACCGTTTAAAAAAGTTTAAGTTCAAATAACCGTCATGGTTTGAGCGTTTTAAGTAGGTTTTTTGGTAGAATCGATAGAAAGTTTGCCAGTCAGTTTCGCCAATATCTTCGCCTTGCAACCAATCAAAACTAAAACCTAAGGCCTTTACCCGAGCTCGTTCTTTGCCTATAGATTTACGTTTTCTCGAGGTTAGTTGCTGAAGAAAATCGTCAAAATTTTGATAATGGCGATTAAACCAATGGTATTGGATTTCATTTCTGTTAATGGCGCCTAATTGCGCCAACTCATTATTTAAGTCGGGGTCAACAAATAAGCATTGCCAATTTGAGGTATGGTAGCGAGCTTGTAACTGTGTAATGGCGTCAACAATGGTTTTAATTAACTGTTTAGTCTGGAATTTAAATGCCGGATGAATTCCGACTCGAGCACCACTTGCCGGGGTAAAGGGAATTGCCGTGACTAACTTAGGGTAATAATCTAAGCCATGTTGCTGATAAGCATTGGCCCAACTCCAATCAAAAATATACTCGCCATAGGAATGGTTTTTTAAATAACATGGCATCGCAGCAACCAGAGTCTGCTCAGCAAAAACCAAAATATGCAATGGCTGCCAACCAGTGTCGGCAACCGTACATGAGCTAAGCTCTAGTGCCGCTAAAAATGAGTATTGAATAAATGGGTAATCATCAGCAAATACTTGCTGCCATTGATGTGGTTCAACATCGGTTAAAGAGGTGCTAACTTCGACTGAAAATATGCTCATATGCCCTTAAAATAAAAACAAAAAAACTGGCAACTTAAATACTACCAGTGCCTTAAGGATCTAATCCATTAATGTTTATAAACCACACCATCTTTCATAACAAACTGCACATCGAGCAGCTGCTTAATATCGACTAGTGGATTAGAATCCATGGCAATAACATCGGCAAATTTACCGGGTTCAAGCGTGCCCAAAGTAGTGGTTTTATCAATAAGGCCAGCGGCGTTTACCGTCGCCGATTTTAAAATATCCATTGGTTGCATACCGGCATTAAACATCAACACTGCTTCTTGGCCATTGTTACCATGTTTCGAAACCCCTGAATCGGTACCATAGGCGATATTGACTCCGGCTTGGTAGGCTTTTGCAAAATTTTTGAGCATATCGCCACCCACCCGAATCGCCTTGGCTTTTATCGCCTCCGACATAAAATTAGTGGTTTTAGCCATAGTCACAACCGTGTCTCCGGCTAATAAAGTGGGGACTAAATAAGCACCAGAGTTTTTAAATAAGGTAATGGACTCAGCATCGGCATAACTGCCATGTTCGATACTATCTACGCCAGCTCTTAAAGCGGCATTAATGCCTTTCGCCGCATGGGCATGGCTGGCCACTTTCCGGCCTAAGGCATGGGCAGTAGCCACCACTTCTTTTAATTCATCATCTGCCATCTGTTGGCCAGTACCAGTGTTCGTGTCGGAAAGCACCCCACCAGTAGAGGTGATTTTTATCACATCGGCGCCATACTTAATGGCTTGACGGGTCGCTCGTCGACAATCATAGGGTCCGTCACAAATTGTTTTAGACGTGTATTTTTCCATTAAATCATGGCGCATGCCATCAACGTCGCCATGCCCGCCAGTGACTGACACACCGCCAGAAGCAATAATTCTCGGGCCCGTTACCCATCCTTGGTTAATGGCATTGCGCAATGCATATAAAGATTGGGGATTGGCGCCTAAGTCACGCACCGTGGTAAAGCCGGCTAATAAGGTTTTATTGGCAAAATGAACGCTTTTCATCGCCACATCTTCAGCAGACATTTTTAAGGTGTCGCTGGCATTAGTTGGCCCTAATTCACCTTGAATGTGGA
>CALJHL010000215.1 GCA_938075435.1 uncultured Thalassotalea sp. | reverse complement strand
ACATCTATCTGAAGATCTGCAGTTAATTTAAATTTACAGGCCGATATTCCCGCATCGATAAGGGCTTGCACCGAATCATCTGATGTTGCCGTTGCCATGACCTTTATCGCTAAATTAGTTAAATGCAAAGCCAGCATTTTACCAACCCAGCCGCCACCGACTATGGTAATACAGGGCAATTTGTTCTGTTTCTGTGACATAAATATTTTACCCGTTATTTGGTTTTACAATGGCGACATACGTACCATTAAAAGTGGCAACCACGTTATCACCATCACAGACTTCAACCTGTACTGAAATACGGGCTTTACGATTTCGCGTTAATACTTTTATATTACCAGAGGTTAAGGTGTCATTGGTTTTCGCCAAGGGCTGACCAATTAATGGCCGTTTATAACGAATATCGGCATCGGCTAAAACAATGTCAGCATCGAGTTGCTGTTGTTTAAGCAGTAAATGCACCCATCCCCAACCAGTTAAAGTCGCTAGGCTATAAATGCTGCCGGCGAACATAGTATTGTGCAGGTTAATATTGGCATCACGGTTGGCACAAACCAACAATTGTTGGTTATTGTAAAAACACGGATGAATTAACATCGCTTTTGCAAGCGGAATGGTTTGATGCCAAGTTTGTTCAAGTTCATGTAGCCAAACTTGCTTATTTTCAGCTAGCCCAGTAAGGGTTTTAACCATACTAAAATGCTTAACGTCACCATAGAGAGTATGGACTTGTTTCATTAGTTGATAACCATTGTGTTGATAAAAATTGACGGCAACTTCTCGGGCATTCAAGTTAATTTCAGTGATTCCCTGACAGCTTGCTTCATGCTCTAATGCGGCTAGAAGCATATTGCCTAAGCCTGCACCTTGAAAATTTTTGTCTACCGCCATATAGCGTATTTGCGCTTGCTGCATCGACACTTTATGAAAGCGCCCGACAGCAACTACTTTACCATCCTCAGTACAAAGCATGCGATGCACTGCTTGGCTTTCCAAGTCATCAATTTCAGAGCCTTGCGGTTGTTCCCACGGTTGCCGAAGCTCTTGAAAGCGCAGTTGCTGATACGCGGCTATTTGTGCTGTGGTGATCGGCGTGCATAAATGGTATTTTTGATTAGACATAATTAAATACTATACGGTTAAGGTGAAGGTGACAGGGCCATCATTAACTAGGCTCACTTGCATATCGGCAGCAAAAATCCCAGTTGGCACTGAGAAACCTTGGGACCTAAGTTGCAGACAAAAATACTGGTATAAATGTTTTCCTAGCTCGGGCTCAGCAGATTTTGAAAAACTTGGGCGCATGCCTTTATTGGTGTCGGCAGCCAAGGTGAATTGAGAAACCACCAAGATATCACCGTTAACTTGGCCAACATTCAAGTTCATTTTACCCTGTTCATCCTCGAATACTCGATAGCCAGCCACCCGCTCAGCCAATCGCTTGGCTTTAGCTTCGCTGTCAGCATGCTCAACGGCAACGAATACCATTAAGCCTTTGCCGATCTCGCCATTAATTTTACCTTCGATACTTACCGATGCTTGGGAAACTCTTTGTATTAACGCTATCATTTGGGCTTTTAGTAATTTTTTTGACTGATTATAAAGTCGGCCATTTTATCAGATGCTCGACAAATGGCATCAATAATCGCAACTTCAAAGCCACTATGCCCAGATTTCGGGATTATTTGTAGTTCGGCATTTTGCCATTGTTGGGCGACTAACCACGCTTGTCGTAATTGGCAGACCATATCGTAGCGGCCATGAATAATGAAGGCCGGTAATTGACTTATTTTCGAGATATTTTTTAATATAAAATCTTTTTCAAAAAAACACTTATTACTAAAGTAATGATTTTCTATACACGCCATGGCGATGGCAGCATGGGTGTCGTCACTACTGTTTAATTCGGCTTTATCAACTTGCAATGCTGAAATTTTGGTTTCCCATAACGTCCAGGCTTTAGCGCTAGCAATACGAGCAATTTCATTACTGGCAAATAACTGTTTATTAAATGCCTTAACCACATCGTTGTAATGTTGGTGAGCTAAAGGAGCGGTGAACTCCTGATATTGATCAGGAAAAATTGCCGCCGCACCATCTTTACCATAAAGCCAATCTACTTCGCTGTCACTGCCTAAAAATATCCCACGTAAAATAAACCCTAACACTCTTTCAGGGAACTTAATACCGTATGCCATAGCCAAGGTTGTTCCCCACGAGCCGCCAGCTATTAGCCAGTGGCTTATGGCAAAATACTCTCTAATTTCTTCAATATCATCAATTAAGTCCCAAGTTGAGTTGTTTCTAATCGATGCATGCGGAGTAGATTTTCCACAACCGCGTTGGTCAAAAATTATAATTCGATACTTCTCAGGATTAAAATAACGACGATGGTCAGAGCAACTCCCTCCTCCTGGGCCACCATGAAGATAGAGCACAGCAATGCCTTGTGGATTGCCACTTTCTTCAACGTAAACGCTGTGGTCACCAAATTCTAGATATGTTTGTAAATTTGGCTTAATTTTAGGGTAAAGCGGATGCAAGATATCGCCCCTATTGTGTCTGGGTAATACTAATTTTAGACGGTTTATTAATATAATCGTTAAATTCTTGCAAGCATACGGTTAATTCCGCGCCAATAAAAACGATTAACCAAGATATGTACACCCATAAAAATAAAATCGGGATAACGGCTAAAGCGCCATAAATCGCTTCATAAGAAGGTAAATGGGTAACGTAGGCGGCAAATGCTTTTTTGGCAAATTCAAATAACGTGGTAGCAATTAAAGCCCCTACAATTGCATACTTAAATCTGACTTCAGTATTTGGCACCAGCATATACAAAACAATAAAGCCCGCTAATGACGCCATAAACGGCAACATACGCAACAACAGTTCGTTAAAGCCACTGATGTCGAGCACATTAAAAGTCACCAAAGAAACAACATAAGAAGTGGCAATAATACTTACCCCTACCAGTACCGGTCCTAACGTTAAGATCATCCAATAAATTGAAAATGAGGTGACGGCTTTACGACGTTTGCTTATTCGCCAAATCCTATTGAGGGCTTTATCAACCACGGAAATCATTAATAACGCCAACACAAACAGAAAAAAGATGGCGGTTGCCGGCATTTTCGAGGCATTTTCGACAAAGCCGTTTACTTGTTGGTGGATTAGCTCTGAAGCTGTGGGAACGAAATTATTAAAAATAAACGTTTCAATATCATTATGCACTTCGGCAAAAATAGGAAAAGCAGAAACAATAGACACCATCACCATCAGTAATGGCACTAAAGACATTACGGTAACGTAGGATAAGTAACCAGCAGAAACTTGAATTTGATCATCACGACAGCGTTTAACAAACTGCTCACCAAAGCTAACCGCTCTGTTGACCTTAGGGTGCTGTGCAATAATTTGTGACAATTTCATTTAATATTCTTTATATTTCTGACAGTTAAAGTTCTATACTGAGTTTATACCAAATATCTTTAGTATGTGGTATTACTATCATTAAAAGTAACGCTTAGTTTATTAGTTTATTGTAATTTTGGAGAAGAGTATGGCGGGTTCAGGGTCAGGCGGTAATGTATTAGCTGCTATTTGTAATGTGTTTATTCCAGGTTTAGGACAATTAGTGCAGGGGCGAATATTGGCGGCACTATTATTTTTTGTATTTACCGGAGTGCTTTACATTACTTTCGTATTTTGGATCCTCGGAGCCTTAATTCACCTTTGGTCAATCGTTGACGCAGCTCGATACCGCTCGTCTTCATAATCACTTTTCACCATAAAAAAACCGGGCATTGCCCGGTTTTTTAACATTTAAATGACAAGCATTTAAACGAATTTAAGTACTGCAACAAGTACAGCGGTAAGAGCTAAACTGCTGTGAATAACACCTTTAACGGTAGTCATTGGACCTTGTTTACCAACAACTGCATTTATTTCTAATACCGCAACGATTGCTAAACCAATCCACAAACCCAGTGAATCCATACCAGTACCCCAGCCCATGCCTACAGAACCAAAATGCGGCCCAGCTAACATGAAGAAAGCCATAGGCCCTGAGAATAACGTGTTAGTACGAGATGCCAGTAACGCTTTACCACCAGCAGCAGGAGCGTCACCTTCAACCATACCTAAGGCGATTTTTTGGTTTGGCCAAATAATCAACCAAACATTTAAAAACATGAGCGTACCCATGGTAGCACCAATAATAATGCTCGCATTCATTTGCCCTAATTGAGCAACACCAACAATTAAGATTACACCGGTAATAAATGTGAACATTGCTGCCCAACGGAACCACCAAAGAGCGTCTGGCGCTAATGCTTTTTTGGCATCGGCTAAACCTTCAGGGCTTGCCTTTTTAAAATACCCACCTTGAATAAAGTTGAAGTAATACAACAAACCAATCCAAGTAATACCAAACAACAAATGACCCCAACGGGCCAAGATTGCTAAAAGATCCATAATTCACCTATAAATGTTAGTTTTATTAATTTTTTAGATAGTTACTCAACCTTAAACACAATATAAGTAACTTAGCTTGTGAAAAGACTGACAATTTCTCTTTGTTATTGTTTTTCGCCCTACAAAAATACCTGTTATAGCCCTAATAAGCAAACTCATTAACCCATAGCGACTATAACCTAGCTTTATAATGACTATTCATTAAACAATACTTAATTAAACTAGTAAAGTAGCTGAAAATAAGTAAAATATGGCGCAATTACTGTCGGGCTAAGCTTATCTTTGCCTTAGCTAGTTAGGTTGCTCGTGATCCAGCTAGGTATTCAGTAGCACGCTATTAACAATTATTTCTTAAAAATTATCATTATCTCGGAGTCGAATCATGGCGATTACATTACCTGCATTACCATATGCAATGGACGCATTAGCACCACACATTTCTCAAGAAACATTAGAGTTTCATTACGGCAAGCATCACAACACTTACGTTGTTAAATTAAACGGTTTAATTGCAGGTACTGACTTTGCAGAAAAATCTTTAGAAGAAATCGTTAAATCTTCTACTGGTGGTGTATTTAACAATGCAGCACAAATCTGGAATCACACTTTTTACTGGAATTCATTAACGCCTAATGCTGTCGGCGCACCTGTTGGCGAATTAGCGGCAGCGATTGACGCTCAATTTGGTTCTTTTGCAGAATTTAAAGCAAAATTCACTGACAGCGCTGTAAACAACTTTGGTTCAAGCTGGACTTGGTTAGTTAAAAACGCTGATGGCTCTTTAGCGATTGTTAACACATCTAACGCGGCAACGCCTATTACAGAAGGCGGTGTTACACCATTAATCACTGTCGATTTATGGGAACACGCATACTACATCGATTACCGTAACTTACGTCCTAGCTACATGGAAGCTTTCTATGCCCTAGCTAACTGGGAATTTGCAAACGCGAACTTCTCAGCTTAATAGTAACGTAATAGCAAAAAATAAAGCGACCTTGATAGGGTCGTTTTTTATTAAAATTGAATGGATCCTAGATTAATCGGTGGTTTGTCTCGTTTTATACGACTTCCTGTATACGTTTTGGGTGCTCTATCTTCTTGATATACCTTATATAATTTTTGTAAATCGAGCGGTTCATATTGCATGTCAATACGATTCCCGGTAGGCATTTTGGCAATAAATTTATAATACACAGATCGAAACTTATTCATTTGCTCTTGCGTTAAGCTTGCCTCTAATTGCTCTATAAACCTCTTACGTTTAAGACTTTTAATTTTGTGGTTTGATAGCTTGGCCCATAAAAGAGCAAACACTAAATCAGAATCAATATAACCTTTAACTCCTGTATCAAAGTAATATGCCATTTTAAATTGCGCTCGGTAATCACCTTTAAACGACAAATTACAAAAAATATCGAAAGCTTGGGCATGATGTCCGTCTTGCTGAGCTTGCACACCCGCTTTATACGGAAAAAATGCCTGCAAATCTTGACATGAGTTAGGTTCTGTTGCCAGCAATGATTGGGAGCACAAGCTAACTGCCAAAAAAATGATGGAATATATAACCTTCATGATTAACAACCTTCCCCGATAAATTGAGTGCAGATATTAGGGTGCTCTTTTGCTAAGAGGAGTAGATAACGAGAGAAGTTTGAATTGATTACGGTCACCGGGTCACGAACCACAAATTCGCCGAAATAGTTAACTTCGTCAGCTTCTACATAGGTACAAAAACCTTGTTGAGTATAATCTACACGCCAGTTATAAACGTCAAAACCAACCAAACAGTACTCACCAGTAGGGACTTTCAGAGTTATCTGATGAGTGCCTTTATCAATACGGCCCTCATAAAACTCTTTTCCGGTGTCTTTATTTTTAAACTGGATATTTTTCAGAGGGTCCAAAGTATTGAATACCAGACCTAGATACCCTTCATTATTTTCTAATGGTTTAGCATCATCTCCTAGCTCCAAACGATGGGTAGTAGCACAGCCAATTAATGATAAACTTAATAGGATAAAAACGAGTTTTTTCATCTCACGTCCTTGTTGAATTTTTTGTTAAATTATAATGCCAATAATCGTTCGCGATGTAAATGCAACTTTTTGATAGGCATAAAAAATGCCAGCGTAAGCTAGCATTTTTAAACATCTAAAAAGTTAACTAAATATAGTTATTACTTTTTAACTGCACGTGTATCACGTTTACGTTCATTTTCTTTTAAAGCTTTTTTACGTATACGGATGCTTTCTGGTGTTACTTCAACTAACTCATCATTATCGATGAACTCAAGAGCTTGCTCTAAAGACATGATAATTGGCGGCGTTAATGTTTGCGCTTCATCAGTACCTGATGAACGAACGTTAGTTAACTGCTTACCTTTAAGGGCATTTACGGTTAAATCATTATCACGAGAGTGAATACCAATTACTTGACCTTCGTAAATATCAATACCGTGTCCGATCAACATACGACCACGAGATTGTAAATTAAAGATAGCGTTAGTTAATGCTTTACCAGTTGCATTAGCGATCATTACACCATTTTTACGTTGGCCAATTTCGCCACCTTTATGAGGTCCGTATTCAAAGAATGTATGATAAATTAAGCCAGAACCAGACGTTAATGTCATGAATTCAGTTTGGAAACCAATTAAACCACGGCTTGGCATAATAAAGTCCATACGAATACGACCGGTACCATCAGGTGCCATATCGGTTAATTCAGCTTTACGAACACCCATTTTTTCCATGATAGGGCCTTGATGTTGTTCTTCAACATCAATCGTAACGGTTTCATAAGGTTCTTGTAACTCGCCATTAATTTCACGAATAATTACTTCTGGACGAGATACAGCTAGCTCAAAACCTTCACGGCGCATGTTTTCAATTAAAATACCTAAATGAAGTTCACCACGACCTGATACTTTAAATTTATCTGCATCGTCTAATTGTTGAACACGTAAAGCAACGTTGTGAATTAACTCTTTCTCTAAACGGTCTTTGATGTTACGTGAAGTAACGAACTTACCTTCTTTACCACAAAATGGTGAAGTATTTACTTGGAACGTCATGTTAATGGTTGGTTCATCTACAGATAATGCAGGTAAACCTTCAACTTCTGTTGGGCAACAGATAGTATCTGAGATTTTTAACTCGCCTAAACCAGTAATTGCGATAATGTCACCAGCAAAACCTTCATCAATATCATGGCGCTCTAGACCTAAGTAACCAAATACTTTACCTACTTTAGCGTTATGTACGCCACCGTTGGCCAGATTAATCGTTACTTGTTGATTTGGCTTAACAGAACCACGCGTAATACGACCAACACCAATAACACCCAAATATGAGCTGTAATCAAGTTGAGAGATTTGCATTTGGAATGGACCATCTGGATCCGCTGTTGGTTTCGGCACTTCTTTAAGAATAGTATCAAATAACGGTGTCATATCGGTGCCAGTTTCGCCTTCTTCAAGCGAAGACCAACCATTGATTGCTGATGCGTAAACAACTTTAAAGTCAAGCTGTTCATCAGTAGCACCAAGATTATCAAATAATTCAAAAACTTGATCCATAACCCAATCAGGACGAGAGCCAGGCTTATCAACTTTATTAATAACAACAATAGGCTTTAAACCTTGAGCAAACGCTTTTTTCGTTACGAAACGCGTCTGTGGCATAGGTCCTTCTTGCGCATCAACAATAAGTAAAACTGAATCTACCATTGACATTACACGTTCAACTTCACCACCGAAATCAGCATGGCCAGGAGTATCTACAATGTTTACACGGTAACCATTCCAGTTAATAGCCGTGTTTTTAGCTAAGATTGTGATACCACGTTCTTTCTCGATATCATTCGAGTCCATCGTACGCTCTTCAAGACCGCCTCGGACATCAAGCGTACCTGACTGTTCTAATAACTTATCGACCAAAGTTGTTTTACCGTGGTCAACGTGAGCAATAATGGCAACATTACGTAATTTATCTAACACTATCTTTAGCCTTTAATAATTAATGAGTGAGTGAGTACTGAAAACCGTACCTACTTCTTTGGGCGCGAATTATACAGGAGATTGCTTCACAAAGAAAATATTTCCTTTAGTTATGGAATTTATAATTAATTACAGATATATTTACAAAATTAAAAAATTCGATTGCTCGCACCAAACCAGAGCAACAAAGCACCATATCGGTGCAGTAGTGCGCAATTCAAAATAAAAAAACGATGCATATCAACACTTGTAATATTGGCACGGTTTTAGCTTAGTATTAGCCAAGCAAATGTTTTAACATTTTTATTATTAACCTGCAGAAAATTTCGGAGACGTTCATGTCACAAGCAGTTTTAGATTTAATCAAAGATAACGATGTAAAATTCGTTGATCTACGTTTTACTGATTCAAAAGGTAAAGAGCAACACGTTTCAATTCCTCATCATCAAGTTGATGAAGACTTTTTCGAAGATGGCAAAATGTTTGATGGCTCTTCAATTGAAGGTTGGAAAGGCATTAACGAATCTGACATGGTTATGATGCCAGATGCATCAACTGCTGTTTTAGACCCATTCACAGAAGCTGTTACTTTAAACTTACGTTGTGACATTGTTGAGCCTGCAACTATGCAAGGTTATAGCCGTGATCCTCGTTCAGTTGCTAACCGTGCTGAAGAATACATGCGCAGTACTGGTATTGCCGATACTGTTCTTATCGGTCCAGAGCCTGAATTTTTCGTTTTTGATGACGTACGCTTCCATACCGACATGAGCGGTTCTTTTTACAAGATTGATGATAAAGAAGCTTCTTGGAATTCAGGTACTGAATATGAAGAAGGCAATATGGGACATCGTCCTGGAGTAAAAGGTGGTTATTTCCCTACTTCTCCAGTAGATTCTTCTCAAGATTTGCGTTCAGCTATGTGTTTAGTTATGGAAGAAATGGGCTTAGTTGTTGAAGCGCATCATCATGAAGTAGCAACCGCTGGCCAAAACGAAATCGCTTGTCGTTTTAATACCATGGTTAAAAAAGCCGATGAAGTGCAAATTTATAAGTATGTTGTTCATAACGTAGCTCACGCCTACGGCAAAACAGCCACTTTCATGCCAAAACCACTGGTTGGTGACAACGGTACTGGTATGCATGTACATCAGTCTCTTGCTAAAGATGGTGTTAATATATTCCCAGGCGATCTATACGGCGGTTTATCTGAAACGGCGCTTTTCTACATTGGTGGCATTATCAAGCATGCTAAAGCATTAAATGCTTTTACCAACGCCTCAACTAACTCATACAAACGCCTTGTTCCTGGCTTTGAAGCGCCGGTAATGCTTGCTTACTCTGCACGTAACCGCAGCGCGTCAATTCGTATTCCAATCGTACCAACGCCTAAAGCAATGCGTATCGAAGTTCGTTTCCCTGATCCAACGATGAACCCTTACCTGGGTTTCACAGCTATGTTAATGGCTGGTCTTGACGGTATCAAAAACAAAATCCATCCTGGCGATGCTATGGATAAAGATTTATACGACCTGCCAGCAGAAGAAGCGGCTGCAATACCACAAGTATGTTCTTCTCTTGAAGAAGCACTAGACTGTTTAGAAGCGGATAATGACTTCTTAACGGCCGGTGGTGTAATGGATCTTGATATGATTAACGCCTATATTGGCCTTAAACGTGAAGAAGTTGAATTATTAAACTCTTCTACTCACCCGGTAGAATTTGACATGTACTACAGCGTTTAAGCTGGTTAGTAAAGTTAATAAAAAGCCCGCTTCTGCGGGTAATGCCGATCAGTTAGTTAATTTTCGGATCAGTTGAACGATCATCCAGTTGCTGTATAAAGGCTTCTAAGTTTACTTAGAAGCCTTTATTTTATGCAAGTTTCTCACGCTCTAGACGTTATTTCAAAAGTCGCACCAGAA
>CALJHL010000214.1 GCA_938075435.1 uncultured Thalassotalea sp. | reverse complement strand
TCAACTTAAATATTTCTACGAATTAGCGCCAAGTTTAATATTACCTCCAAGGCGGGAGAGAAAATACCCCAGAAGTGTCAAACCAAGACCACAAAGATACGCAAAAAATAAAGCCGGTCAGCGTTAACTGACCGGCATTAGCTTCTGCGGTTTTTTTTTATTTTTAACCTTGGCAAAATATGCCGTTAAAATTGATGGTATTGCTTAACTTATAAATTGCTTAAATAATTTACTAGCGAAATTGTACATATTTAGTTAAATTAAGGTATTGTAATTGAAAAACAGGGCAACGATAGCGCCGATGTTCAGGTCTTTAGTGTTGGTAATACTTATGTGCTCTCTACTAGCACCCGTTTTGGCGGCCTCAAGTAAAGTTTACGTATGGCGTAATGAAAGTGGCGCTTTGGTATTTTCTGACAGCCCAAAAGCGGGTGCTGAAGAAATTGAAATTACAAATAAACAAACAATCATCACCTCAGTAGACACTTCAATTTTAGATATTACCCCTAGAGTCATTCAAGAAGAGTATCAAGTAGAAATTACTCAACCAGAAGATCATGCCACTATTCGAGATAATTCTGGCTCTATTTATATTTCCGGACGCGTAGCTCCGGTATTTAAGCGCGGCTTTAAAGTCCGTTTAATTATAAATGGCAAACTGCATGGTGAACCTCAAACCCGATCAGTATTTATCTTAAGAGACGTAGATCGCGGCGAACATAAAATAAAATTAGAATTAATTAACAATCAAGGCAAGGTTATTGCATCATCTAAAGAAAGAACCGTTTATTTGCACCGTGCCCGAGTTAATTAGTTACTAATTCTCTATTTAGGTGCAAAACACCTAACTATTTATTAGACTCTAATAAATGGCGCACCAAAACGGTGCATTGGAGAAAACCTTGTATACAAATGTTAATTTAAAAGAAATAAAATTAGCTTTCTCTCAGCAATTGGTCTCACAAATGGTGACGGCACTGGTTGTGCTCGATGGTAATTTAACGATCCAATACTTGAGCTCTTCCGCAGAAGCAATGTTCTCTCGCAGTTTAAATCGCTTATTTAATCAGCCGTTTCTTGATGTGTTTAGCCAATGTAATATTAGTGCCGAAAGACTGATGCAAGTGCTTAACAGTGGTCAGGATTTTACTGATACCGAAGTTGTTTTAGAATTTATTGAAAATCAGCGAATTACTGTCGAAGTCACTGTATCAGTGGTGCTATTTAATAATGAAAATCATATTCTGCTGGAATGTAATCAAATTGATAAACAGAAACAAATCAGTGCTGAAGTATTTCAAGAGCAGCAATGGGAAGCGGCCAGAGATCTGATAAGAGGTTTGGCGCATGAAATTAAAAACCCGTTAGGGGGTTTACGTGGTGCCGCGCAATTACTGCATAAAGAATTAACCACCGATCAACAAGAATTTACCTTAATGATCATCGAGCAGGCCGATAGGTTAACCAATTTGGTCGATCGCTTGTTAGGTCCTAACCAATTACCGGTCTTACGCTCTCACAATGTGCACGAATTATTGGAAAAGGTTTATCAACTGGTTAGCATGGATAATAGTAAAAACATAAAATTTGTGCGTGATTACGACCCCTCAATCCCAGACATAGAACTTGATACTGAAAAATTGCAACAAGCACTGTTAAACATCATCGGCAATGCCATACAGGCATTGCCAGTTGCTGGCCAAATCACTCTGAAAACTCGCATTGCTACCAATCAAACCATTAATGGCAAGCAAGTTCGATTAGCAGTGAAATTATCAATCATCGATAATGGCCCGGGTGTTCCGGCGGCGATTCAAGACACTATATTTTACCCTATGGTTTCTGGTAGGGCTGATGGTACGGGCTTAGGCCTGTCCATAGCACAAACACTGATCCACCAACACGATGGCAAGCTTGTTTGTCATAGTTATCCAGGGCATACCGAATTTAATATTTTATTGCCCTTACCAAAGAGAAACTAAGCATGAATGCAGAACAAGTTTGGATAGTAGATGACGATAGTTCAATACGCTGGGTACTTGAGCGCGCATTTAAGGGTGTAAATATTAGCACGGCTTCGTTTAGCTCCGCTAATGACTTACTTGCAGCCCTGGAAATTAGTCAACCACAAGTCATAATTTCCGATATTCGCATGCCGAAGATGGATGGTATGACGCTGTTAGGGATCATTAATACTCAACACCCGGATCTTCCGGTAATCATAATGACCGCCCATTCAGATTTAGATAGTGCCGTTAATGCCTATCAAGGTGGGGCTTTTGAGTATTTACCAAAGCCGTTTGATATCGATGATGCGGTGGCGTTAACCAAGCGAGCAATTGCCCATGCACTCGAGCAAAATGCCAAAAATGTTAAAGTTAAAAATACAGAAAATGAAGAAGATGAAGTAGGAATTATTGGCGAAGCGCCGGCAATGCAGGAAGTCTTTCGTGCTATTGGTCGTTTATCTCGTTCTAGTATTAGTGTACTTATAAATGGTGAATCTGGCACGGGTAAGGAACTAGTTGCGAATGCTTTGCACTCTCACAGTCCTCGAAAAAGTGCGCCATTCATTCCTTTAAATATGGCGGCGATCCCAAAAGACCTTATTGAGTCGGAATTATTTGGTCATGAAAAAGGCGCCTTCACTGGTGCTAATGCGGTGCGCCAAGGAAGATTTGAACAAGCTCATGGCGGCACTCTATTTTTAGATGAAATAGGCGATATGCCTTTAGATGTTCAAACCCGGTTATTACGAGTGCTAGCTGAAGGTAAATTTTATCGGGTTGGTGGTCACAACCCTATCACTGTCGATGTCAGGATCATTGCCGCCACTCATCAAAATCTTGAAGAGCAAGTGCAAAAAGGCAAATTTCGCGAAGATTTATTCCATCGCTTAAATGTTATTAGAATTCATTTACCCAGTTTAAAAGAGCGCAAGGAAGATATTGAGCAATTAACTACGCATTTTTTAAACCTTGCCGCCAATGAATTAGGCGTCGATTGTAAATCGATATCAACAGAGGCTATTAAATTTCTACAAGACTGCGAGTGGTCAGGTAATGTTAGACAACTGGAAAATACCTGTCGTTACTTAACGGTAATGGCCAGTGGTCAAGAAATTATATTGGCAGATATGCCAGAGGAGTTATCTGCGTTCACAGTTAATTCGGCAGCGATTAATGGTGATTGGCAAATGCAATTGGCAACCTGGGTTGATGAACAATTAACTCAAGGGGCAAGTGATATTTTAGCGACGGCTTTGCCTGAATTTGAAAAAATTTGCTTACAAAGAGCTCTAAACCATACACATGGCCATAAACAAGAAGCGGCTAAAAAGTTGGGTTGGGGCCGAAATACTTTAACGAGGAAATTAAAAGAGTTACAAGAATAACGACAGAAATTGTCAGATAGTAGGCGATTATCTAACTTTGGCAGTCATTTGAACTTATAATGGAGACTGCCAAGCGGAGATGAAAAAACGTTAAACTTCGGTAGAACAACCGTGATCTTCACAAGTTCTACAGTTATTACATAATTTCAAATTGACTAAATGGGCCGCAACTAATAACGAGGCGCCAGTAATAATCATTATTGGCTCTAAAGATTCATTAACACTGTGTTTGTGCCAATAGATAAAACCACCAAGAAACAATAAAAAAAATGGATAAATTTTTCGGTGATATTTTTTAAAACCGGCAAATAAAGCCCATGACCCGAGAATTAAGGTCGCAAACAAGAACATATGCTCTGATTCATGGGTGGCAAGGAACTCTAAGCCAAACAAAGATAAAATCGGCAATAATACCGGTAGCAAAATACAATGTAATGCACAAATTGAAGTTGCTGTAATACCAAGCCTATCTAACATCGTTAACGCACTCTAAATTCGAAAAGTAAATAAAAGGTGATAATATCACATGTGATATACTATAACATTTATTTTTTGTTAAGCTCGGTTAACAGGGAAGGCAATTACTTCGTCAATATTGTTGGCTTGTACAGCTAACATTAATAATCGGTCAATCCCTAAAGCGACACCTGAGCAAGCTGGTAATCCAGATTCTAACGCTGATATTAAATGTTGATCGATCGGTTTAGCCATTAAATGATTGGCAACTCTTAGGTTATTATCATCCTTAAAACGCTGCCTTTGCTCATCTGCGTCGGTAAGTTCGTGAAAGCCATTAGCCAGCTCCAGTCCCTTAAAGTAAAGTTCAAACCGCTCAGCAACTCGCCCGTCGGTGGCACTTATTTTTGCTAAAGACGCTTGGCTCGCAGGAAAATTATAAATCATGCATGGTACAGTTTGACCAATATTTGTCTCAACTAATTCAACAAATAGATATTGTAACAATGTATCTAAATTGTTTTCGCACTGCGCCCAATCAGCATTTAATTTGTGATCTAAAACAGCCTGCTTTAAGTCTTGTAATGTACATTGCAATGGATCAAGACCGACATGGTCAATAAAAGCATGCTGATATGTTTTTTGCTCGGCGGGTTTACAACTGAACAGTTCTTCCATCAACATCGATACTTCAGCCATTAAATCAAAATGATCGTAACCTAATCGATACCACTCAAGAATGGTAAATTCAGGGTTATGGTAACGTCCGGATTCTTCATTGCGAAAGGCTTTACAAATTTGATAAATACAACCACTACCCGCTGCCAATAATCGTTTCATCGCATATTCCGGCGAAGTTTGTAAGTAAAGGGTATTGCTGCTACTGGCATTTGCACCGGCGCTCATAAATTCAGTAGTAAAGCTTACTAAGTGTAAGTCGGTAACGGTAGCACTAGACATCGCCTGAGTATCAACCTCAAGCACGTTGCGCTGGGCAAAAAAATTTCTAATGGTAGTGAGTGTTTTGGCTCTAATTTTTAGGTTTTCTATACTTGCACTTGGTTGCCAACTCATTGATTCTCTACTTAAATTTTTGCAGATCAGAATTTAAACCTTCCATTGCAATCCTAAGTTAATTCATCCCTGAATTAACAAGGGAGTTTTCTGCTCCCTTGATCTTGTACTAATAAATTTTTATTTAGAGGCGCGTGAAACGTACTCACCGGTTCTGGTATCAACTTTAACAATTTCACCAATTTGAATAAAAAGAGGTACTCGAACTACTGCCCCGGTATTTAATGTTGCCGGTTTACCACCTGTTCCGGCAGTGTCTCCTTTTAAACCAGGATCGGTTTCGGTAACTTCAAGTTCGACAAAATTTGGCGGTGTTACAATTATTGGGCTGCCATTCCAAAGAGTGATTACACATAAATCACCTTCTTTAAGCCATTTAACATTATCGCCAACCGCTTTTTCATCGGCGCCAATTTGTTCAAAAGTATCATTATTCATGAAATGCCAAAATTCACCATCATTATAAAGATAAGCGAGATCGGTTTCCATTACGTCTGCACCTTCAACTGATTCACCAGATTTGTAGGTTTTTTCGATGACTTTGCCAGAGATTAACTTTCTGATTTTAATGCGGTTAAACGCTTGGCCCTTACCTGGTTTTACAGTTTCATTATCTAAAATGTTACACGGTTCGCCATCGATCATTAATTTAAGACCGTTTTTGAATTCGTTAGTGCTAAAGTTAGCCATATTGTTCTCTTATGTATTCATGTGCACTTATGTATTAGAATGCTCTATATGCGATAAGTAAGCAGATATTAATTAATGGCGCAAATAATAACCCAGATTGAAGAAGAATTGCACTGTTCTTGGCAAAAACCTTGGCAAAAAGAACTCGCCGATGTTGTAACCGATCCAAAAGAGCTATTATCTTTAGTAAAAATTGACCCACAAAGTTATCAACAGCATTTTTCAGCAAGAAAATTGTTCCCGGTTCGAGTACCTCGGCCTTTTATCAAAAAAATGCACCTGGGTGATATCAATGACCCATTATTGCAGCAAGTTATGCCACAACATGCAGAGTTCGATGTTATCCCCGGTTATGTTAATGACCCATTAGGAGAGCATGATACCGTTGCCGAAG
>CALJHL010000213.1 GCA_938075435.1 uncultured Thalassotalea sp. | reverse complement strand
TATAAAAATTGGGGTGAAGGTTAAGTTGCGGCTTAAACTCGATTCAGCTAACCATTGCGCGGCGCTGTTAAACCCTAGCAGTTCCATTAATGGTGAAATTGCATGGGCTAGCATCCAACCGGCCACTATGGTGTAAAAGCTGAGCATTAATATAGCGCCCAATAAACCAAATAAACCGGCGTATTTACCCAATTTTCGCGACACATTACTGCAGGCGTCTTCTAAAGCGCCAACCGGATTTTTTTGGGCTTGGTTACCTATGTACATTTCAGCATAAAGGGCAGGTAATGCCAGTAATACGGTTACAATAAAGTACACCAATACAAAGGCGCCACCACCATTGTTGGCGGCTTGAGTTGGAAAGCCCCAAATGTTACCTAAACCAATGGCGGCGCCGGCTGCTGCGAGCACAAAACCAATACGTGAATGAAACGAATCTCTTACCTTTACCATAAATATCTTTTTTATAATTATTATTCAGCTCTGAGCTTACCTAGGGGCCGCTTAACTTTCAAGTTCAACAGGGCTTTGTTTTACAATCGTGGCTAAGAAAATAGAAAAGTGTGCGACAAAAATGCAAATCGCTCGCTGTAAGCTTAGCCGTTACTTTAGCTTTAACGCTAATTGTCACTGGAACCAAGTGCCTAAAATGTTTATTATAAGCCATTATTCTTTTATCGAAACTCGCAGTTATGTTGCAATATAAAATTATTCCGGTAACCCAATTTCAACAAAATGCAACAATTTTTTGGTGCGACGAAACCATGCAGGGCACAATTGTTGACCCCGGCGGTGACGTTGACAAGTTACTTGCAGCAGTTGCCGAACAAGGGATAACGCTAACTAAGTTACTACTGACCCATGCCCATGTTGATCATGCCGGCGGTACTCAAGATATTGCCGATAAATTGGATATTCCCATTGAAGGGCCACATAAAGACGATCAGTTTTGGCTCGACATGTGGGATTTGCAAATTAAGCAGTTTGGTTTTCCCAAGGCGCGTAAATTTACCACTTCTCGTTGGTTAGAACAGGGCGATACGGTAACTGTGGGTAATGAAACCTTAGAAGTGTATTTTTGCCCAGGGCATACGCCTGGCCACATTGTATTTTTTCATCGCGCCAGTAAATTGGCGCAGGTGGGTGATGTCTTATTTAGGGGCTCAATTGGCCGAACGGATTTTCCTAAGGGCGATCAACACACCTTAATTAATGCCATAAAAACCAATCTTTGGCCGTTAGGTGATGACGTTCGGTTTATTCCAGGCCACGGGCCAATGAGCACCTTTGGTAAAGAACGAGCCAGCAACCCTTATGTTAGCGAAGGTATTCGTTAAGCCTCTACCGCTTTTACTTTAGCGCGGTTGTTAGTGTCGCGGCTGGCGCGAATTAAATCATCGCCGCCAACTCGATTACTCGATTTTGCTAAACGGTCGTAAAGTACCACATTAACGGTGGCCGCTAAGTTCATACAGCCTATGGTTGGGATGTAAACAATGTCGTCGGCGTTATCAATAATTTCTTGGCTGATGGTGCCATCCTCTGGGCCAAAAATATAATAGGCATTTTCCGGGTGAGTATACTCAGGTAAGGCGACGGCACCTTCAACCAAATCAATACAAACAATTTTAGCGCCGGTTGGCACCGAACTTAATAGTGAGTCGGTTGGTAGTAAGGGAATATGCAGAGCCGACTTTTGCGTGTCGGTATGAAATTTTTTAACTTTATTAAAGCGTTGGCCACTATAAAATACCGTATCAACCTGATAACAGCCGCTAGCTCGCAGAATGCCGCCGATATTACTTGGGCTTTTAGGATCAATTAATCCAAGGGTTGCTTTGTTTGTCATGGTTTGTCCGTACTGGTAAATAAGTTAAATTCTAAAATCAGTTAACTGCTCTGGGCCAGGTAACTGTTTATTCATGTTGTCGGGATTATATCGTATATTGCTGGTGTTGCAGAGCGTTTTGTTGGCTAAATTTTTAACAAAAAAAGAGCGGTAAGTACCGCTCTATAACTATGAAAACTACCATAAAAACAACTACAGAAAAACATATAAAACAAAATACCTCCTACTTTATCCGTTAACATTAAATTACTAAGCTTTGTTATTTACGCGATAGATCGCAAAAATTTTAAGCTATTAATTACTGGTCAGCATAATTATCATTTCCTTATTCGCTTGCGCTAAATCTATTATTTTTACTTGGTCAACATCAATACGATATCCCAATGGGGCTCTTGCGTTAATAAAATCGAAAGTTGATTGGGCATTATATTTAGCGGTAAAGTCGACTAGATTCATGTCATTGCAACTAATGGTCTTGGTTGCAAGGCGCACCTGATTTCCCATTGTGATATTGCTTGTTATACCATGTAGTTTGGCGACACGGCCCATTAACTGCTTCGTTTTGGATAGGTTATCAGTTACTGCTGCAAAACATAGCTTGGTTGCTGGTTGGTTATCAGCGGCTTTAAAGATAATATTCGATTCAGCGGCAAACGCACTGGTGTTTATGATACAAATAAACCCCGTAAGCATCACAACTAGAGTCGCTAATATCGGTTTCATTTTTGTTTGCTCCTTTAATGTCTTATCGTTCCGTTATAACAACTAAATATAACCTTAAGCCTTAAGCATAGCGGGCAAACGATGAATTTTTAGAACGTTTAGGTATAAAATTACTGAGCAATTATCTTGCTGATATCTCTATGCTTTGTGGTTGATGTTAACTTAAAAATAGGATTTTTTAAGAAAACAGACCTTTTCTAGATGTTAGCTTGTTAAAAATATACTCTGGATGCACTATTTTTTGTCTGTAACTATGGAATGTTACATAGTGGCTTTCATTTATTATTGAAACTCTGTTAAAATTTGCCTGATTTAGGTTAGCAATTAACCTTATTTTAAGTGAATTGGAGTATTAACGGTGCAAAATAAAATTCAAGTCGAGCTATGTTTACAAGGTCATGATCAAAATTGTGCGCAAACCATGTCTCGGGTTATTAGTGAAAAGTTATTGTTAAACAAAATTGAATTTCATGAGCGTATGGCGAGAGTGTCTCAACAGTATGACGATCGTGCGGCCGTGTTAATGGATACATTTGAAGTAACTGATTTAAACTTAACTGAGAAGTCAGGTGTTGCTAATATTGGTTACGACTGGAATGCTTATCACGATTTTGAAGATATTAGCCGTGCTAATAAAGTGCAAGATAATTGGTTATTTACTATTGCTGACAATAAAGCCAAATTTGAGCTAGAGTTACCTGAGCAGTATTTAGTTCACGAAATTTAACTAATCAATACTAGGTGCCGCAGTTATTTGTAGCCGCTAGTGTAGTGAGTGTTAATCTGCGATTAGGAAAATTAGCGAGCGCTTAATTTTCCTCGACTTGGTGTTGCTAATGCAGCTGTTTCTGCTGTTGTAACACCGCATTTAATTTTAGGTATTCTAAGTATTCCGCAGTGGTGTTTATTTTAAGTCTTAACTTCTGCGTTAATTGTAATAATCTTTGTTGCTGCATAATACATTCCCCGCCTTTAGTCATTATTAATATTGAGTTTCACTAAGTTCATCTGGCTGGCGTAATAGGCTATACAATTTTTTAAACTCAAGATTTTCGGTTGCGCTGCTATGTCCTTCAATTAATTTATCGGCTAACAAATTAAGACGTATTTCTAAGATTTCTTTTTGCATCATTATTTCTCGTTAACAAACTGTGGTTAATTTTTACCATTTCGGTTGAAAAATAACCGTTATCAAAACGTAATAATTGTTTCTAAAATTTACAGAGGCGGAATTGATTTTCAGTTTTATCTTGTTTTCTTTAGCTAATTAGTTGTTTTGTATGGTTAAGTTATGTTTCGTAAGACATTGTAGAATTTTTGGTGAAAAAAGGATGTTTTGTTGAAACCGGCATTGTTAATGGTGTGTTGGTATTTTGTTGATTGTGAATTTTGTCTGCCTGGATGGCATTTGAGCGGCTGGGTTTAGTCTGTGGTTTAATTTTTATTGTTATTTTCCGCCTTTCATACTAATAAAATAAAAAGCACACTGCCTAATATTATTAATTAGCCCACTAGCTGCCGCTTTTTAAACATCGCTATACAGGCAATTATTAGGCAAATGGATAAAAAGTCTGTGGTGTAGCTGTTCAAAATATTATCTGAAATAAATGAGCAATAATTTCAGAGTGCATAAAAGTATTGCCCATTTAAGAGGATATTTTTCAATCATTTAAATTGTTCAATCCTAGGAATAATTAACCAATTAATTATTTTTTTCACTTAAGATTTTTAAAATAAAAGCTCCCACTACTCCACAAAATGCGGCGATAGTTATTAATTGTAAAAAACCAACTTTTGAAGCTAATACACCTACAATGATTGCAATAACAGCTATTACTATGTATGTATAACGTATCATGATAACCCCTTATTTTTGCAGACTAAATAGTGATTATTTATTCAGCATATTCTGTATATATTTCACAGCTTAGATAAACAATACCTGCTAAAACTGCTCCAGTGAATGCACCTGTCATAGTCCCTGCTCCAGGAATAATTGATGCCGCAAGACCGCCTCCTATAGCTCCTCCAAGAACCGCGGCTTCAAATTCAATTGATGAAAATTCACCACCACTCACATTTTCTACTTCATTTAAAGTTAATTCACGCATTTTCGATCTCCTTTCGATTCGCGTTAATTTTAAAGGTTGAATAATTCAACCTTGGTTTTTTGCCATTATTGGCAAATCTTTAATTAATGCCGCGCATAATTCTAGATTTAGCAACATCATCGTTAAACGGGGATGTATCTAGTGTTGGCGCTGGTGGTAGGTCGTATCCTGTGCCGCTACCACCGGTAACTTGTTTAAGTTGTTTTGTTGTTAATTCAAGCATGTTCGATCTCCTTTCGATTCGCGTTAAAAGTACAAGTTGAACATTCAACTTGGTTATTTACCCGTACGGGAAAATTTGGCAACCAAAACAAACGGTACGCTAATAGTTTAAGGTTTAAACTTGAAAGTAAGACTAAGGGCGAGTTAATTGTAATGTGGCGAACAAGGTTATCTAGGGCAAGTCGTTGCTGAAAAATTGTTGCTGATATTTGGTA
>CALJHL010000212.1 GCA_938075435.1 uncultured Thalassotalea sp. | reverse complement strand
TTGATAACCTTACTCATCGCACACTCCTTGCCGGTAAAGAGCTTGACCTAACATCAACTGAATTTGATCTGCTTTTTTATTTAGCGTCTCATCCAGAACAAGTCTTTTCTCGTGAGCAACTGCTCAGTAGTGTTTGGGGATATCATCATAGTGGTTATGAACACACCGTTAACTCCCATATTAACCGACTACGTAATAAAATAGAGAAAAATCCTACTAAACCAGAAATTGTGCAAACCGTTTGGGGGGTTGGTTATAAATTCAGTAAGCAAGGTGTTGCCGTATGAAACTCTCTCTTTATCAAAGACTTTCACTGTCTTTATTGCTAGTTTTTATTGTTATTTTCATCGTATTTTATTTTTGGGTGGTACAGTTAGAGCAAAAAACGCGTTACGAGTCAAAACAACGTTTACACCTTTCTTTAGCTGCGAGTTTAGCGCGCGACAATCCTTTACTGCAACAAGGTGTTTACGACAACACAGCGTTAAGCAATCTGTTTCATACCCTGATGGTTTTGGGGCCATCGTTTGAATTTTACTTTCTCGACCCACAAGGGAAAATTATCACCCACTCTATTGCTCCCTCGTTAATCAAAAGACAAAATGTTAACTTAACACCGCTTATTCAGCTTACCCAAAATCAAGCAACGTTGCCGGTTTACGGCGATGACCCTCAACATTTAACCCGCAAAAAAATCTTTACTACTGCGCCTGTGTTCAATGGTAATGTTTTGCAGGGCTATTTATATGTCATTGTTGCCAGTGAACGTTATGAGTCAGCTTTTAGCCGCTTAAAGTCGAATAACCAAACCGAAATATCGGTGGTATTGGTAATGGGAACAATTATTTTTCTTTTTGTTTTATTACTGGCAATATTTGCCTATTTTACTCGACCTCTAAGGCGTTTAAATCTAGATATTCAAGCGTTAAAACAAGTAGATTTCGACAAAAGTAAAGTCAAGTTAACGCCATGGATGGCAAATAGCTCTAATGAAGTACACCAATTAGGCTATGCCTTTTTACAATTGATTGATCAAATTAATGAGCAATTTTCCTTGTTACAAAAAAGTGATTCAAAGCGGCGAGAGTTATTGGCTGACATTTCTCATGACCTGCGAACGCCTTTATCTTCACTTCAAGGCTATATTGAAACATTATCATTAAATAAAGATACCCTTAGCGAACAGCAACGAGAAAAATTTATCGAAATCGCATTAAAAAATGCTTATCAATTAAAAGGCCTAATTGATCAATTATTTGAATTAGCACATTTAGAAGGTGGACAAGTATCGGTTCATTTAGAAACCTTTAACTTAGCTGAAATTCTACACGACGTGGTTGCAAAATTTAGCTTACAGATCCGAGAAAAACAGCTAAAGATTACTATTAAGCCAGAACGTTCACTGATTCAAGTGAATAGTGATATTTCTAAACTAGAGCGAGTATTAAGCAATTTAATTGAAAATTCAATTCGTCATACACCAGCAAATGGAGAGATAGAACTTGAAATTACTCAATTAAAGAACAACCAGTGTCAGCTAAAAATAAGTGATAACGGTAATGGTGTTAAAGCCGAAGAACTGCCTTATATTTTTGATCCTCGCTACCGCGCCAGTAACGCCATGCAAGATAAACAAAAACATACCGGCTTAGGCTTAGCAATTACGAAGAAACTATTAGAAATACTTAACACCGAAATTCATGTGGAGAGTACTTTTGGCAAAGGGACATCTTTTACTTTTTTGTTAAACAATAAGCCGGATGCTTAAGACCAGCGATGAAAAGTATGGATGGTGGTTAATCTTTATTTTAATCAACTCCGCTAGCTGTATTTAATATTACAAAATAACTTGCTAGCTACTTTTTTCTTTTATCCAACGCTTAACGGGAACAATCCATTGCGGAATTGGTCGATAAAAAGCACCATGTTCTTTACCGGTAGAAATAGAAATCTCTTCAAATGACTTAAGATTTGCACTTCTATCTTTAAGTTTTTTACAGGTGCTGGCGCCGTCAGATTTTTCATATACTGACAACAGATCACCATTAGCTTGAATAGCAGAATACTTGCTCGAAATAATACGACCACATCCAGCAAGAAGAACGGTATTAACTGGGGTTTCTGCCAAATAGTGAGAAGCAATGCTAGTAATAAAAGCGCCTCGAGAGAATCCCATAATAGTGATATTGTTAGCAATGACGCCATTTTTTAATAATTTTCTAACATCATCAGCTAACAATTTAGCATGCGCAAAAGGCTCTGTCCCTTTAGCTCGATGGTAAGCAATCAAATTATATTCACTGTCAGACAATGATGCTTTTATCGCTGGGAACTCATAAACTCCCCACCTTTCATTGTTAGGGGTAGGATTAGTGCCTTCAACAATAAAACCATGTGAATAAAACACATATTTTTCACTAGCATTAATTCGGTCTGGAAATGTATCGTAAACGCCTCCGGCGAAGGATAATGATGAAAAAAGCAAAGTAATTAGTACTGAAAATTTGATACTGGTTCTCCTAGGTAGCTAACGCCCTGTGTCTGGGCAACAATATAGTTGGCTAAAATGTTGAGGTACGAAAACAGTCACCTGTTCTTTTTCTTTGATGATTAACTTGTGATAACTACATATTGTCTATATTGCAGTAAAACCAGTTTATTCCAATGAATTTTTCTATTTATCAGGAGACTCTATCGATGCTTTAAAGTCTTCAAACTCCTGTTTTAATTCGGCAATATCACGTTTTGCAGTAGTGGCATAAGATAAACCAGCAAGCCCAAAAATAAATCCTATAATACCCATAGCTTCCATAATAGTTTTCTTGTGAAGTAGTTATAACGCCCTAAAATGGGCAATGATTGGTTGACTAACAATATACGACGAGGAGTCCATATAAGCAAAAGCCAGTTTTTCTGTCGCTGCTTGTTAGCTAAGTTTTATCGCTTTGCGTATACTTATTTAAAATGTATACGGCCAAACCGATGGCATCGCTTTTTACAGAATTCTCAGTATAAGCTTAGGATTGTTTCTTAAAGATGGGTCACCTCTAAGTTAGACATAATCTAACGATAGAGGTGATTGCTAATGTTGGGCTTGCAGTAATTCAACACCAAGCTCAAGGTCCGCAAATCTGCGGCAGTTTTCATTAACGCCTATTAATTATAAAAGGCTTCAACTGTTCCTTTAAGTGTCATCATAAGCGGTTGTCCTCGACGATCCAACGCTTTAGGAGAAGGTATTTTTACCCAGCCTTCGCTGATGCAATATTCCTCAACATCGGAACGCTCCTTGCCGTTTACTCGAATACCAATGTTGTGCTCAAAAATTTCTTTTACATGGTGAGGGCTACGAGGATTACCCGAAAGACGATCCGGTAGATCTGGTAATGATTTAGTGTCATTCATAATAGTGACCTGAATTAAAAAAAAAGTACGCTATTGTAGACAATATAGACTTAGCGCTCAAGTACTGCAGTAGAGTTTTGCGGCGTTGGTTAGTTGCTGTTAACCATATTGATAAACTCAAATGAAAAATTATATACGTCACCCGGCCACCTTGCCGACAAATAGTTTCTGTCTTTTACAAAAAAGCCTCTTGCTAATTTATTCTTACTGTCCCTTAAAAGTGGCGATGGACCTTTTATAAAGTTATCCTGACTTGATAAAACTGACTTAACTTCGTTTTCAACTGTAATTTTAGGGTAAGTAAGATAATAATCATTTAACCATAATCGAGTTAAATTATAAGCCAATAATTCTTGAAAATTCAAAAGCGAAGTGGTTTTGTAGTCATGAATAACTGACCTTTTAGATTCTGGGGTAATACTTCTTGCAGCTAAAACCACACCATGACAAATGGCCCCTACTGGCTTTTACGCAGTAAAAAAATCAACAACAACAACAATACCTTGTAGTACTTCTGACTCCAAATATTCTTTAACTCCTTTGTCATGACCTCCTGGTAACAAAAGCGCGTCAAAGCTATCTACATAAATGTCATTGTATTTTAAGGGATCACCGAACGATTGACTTGTTTGCATTTCAATACCGGCATCAATCGCATCTTTTCTTGCTTGCAAAACCCCTTTAAAAACGCCTAAACCATTGCCGTTCAGCATTCTTATATCGGGTAATGCTTTTTTGCCTTGAGGAGTAGCAAACACAATTTCAAAGCCAGCTTTAGATAGCAAAGTCAATGGAATGGCGACTTCTGTTGGATCAACCCCCTAACTGGGCAGCGGCATCAATATTTTTTTCATATTTATAATATTTTGCTGATAATCTTTTAAATTTAGGCTCTTGAATTTTAGTTCTATCATCGGTTTTCTTTATTCCTACCGATTTGCCATGATGACTTATAAACTTTACCGCCCTACTAAGAGGTAAATAATACTTGGTTAAAATGTGAACGGAGTGATATAGCCAACTTTTTCAAGCCCATTTTAATGCCTTGTTAACAGTTTTTATTGTGACTCAACTGCTGTTTTTTTTCCATAGCAACGAGAAAAAATGTTGCTATAGGACCTAAAGGTAAAGAAATAAAAAACCAAAGTAATCCACTTCTATTTTTACTTTGAGCTAAACCGGCATTTATTAAAGCTAGAGTCCCTAATCCTAAAGCATATTGACTACCTTGTGTTACGATTTCAGTTCCATTCATATTAATCACCTTAATTTAATTATATACACCGTAAATCTCGAAACGCCTCATGCCAAGTTAAGCTGCAATTAATTACAAGCACAACCTGTTTCTCCATTTTCTAAAATCCATTCTTCATAATTGCCGCCAGAGCAATTGCTTTTAATACGCGGACATTGTGCTTCATTTCTGGAAAAATCCTTTCCTGTTACACGTTCTAAAATTTGGTCCGTTACGCCATCAGAAAAGCTTTGAGATGAACAACCGGAAATAATGACGATTGCAAGAATTGAAAAATATTTCATATGTGACTTCCTTTTGCATATACGCCCACTAAGAGGCGAGTGATATTGGCTAAAATTTGTGAGACACGAGCCCTGCCAGCATCATTATTACTTATTATTTGTAGATGACAAGAATTACACCGCTAATTTTCTAAGACATATGAACGTTGAAATGCCAACCACGCCAAATATTGCAAGAACAGTAGGAGTTAAATAATCATATGCATTATTAAAGAATGTAGAAACAATAAGAGCAAGAAACAGTAGGCCACAAACCATAAATACTCCTGAAACAATATACGAAATAATTCTAGTTACAATACCACCTTTTTTATTTAAAGCAGCAGCTACAGATAAATATGCTATTGCAATAATTAATGAGTAAAAAGGTATTTTACCCATTATAAAAGCACCGATACCAATTGCTGCAAATAAAGAGAAGAATGCTGTCAGAATTATTATTAATACTCTCAACTGAGTTCCTTATACAAAACACCGCAATAAGACGCGAAGATGACCAACTGTAATTTTCTATTTAAGCCTTGTTAACCTTTATTAGGTAATGAATCATAAGCGTTTTTTACTATATCATATCCATATAAACGTTCTAGTTTTCTAATAATAAAATGACCTTTGGCCATGTCTTGAAAGTGATCGATAAATAAAGTATTTATTATTGCACCACCAGCTGCGCCTATAGCAGGAATTGCTTGTGCTGCGGCTTTTTGAGTAACTTGCACACCAAATTTTTCAGCAATTTTAGCAATAAGTTTAATTAAAATAGGAGCCGCTTCATCGGTAATGCCTTTTCTTATAATATGCTCAGCTGCTTCAGAAACTGACTTTGCTAGCGCAGCTCTAATGGCAAAATATCCAGACTCACTTCCATCATCTAAATCACTTGGTCCCCCAAATGCAAATACCTCTAAACAAGCCATTTGAGTTGCGGGTATTGTTATCGACTCACCTTCACTGCGAGCTATATCAGCTATAGAACGCAACATTATTGATGTTGAAATAGGCAGTTCAATAGCTATCGCCGCTAACCCAAAGAAACCACCGACGCCACCACTAACAGCAGCACCTAATTTATGCCAAGTATTAGACGACTCTTCTCCAGGGATATCTTTCATAGTAAATATTGCAGCATCAGATGCCTTAAGTAGAGATTTCTCGGTAACTGTGGCTATATTTTTACTCCAATTATTAGGAAGTAAATTTAATCCTTTTTCAATGGGTGAACCTATAACATTAGTTATTTTTGCAGCAAGTCCAGGATTCTCTAATAAAGATTTTGCAACTAAAAGCTCATTGTTATGCAACTCAGAAATGTTCAAGTAAACTCCTTTATGACTAAAGCCTTGTTAAGCAGCCCATACCAGACGCTGCTTTTGTTTGATTGCGAAACGCAGAGGATACAAAATAAGCTGCGCAATATGTATGGCAACAATTCCAAGAGTTAGCCTTTCAAAGGAAACATTATAAAATCCCAACAACTCTACTTATCACCTAGTTATTTATGAGGTGCATTATAACACCTCCAATTAGGTGGCCAAATGCATTGTCCTACTACAGGTTCTTGTGGATGTAAAAATTACAGCAAAATATG
>CALJHL010000211.1 GCA_938075435.1 uncultured Thalassotalea sp. | reverse complement strand
GTTGATCGTTTACCAGACAAAACTTGACGTACAAGCGGTCTAAACAGCTATTACTGTCTTTTTGAAAGGTACATATGTATTCATCATCATCGGGTCCATAGTCTCTGACGTGAGTCTTTGTAAAATCATTTTCCGATAAATTTATAATACAATTAGCGACGTCCTGTAATTCATACCCCAAATTAGCTGAATCTATTTGTACTCGTCTTCCTCGGTAAGTGATTTTTAACGATTGAGCAGCAGCTTTTACATCGACTAGATTGTACTTTGGCATACTTACTTCGTGTAACCATTATGGTTAGTTTAGCAAATTTTCTAAATTAATAAAGTGGTATTTTGATACTCATGTTAAGTTGTTCTGCAGTAATCTATAAATTTAGTTCAAGATTAACTTGCCTGATCAGCTATTGATGTTTTGTTATTGTGTTGTTAGGCGACCTCATCATTGCTTCAAATGCACTACCATCACTACGCGCGGCATTATGAACGTATGGGGCGTATACTTCGTACAACATCTTGGTGCCTGAATGGCCCAGTAATTGTGAAACAAATAATGGGTTTTCATGTGCGGCTAAATGCAACACCGCTGAGGTATGGCGTGTTTGATAAGGTCGACGAGGCGCTAAGCCTGCTTTTGCTAACGTTGGGTACCACACGTATTTAGACACATAACGGGTATCGATTGGTTTGCCTTTTTCATTGGCAAAGATAATGGTCGCGTTATCGCTTAAGATTGCTGTTGCGCGCTGTAGGGCTGCAAGTACTGGTTTTGTCATATGAATGTCGCGGCGTGATTTTGCGGTTTTAACTGTGGTAAATTCACCATTAACAAAATTGCGGCGAACTTTGATGATGCGCTGGTCAAAGTCGATATGCTCTGGTGCTAATCCTGCGACCTCACAGCTACGCATACCGGTATAAAAGCGGATCAGGTAATAGTCATGCCAAAAGGCGGGAACGCACGCTAAAAAACGTGACACTTCGTTTTGGGTTAGCGGGTTTGGATCGGGCTTTTCTTCTCTTAGCGCTTTTAATTTTTCTAATGGGTAAGGGAAGTCATACTCGTCAGAGCCTGAGTGGAGCATTGACACTAACGGCACCAAAATTAAGTTAATGCGTTTATTGCTTAAACGCTTGCTGCCATCCTCGTTAATTAGCTCACATAACTCACTGCGAAAGGCCTGAACCGACGCTAAGGTGATTTCATTGATGGGCGTATTGGCAAAATAAGGTAATAGATATAACTTAAGTTTGGTTTCGTTACCCTTAATGTATGAACTCTTCCACTGGTGTTTGTTAAGTTCCATCCACTTATTGGCGTAGGTGTCGAAAAACGGTGCCATTAAATGTGGAAACTTATTACGTTTTAATTCTTCAAATACTTTGCATGTTTTGCTGCGTGGGAAAAACTCACGATAGTCAAAGCTGCCAAGGGCAATTTTGGCGTTCATTTGTTTAAGGATAACATTGGCTTTTTTTAGGTTAACAGGGGTTGCTTGCATGCCTGATGTTTCACGAAAGCGTGCACCATAAGTGCTGATGTCGTATTGAATGGAATTGTTTGGGCGTATACGTATATTGGCCATGATATTGCTCCTTGCTTGTTAAGCTTTGCCTGGGAAGTCCAGTCTTTTAAAACGTAGGATTAATATTTTTATTTGATAATAAGTATAGCTTGATGCCTTTTTTATGGCGCTGTTCCATTTCTGTGTTGTTATTGGATATAACACCTCCCAATTTTGGTAACGTTAAAAACGAAAAAATCGTTCGATTTGACTGTTTTGGTCGATTGTATTAATGTGTGTGTAATCAAGATGAGGGTCTTGAGATGCTTACACTAAATGCAAACGAAGCAAAAACTAATTTCGGTAAGATGCTTTTGAAAGTTCAATCGGAACCTATTGAAATTAAAAAGAACGGCAACCCTGTCGCAGTGATTGTCTCCAGTGAAGAATACAACCGTTTTGAAGAATTGAAAATGGAGCTTGTTCGATCACGCTTTGAAAATATTGATGAAGATGATCTTATGGACGGGAATGACTTTTTGGATGAGTTAGATTCTGGAAAGTATGATTAATGAAGAATACTCCATTCTTACTTAGAGGTCATGCAAGAAAAGATTTAGAGTCTATTCGCAAGTACACAATCAAAAAGTGGGGAAATCCACAATGGTTAAAATATAAAGAGATCTTGCGAAAAAGAATGCAAGCTTTAGCCAATAATCCAAATCTGGGATTGTCCATTGATGAGGTTTCTAGGGATGGTTATAGATTTCAAGATGGCAAGCATGTTTTCTATTGTTTAAAGAGAGAAAATGATGTTGTTTTTGTTGGATTTTTATCTAATCAAATGGCTCCTGAAAAACACCTTGAAAGAATTAAAAGTATAGATTCAGAGTTAAATTTATGAAGTTAACTAATGAAGATCGTCATTTTTTGATAACGAGGATTTTAAATGGAGCTGCAATATCATCTATTGCAGCAGAATTAAAATGCCCCAAAAGTACAGCATCAAAGATCTTTGAAACTGCGGTTACTCGTATCTTCAGACATGTTAGGCATTCAAAAAATTACTCGATTGAACAAGCAAGACAAGATAAAGAGCTTATAGAGCAACACCATTAAATTGTCTAAGCCACTGTTTCCACCGCATCATCCAATTGTTAAGTGTTTGGATATGATAAATGCCATCAATGACTCGCTGATTATCAAGGGCTATTAGTCGCTTATGGTCAAGCTCAAACGGGAGGTTTTTAACGATGGTTTGATACGATACATTACCATCAGTGCAAAGCACGCTCTCTGGCGTTAAAACAGGCGCTAATGATCTTTCTAACTCTTCCCTTGTGTTTCGCTTTAACGTAAGCGCACTGCTTAGTTGCGCGCTTACGATAATGATGCACAATACGCTGGAGGAGGTTCCACCCAAAAGCATGGTGGAATGACGTGCATGGATGCACTAACGGTTTTATCTGGCCACACGATAAAAAGGAACGAGGAACGAGGAACGAAAAGCTAGGTAAGTTTTCTGGTTTCGGTTGCTGTTCAGGTGTTGGGAAGTAATGATAATGATGCACAATGCTAATACGACAACTCAATTACACGCGGCTTTAACTACTGATTAATACTTTCGAGTATCATTAATAAATACGCGTTGTTTTCCTGCTGCATATTCCGGCTGATTGTAAAAAATTATTCAATAAAATCAAGTTAAAATGAAATCGTATTTACGTTTTCGACTAGGCAATTTCGGTTAAAGTTAATTAATTTCATGATTTTTGTAAAATGGTTTATTGCTTTGGTAACTGTTTATTGTTTTGATGGCGGTTTATTGTTAGATTAACCTTGTTAGAGGTAACCCAAAGATATGACAAAAAGATAATGTCCAATAAAACTATCAGCAGAAGTGACACTAGAAGATTTAAGCTAGGTAAATGGCTTGTTGTTCCCCAAAGCATGACTATGACTGCGAATGAAAAAACTCATCAGCTTAGCTTCAAGGTATTTGAAGTATTACTTATGCTTATTAATGCCAAAGGTGGGGCTGTTAATCGAGAAGAGTTGATTGATAAAATCTGGAACGGCCACACAGAAGTGGGCACCCCAGCTCTTAATACCGCAATTTGGAAATTACGTTTAATTCTTGCTGACGATGATAACCCTGAACCGATAAAAACTTTACCTAAACTTGGTTATCGATTGCTACTCAATGTCGATATAACCGAGCCTGAGAAAGAGGTCGGTAAAAAAATACACTGGCAGGCAATATTAGGCATCGCTCTCTTTGTCGCTCTACTCATCGCTACCTTAGTGATCTATTTTAAGAATTCAGAACCATTTGCAGAAAAATCACTTAATTTTAAGTCCCCAAAGCTGTTAACTCATTTTACCGGGGTTGAAGATCAGCCGGTTATTTCTCCAAATGGTGAAAAGCTAGCTTTTGTCTGGCAGCAGCCAGGGCAGAAAGTCAAAATTTACATTCTTGACCTACTTAACAAAAAAGCTGAACTTGAGCTTGTTAGTATGAGCGAGCACAGTGAATTCAGCCCAGAATGGTCACCGGATGGCAAATCAATCGCCTTTATGCGCATAGAGCAAGGTTCACAATGTAAAGTATATATAAAAAATCTATCCAACTACCAAGACACTTTCGTCAACAATTGTATGTACACTGGACTCGGTACTCACCGTTCTTTAAGCTGGTCTAAAAGTGCTGATTTGCTAGTATACCCGGATAAGAATTCGAGTAATAACAGTACCGCACTGTACGCCTATAATATTAAAAACGGAGCAATAAAACAGTTAACGAATCCTCAAGCAGGTGTTATTGACGACCAAGTGAGCTGGGCTAATAATCAACAGGAGTTTGTCTTTGTTCGCAAAATTTTATCTCGTTCGGAAATTTACCATAGTGATCTTAATGGTAATACCAAACAAATTATTGATCAAAACTTACCTGTGTATGGACTCAGTTGGACACTAGATGATCAGGGTATTTTGTTTGGCTCAATTAGCAATAATATAACATCAGTCTATCGGTTAGATATTAATACTGGTAAAGTTAGAGTATTTTATAATGAACCATCACCGTTTAATGTTTCCACTATACCAGGTCAGGAAAATGCCTTTATCTACGCCAAATTTGCACCCGCAGAATATATTGCCATCTATGACTTAAATGCACCTCAAATTCCGCTCACCAAATATCGCTCCACTGGCCGAGATATGCATCCTAGCTATTCTTCCTACAGCAATAAAATGGCCTTTTTATCATCCCGCAATAATAGATTTAACGTTTGGCTGGTTAACCTCGATGGCAGTAAAGCCAACATAATTGACGTTGATAAAAGTATCGATGGTAGTTTCAGTATGTCGCAACGGCAACCTCTTATTGCTTTCCTTAGTAATAATGAAAATAATTATCAGGACGTATATATTTACAATTACTACAATAAGGAACTAACGGAAATTACTCATGATAATTTTGAATATGAGCATATCTATTGGAGTGTTGATGGCCAGTATCTGTTGATGTCATCAAACCGAAGTGGCAATATGGATATATGGCGTTACAGCTTGGCCGATAAAACTATGACACAGTTAACTAATCAAGAGGGCTATTTTGCCCAGCAAACTTCAAGTGGCCAAGTTTATATATCAAAACAGGATAAGCCAGGTATTTATCAGGTCAATGCAGACTTCAGCGAGCAAAAAATTATTGATTCACCAAATTTGGGAGACTTAGTAAACTGGGAGGTAAATGACAGCGGTATTTATTATATTGAACGTGACGAGAAAAACGATAAGTTAATGTATTACGACTTTGCCACAACAGAAACTAAACAGTTAATTGCCTTTAACCGCTATGAAGTTAAGTCAAATAAAAGTTTTAGCTTACTGGATGGTAACCGTATTGCCATCACCTTAGTCACCGATAGAGAGTCCGATATTGTAGCGGTGTATCCTGAAGACGCTGAGATTCCATAATAGCGGGGAGATATGGGTCTAGGTATTTATACTCCCACGTATTGTCAAAAAGAAATTACAAACCAAGTTAGATGCTGACTTATATACGGGCTTTATTTGAGGAGATACCTCTGGCCACTGATGTTTTCGCACCCTCATGACTTTTCTAGGAAGCGGCTTTATTAGCCTTTGTGCCTAACAGTATTTTGAAGGTCGGTCTTACCTGTTTGTTGACGATCTTAATGACATACTCTTGTTAAGCCGTAAGTATTTGCGGCTTATATTCTTCGTTATTTTTAAGCATTGCATAGACTGTGCGGATAGTTTTATTGCCAACGCTATTGCTGCGAGCTTTTTACCTCGTCGACTAATTAATGCTTTTTAGCAAACTTCTTTCTGGGTGCTACATTCTCTTTTTTATAATTGAGATACAAAAGCTAAAATGCCTTAAAAAATCACGCTACGAGCTTTTTGTTACCATTAATTTTAGAAATTGCCCCAGTCTTTTCTTTGCCACCGCTGCTATGTTGAACTGGCGTAAAGGCAGGCGGATGCTTCTCGTCCATTTTTAAAATGCTTAGGATTGCTTACTGCAATTCGTATGACCATTGCACAAACCGGCATTTAGATATTTTAACTGAACAGGCATTATAATTATAAAATGACCTGTATCATGGTAAGGCTAACTTGCTACTTATTTATAAAAAAGCATTTACTTTTTGTTTATATTTTGAGCAACTTAAATTATAAAAGAACTGCAAGCTGCAGAAAAAATGCTACTTTGTTGGCTTTTTTTAAGACATCTAGCCTAGAAATAGTTTTTTTACCTCTATCTTGCCTCTATTGTGCCTCTGTTGCACCTCTATTGAGTCTCTATTGAGTATCTATTATACCTCTATTTGTCTTTTGATTTCTTATAACTTGTTGTTTTGTTGGTTAATTAATTGGTAATGTAAATACGAGGTTTTTTATTGGTTTTTTATTTGTTTTTTTCTGGTTTGGGGAGTAGGTTGCTTAAGTCGAGAAATAAAATAAAAAAAAGGTTTCAGTCTTTAATAAAGGCTTAAGTCTTTAATATAATTAACAGGTAGGAATATTAGATGAACTTGAAAAAAAGTAAAAGTAAACTTAGTATGGCTGTAGGGCTAGCGTTATTGCCTTTGGTTACAATAGCGACAATTTCATCCGTTAATGCAGAAGAAACTAGGCCAGTCACAGCAAACTTAGATATTTCGGTTTTTGATATCAACCAAAACCCAGATAGTGCTAAAGGCTCTAACCCGAGAGACTTCTTCGAACTTAATGGCAAATTGTATTTTACAGCCCAAGATGCTAATGGTATTCAATTATGGTCTTTTGATAAAGCTACCGATAAAGCAACCCTTACCCATCAAATTAACCCAACTGGTTCGAGCTACACAGATAGTTACACATTATATAATGGTAACATCTATTTTTCAGCAACCGATGGTGTTAATGGCATAGAATTATGGATGCTAGATAGCAGCACCAATGAAACTTCGTTAGTTGCTGATATCAACGAAGGCGAAGGTAATAGTTCCGCAACCAACTTTATCGTCTTTGATGGCAAGTTAATTTTCTCGGCCAATAATGGTGTTAACGGTCATGAATTATGGGCTTATGATAGCGTAACTGATGAAGCTGTCATGGTTCAAGATTTATACCCAGGCAGTCAATACAGTTACGGCGAGCCGAAAGGCTTCACTGAATATAAAGGAAAACTTTATTTTAGTGCCGTAGCATCAGGTGATAATGGTCGCGAGTTCTGGGTTTATGATGGCAGTACTGCAACCCTGTTAATGGAAATTTATCCTGGCTGGAAGAGCGGTAACCCGGACAACTTTATTATTTTTAATGATCTTCTTTACTTTACTGCCGACGATGGCGTTGACGGCAACGAGCTGTGGGTTTATGACGGCGAAGAAGGCAGCGTTCCAGTATTAGCCTATGATATTGACGCCGGAGAAGCCGGAGGT
>CALJHL010000210.1 GCA_938075435.1 uncultured Thalassotalea sp. | reverse complement strand
CGGTGGCCAATACGGTATTCGTTTTGCTTATTTGTTCCCAGAACTAAACGATACCGAAGTTAGTTTGTATTACATAAATTATCATTCTCGTCGCCCAGTTATTTCCGGTAAAACCGCTGATTTCACCCCCGGTTCTGTAGGAGCTGATATAGGCATGATCGTCAGTGAGGGCATTAGCGAAGATAATATTTTGGACTTAGGTGCATTTGCTGAAGCTAAGTTTATTTATCCTGAAGACATTACTTTGTATGGATTAAGTTTTAATACGACTGTTGGCTTAACGTCGGTTGCTGGTGAAATGAGTTATCGTCAAGATGAGCCTCTGCAAATTGATGACGTTGAACTGTTATTTGCCGCGGTTACAGATCAACTTGGCCTTGGCCTTTCACAAATGCCAAGTTTTGGACCTGGTGAGAATGCTCAAGGTTATATTTTATCAGATACGTTACAAGCACAATTTACTCTGACCCATTTATTTGGACCATCGTTTGGCGCTAGTCAAATGACCGGCTTAATAGAAGTCGGTGGTGTAGATATTCGCGATATGCCAGGCCAAGATGTATTGCGTTTAAATGGTCCTGGTGGGGCTCGATCAGGTACTTCCTTAGAAGATGAACCCTTGTTATTACTCGTGCAAGGCGGCACCGAAAGCAATCCTTTCCCTACCGCATTTTCTTGGGGCTATAGAGCATTGGCAAAATTAGATTATAACGATGTATTTATGGGGGTTAATGTTTCTCCTCGGGTGGTTTTTGCACATGATGTCAACGGTATTACTCCGGATCCGTTATTTATGTTCGTTGAGGACAAAAAATCCCTCGCTTTAGGTGTCGGCTTTGACTATCAAAGCACCTGGTCCGCAGATATAACCTATAGCGCATTTTTTGATGGTGTCGGAACTACGAATACCACTGAAGATCGTGACTATGTGTCATTTAATATCAAGTATTCAATTTAGAGGTTAGAACAGATGAAAACTATTACAGCAATTTCATTAGCTATTTCATTAGCCCTAACTTCAGCAGCTGCGGTTGCAAAAGTTAGTCTTGAAGAGTCGGCAAAGTTAGGCAAAGAATTAACGCCTATGGGCGCTGAAGCTGCGGCCAATGCCGATGGCTCAATTCCAGCATGGACTGGTGGTATTACTGCCGCTCCTGCCGGTTATACACTTGGAGATCATCACCCAGATCCATTTCCGGGTGACAAAGTTCAATATACAGTAACCGCCAGTAATTATGAGCAATACAAAGAGTACTTAAGTTTAGGACAACAAAAGTTGTTTACCACTTACCCTGATACATTCAAAATGAATGTTTATCAAACTCGTCGCAGTGCCTCCTATCCACAGCATGTTTATGATGAAACCCTTAATAACTCGACTCGTACTGAGTTAATTCGTGAAGGTAATGGTATCAAACAAGCTGCAGTGGGGATCCCTTTTCCAATTCCGGCCAATGGTTTAGAAGTTATTTGGAATCATAGTTTACGCTATCGTGGTGAGAGTCTAACCCGTGAAGGTGGCCAAGCTGCGCCAACTCAATCGGGTAGCTTTACTTACATTGGTTTTAATGAAGGTTTAATTTTACCGTATGGGGTTAAAGGTGCTAAACCTGAAGATCTTGAACGGTCGAATATTCTATTCAAATTTAAGCAGCAAGTCTCTGAGCCAGCGCGATTAGCCGGGACGGCTTTACTGGTGCACGAAACTATGGACCAAATTAAAACTCCTCGTCAAGCATGGACCTACAATACCGGACAACGTCGAGTTCGACGCGCACCGAACGTAGCATATGATGCACCAGGTACAGCTTCTGATGGCTTACGTACTACAGATGATTTTGACATGTTTAACGGTGCTCCTGATCGTTACACCTGGGAATTAAAAGGCAAACAAGAGTTATTGATCCCTTATAACGATTATCGCTTACACAGTGATAGTGTTAAATATGATCAAATTCTGCAAGCCGGTCATATTAATCCAGATCTAGTTCGTTATGAGAAGCATCGAGTGTGGGTGGTTGAAGCTCAATTAAAATCTGGCACCAGTCATGTCTATAAAAAGCGTACTTTCTATATTGACGAAGACAGTTGGCAAGTATCGGTTACCGATATGTATGACAACCGTGATGAGCTATATCGTGTCGCACAAGCGCATGCGATTAACTATTACGAGGTTCCGACACAATGGTCTACACTAGAGGTATATCATGACTTACAATCTCGTCGTTATTTAGCCATAGGGTTAGATAATGAACACAAAATGTATGACTTTGCTTCTAAACACCAAGACAGAGACTTTACTTCCTCAGCCTTGCGTCGACAAGGTCGAAGATAAGCTCAACTGTAAACAAAACGGTTGGCAATGCCAACCGTTTTTAGTTTTAAACAATTTTTAACTTAATTATTCTATGTGGATTTTTATGCTCCGGATCTGTAAAAACATCATTCTCTGTTCAGCCTTCTCTTTAGCTGCAAACGCCAGTGCTAATCCTACACCGGCAGAAATACAACCTTTAGCCGCGAAGTCATTACTGCTTGATATTGTCAAAGTGAATAACCAAAAGCTGATTGTTGTTGGCGAACGTGGTCATATTTTACTTTCTTTGGATGGTGAAAACTGGCAGCAAAAATCCAATCCAAGTAATTCAACCTTGAATAAAGTCTATTTTTATAATGAGCAATTAGGTTGGGCTGTAGGCCACGATTCGCTTATTTTGAATACCCAGGATGGTGGCGAAAGCTGGCAAATACAAAATTACCAACCAGAAAAACAACGACCGTTATTTGATGTGCTTTTTTTCGACCCCTTACACGGGATGGCAATCGGTGCCTATGGTTCAGTCTATCGCAGCCGTAATGGTGGTAAAAGCTGGCAACAAGAACATCATTTAGAGTTATTGAATGAAGATGATCGTTTCTACCTTGAAGAGATAAAAGTGGAAGATGAACAACTTTATAAGGAAGAAATAGCCAGCATTTTACCGCATTTTAATCGACTCGCACTGGTCGATAATAAAGTGTTTCTTGTTGGTGAATTAGGCTTGTTAGCCAGTAGTGATGATTTCGGTGCTAGCTGGAACAAACTTGATGAAATTTATATGGGCTCATTTTTTGATATTCAACGCCTTGCTAATAATGAGTTATTAGTGGCTGGGCTACGAGGTAATATATTCTTTAGTGCAACGGCAGGTGAACAATGGCAAAAGATCGCCAGTAATACTAAGGCATTATTAAATGATATTGTCATTAGCGAGCAGGGCAAAGTCGCAGTACTTGCTAATTCGGGCGTATTACTGCTTAGTAATGATGGCCGTAAATTTAGTAAACAAACCGAAAAAGATGGAAAAGCGCTAATGGCAGGAGTTTGGTTTAATAATAAATTTATTGTTGCCTCGGAAGTCGGCATTAAAGTAGTGGATATTAAATAATGAAAGCAAGCAAATTTTTTAATCACATTGAACGTAATATATTTCGCTTTCGTTTTTCAGTTCTGGGCCTTTTCTTATTTGTTACCGGTTTCTTACTAGCGCAAGCTATGTATATAAAGCTGGATGCATCGTTTGAAAAAAATATTCCGTTGCAACACAGTTACATGAAAACCTATTTAAAACACCAAAATGATTTTGGCGGTGCCAATAACGTCCTTATTTCGGTGTGTAATAAAGACGGTGACATTTTTAATGCCGACTTCTTTACTAGCCTGAAGGGCGTTCATGACCAATTGTTTTTTATTCCTGGAGTGAATCGGATCCTAGTTAATTCACTTTATTCACCATCGACTCGGTTTGTCGAAGTGGTTGAAGATGGATTTGCCGGGGGACCGGTTATTCCTGCCGATTTTCAGCCAACCCCTGAAGGTTTAGCGATTGTTAAAGGCAATATAGAAAAAGCTGGGATTGTTGGCAGTATTGTCGCTGATGACTACAGTTGTGCGATGGTGAAAACCTCACTAATGGAAAATGATCCGCAAACTGGTCAAAAGCTCGATACTTTAAAGCTTGCTAAACAACTTGAAGATGAAATCCGCACTAAATTTGAAAATGATACTACCAGTATACATATTATTGGTTTTGCAAAAATGGTTGGCGATATTGCGGATGGCGCGAAAGGTGTTGTGACCTTCTTTGCCATTGCGATATTAATTACCGCGGTGATGGTGTATTTATTCTGTAATTCGGTGACCTTAACCTTATTACCAATTTTGTGTTCTTTAGTGGCCGTTATCTGGCAATTGGGATTATTAAATCAATTGGGCTTTGGTTTAGACCCTATGTCAATATTGGTACCATTTTTGGTGTTTGCCATTGGCGTTAGTCATGGTGTACAAATGATTAATTCTATTTCGAAAGAAGTCGCTAAAGGTAATAACCCTAAACAAGCCGCCCAGTTAAGTTTCCGCCGCTTGTTAGTGCCGGGCGGCATTGCCTTATTATCAGATACTATTGGCTTTTTAACTCTGCTCACCATAGACATTGGCATTATTCGTGAATTAGCCATAGCCGCTTCCCTTGGTGTTGGTTTGATTATCTTCACCAACTTGGTATTGCTGCCAATTTTAGTGTCATTTGTGCGCTTTGATCAAGCTGAAGAAAAGAATATTAGTGATAATGCTGACCATAAACTATTTAATCGTTTGTTATGGCGTAAAGCTGAAATTGTCACATCCACTAAAGCGGCAACGATTATCTTAGCCATTACCGCCATATTGTTTGTCTGGGGTTCAATTCAAGGGCAAAACCTTAAAATTGGTGAATTACAAGCGGGGGCACCGTCGTTACATGAAGATTCCCGTTACAATCTGGACACTTTTTTAATTACCGACAAGTACGCCATCAGTGTCGATTATATGTCGGTGGTGGTGGAAACCTATCAAGATTCTTGTGTATATCATGATGTTTTAGATACTATCGATACCATGCAATGGCGTTTAGAGAATGTTGAAGGTGT
>CALJHL010000209.1 GCA_938075435.1 uncultured Thalassotalea sp. | reverse complement strand
AGTCATTAAACTGGTAGCCAGCAAGAAATTTGAAGGCGGTATCTGAATCGTCAACACTTAAACCATCAAAATCACTGCCAGATGCATCAAAGGACGCTTGGCCGACAAAGGCTCCTAGGTAAACATTACTTAATGGCTCAGTAGGTTCGGCTACTACGGTTAAGGGTGTTAATAGGAAAGTTGTTGCCAGTGCGGTTAATTTTAAATTCATCATTAAATATCCATTTTATTCTTAAAAGGTTGTTATTGTATTTTGCCAATTAAAATTAGCATGCCCCTTCGAACAAGTAAATGGGATGTCAATACGATGTAAATAGCAAATTGTAACTAAACATTATTTTTACTTTTGCTGAACCGAAATTGCAAAAATAATGTACCGCAAAGTGCATACAAACGAGGCTAAACCCTAGTTAAACGTGTGCTCGTTATTTAGCCTTAAACGGCAATTAACCCAGTAACTTACCTAAACCATCAGTTATTGCTTGTTGGCCTTGCTCTGTGTCTAAATAACTTTGCGCAGTAGTAACAAAGCTATTAATCATTTCTGGCGTTAAACCTAACGCTTCAAATTGTTTTTTTACATCATTCACAGATTTTAATGAGCCACTGTATTGTGATGCTTGCTCTAATAAACCACCAAAGCCTTCGCTAGATTTTGAATCAAGGTTAGTGGTATCTGGCATTTGACTAATTAAACCATCAACCCCAGGTAATGACTCGCTAAGTTGGCCAAATTGTTCCATTGAAACGTTGTCTTTAACGTAATTAAAAATAGCCCCCATGCCACCAGATGCTTGGTCATCGTTAACATCTAACGAGCTAGTTAGCATGCCAACTAAGCCGTCAGTACTGAGTAACGACGAAGCAGCGTCGGCGGCAACGCTTTGCTCTTTAACCTCATCTTCAGCAAAAAAGCTTTTCGCGGTGTCGAGCCAACTTGACTCTTCTGCTAGCAAAGACGTACTTAATGTTGAGAGAGTTAATAACAAAATCAGTTTTTTCATAGGGGTTTCCGTAATTTTAAAAAATGGTGAATTAATTAAAATATGTGTGCCGAATTTAACATAATGGCAGATAACTTTTTATTAAAAATACAAGGTAAGCGTCTGGTTATCGTCACGCATTGCATGCCCACCGCCCTCCAGACTTGCTATGAAATCTCTCTTCCTTGAGCAAAAAAAAGCCTCTGTAAAGACAGAGGCCAAAAATATGCATTTCAGGGAGGAAAACTTTAAATAAGTTAACTGTTAGTTATGATACCGGTTATCTGAAAAAGTTCCGTTAACCAACGTAATATTAAAAAATAGTTTGTTATGAATAAAATTGCAAACTCAAATTTAACGGTTTTCTGCATTTATGTGCTTTATTGAGTTATCAATATTCTCTATAAAGTTAAAGTACCCACAATTAACAGCCGGTGCTGAGTGATTGCTGAACTAGAACATTAACGAAACACCCTGATCATCACTTTTGTAGCTTCTAGCCGGGAAAAACCAACTACCTAACCCAACGTAACCCAACGTAACCTAATGTTTTATATATCAAAACAAGAATTCCTTACAAATTTAAGCTAACCTCTTAAAATGACTTATTGATTTTATTCAATTGAAAATATTTGCTTTCTCTCCTACCTTAGGGCTAACTAAAAGAAAAAATCACAAGGAGTTAAGAGTGAAAAAACCTAAAATGACTGTCGGCATTTTTTCATGCGTATTATTTTTGATCTCGTTTTCACTTTTTGCCAAAGACGCCATACCTGACCCTTTAACACCATGGGTGCCATGGGTATTGAAAGGTAACGAAAAATTATCATGCCCCTTTATTAACAACTCCAAGTATGCAGAGGCGCGAAATCATCTTTGTGCATGGCCGAGTACGCTAGAACTAGATGTAAAAGACAGTTCAGCGACATTTAAACAATCTTGGCAAGTATTAACTAAAAGCATTATTCCTTTACCGGGGAATGAAAACAACTGGCCGCTAATAGTCACCGTTAATAAAAAAGATTTCCCCGTGTTCAATCACAAAGGTAGGCCTGTCATTGAATTAGGCAAAGGTTCATATTTGCTAGAAGGCAAATTTGAATGGCCAAAAATCCCAGAAAGCATTGCTATTCCTGAGCAATATGCCTTTGTTAAAATGACCATTAATAATCAAGCTATTGCATTCCCGAAGATAGAAAATAATGATTTATGGCTACAAGAATTTGAACCTAGCCATGAAAAACAAGATTCACTGGACATAACGGTTGCTCGTCGTATTGCCGACGGGGAATACATTAAGCTTGAGACTTTCATTAGCATTTATGTGTCGGGTAAAATGAGAGAAGTAAAATTAGGAAAACTGTTACCCGCTGGTTTCGAATTAATTGGCATTGAATCAGACGTTTCCTCTTTTTTAGATGGCGACGGCATCCTACACGCTAAATTAAAACCCGGAAGTTGGGAAATAAAAATTCATGCTTATGCGCAACCCACTTTATTGTCTTGGAAAAGGCCGGAACAATCTCATTCTTGGCCAAAGGAAGAAATTTGGGTTTTTGCAGGCCATGAAAATTTACGTTTGGGTAGGATTGACGGCGCCAAGATGGTCGATAGTAGTCAAGCGGATATGCCTGCGTCTTGGTACGAGTTACCCAGCTATTTAGTCAATACCAATGACTCGCTAAGATATAACATTCAACATAGAGGTAAACCCTTACATTTAGAAAATCAATTAAGTTTGAATCGTACCTTATGGCTTTCATTTGATAATTCATCATACACCTTTAACGATGAGATCAATGGCACAATGATAAATGATTGGCGTTTGAGTATGAAATCACCGTATCTATTAGAGTCCGCAGAAGACCAAGATGGTTCGGTATTAATCACTACCAAAGAGCAAGACGAGCGAGGAATTGAAAATCGTTACCCGCAAGTAAATATTCAAGCGCGAGGGGTGATAAATGCCGGACAACAATTACCAGTTACCGGTTGGGATAGCGACTTTGAACGTGTCTCTTTGGTGCTAAATCTGCCCCCAGGTAATAAATTATTTGCGGTATTCGGTGCCGACCGAGTGTCAAATAGTTGGTGGGCAAGTTGGTCAATTTGGGCAAGCTTTATCGTCTTGTTAACGTCTTTGATGGCGAGTCGATTGCTTAATATTACCGCGGGTATTGCTACGGCGTTAATGCTGTTAGTTATTTATCAAGAAAGCGGCGCTCCAGTGGTGGCAATTGTTAACTTATTATTCGCCCTAGCGATAAAAAAACATCAGCCATTTGATGCAATTAAATCGATAGTCAAAGCGTATTGGGTAATGAGTGTTGCCTTGGCGATAGGCACAATATTGCTATTTTCGGCAGTGCAATTGCGTACTGTTATTTACCCTCAACTGGAATCAAGAGAATCATCAGTAGCGAGTTTTAGTGATCGCTCGCTAACCCAAGAAAGTATTCAGGCAGACGTCGTTGCTAGCCATAAAAGAGAAAGTTCTGATCAGGCTCTGCAGGAGGTAGAAAGAATTGAAGTTACCGGCAGTAGAATCAAAGCCGTTGACTTAATGATGGAGCGTTATCAGGCTGATGCGTTAATGCAAGCCGGCTCTGGTATTCCTAATTGGCAATGGCATAGTTATCAAGTGACCTGGAATAGCCCCGTTGCTAAACAGCAAGAGTTCGATGTAATTGTTTTATCGAAAACCACCTATCGGGTAATTAAAATCCTGGGCGTATTGTTGGCGCTGTTATGGTTATATATTGTATTAAAAGATGTAATTAGCCACGCCTATAGTAAATTTCAGCCTAAGGCAGCCGCAAGCGTATTGGCATTATTTATGTTAATTCCTAGCTTTTCACCTAATGCCGACGCCGCAGATTTTCCCGATAAGTTTTTGTTAGAGGAATTAAAAACCAGAGTGACTGAAGCGCCACAGTGTGCGCCAGATTGTGTGGCTATTAATAGCTTACAAGTAAGTACCGATGCGAAATCATTAACCTTGGTTATGGCTGTTCATGCGAATGCTGATACCGCCTTGGCGATACCGAGATCTGAGTTCTGGCGACCAGAAAGGCTATCAATAAACGACAAACAAATTGGGAGTTTATTAAAAAATAAAGGTTGGATATATATTCCTGTTGCCAAAGGCATATCCGAGGTTGTGTTACTGGGACAAGTAGCCCCTGTTGATGTATTCCAACTTGAATTTAAAGATAAGCCAAAGCATGTAAAAATAGTAAATACCGATGAATGGGAAGTTGTTGGCAGCCAAGCAAATAGCCTAAGCGGAAATGCTTTAGAGTTTTTAGCGACAATGAAAAAGCAAAATGGTAATACCCAGGCATCTACTCGCTATAATACTCAACCGTTTGTTAAAGTGACAAGAGAGCTGTCTGTCGATCAGCTTTGGACAATTCGTACCAAAGTTGAGCGTATAGCGCCAAGTAGTGGTTCAATTAATATAAGAATTCCTACCTTAACCGGTGAGAACATTACCAGCGCTGATATTCTGGTCGAAAACGAGCAAGTGGAAGTCACAATACCTGCTGGCGAACGAGTCTTTATGTGGAGCTCTACAATTGACCGACAACAAGTACTGAAATTTCACGCCAAACCTGAACAGCCATTAATTGAACATTGGCGGGTAATTGTTAGCCCAGCATGGCATGCCAAACTTGCCGGATTACCGGTTATTTTGGATCAACAAGATAAAGACGATTATTTTACTTATTCGTTCTATCCATACCCCGGTGAAAGTTTAGATATAACCATTAGCCGACCTAACGCGGTTAAGGGTCATGTTTTGGCGATTGACTCCGTTAATTACACCCTTGAGCAAGGCACACGTACGTCAAAATTAAATTTATCTTTTGACTATCGAAGTACCCGTGGCGGTGAACATGTCATTGATCTTCCGATAAGTCATCAGCTAAAAGAAATCAGAGCTGATGGCAAGCTGATTAATCTTCAAATCGAACAAGGAAAACTGGCCATTCCGGTGCTGCCTGGAAAGCATAATGTGAAAATACTGATGCGAGCGAGTGTTTCTGAGCAACTTTTATTGTCTTCTCCTGAAATAAATTTAAATGCACCAGTGAGTAATATCACTAGCATAATTAATTTAAGTCAGCAGCGTTGGATATTATGGTCCAAAGGACCTCTACTTGGACCCGCCGTACTTTACTGGGGAGAGTTATTCGCTTTCATTTTATTGGCCTTATTAGTATCAAGAGTGAAGTTCTCACCCTTGAACACCCTAAATTGGATTGTCTTGGCCTTTGGTTTAAGTTTAAGTAATTGGGGGATATTGATGATAATTGCGGTTTGGTTTGCGGCGATAACTGCCAGTAACTATCGTCCAAAAGAAATGGCACGATTAACCTATAACACCTCACAATTCTTATTATATGCCTTATCAATTGTGGCAATTATCTCTCTACTTTCAGTTGTACCAATAAGTTTGTTGAGTTCACCTAGCATGGGAGTCGAAGGCAACTATTCATTTGGCAATCATCTACAATGGTTTTCAGATAAAACGAGTGGCTTGTTACCGCAAGTATCGGTATTGAGTATTTCAACAATATTCTATAAAGGGATCATGTTGGCTTGGGTAATTTGGCTGAGTTTAGCCTTTTTAAGCTGGATAAAATGGGCCTGGAAAATTCTTGGCGAACAAGGCTATTGGCGAAGTAAACTCAGTAAAAAATTAGAAGAAAAATAACGCGTTATCGTTATCCTTAGCTGAAATACATGCAATCAGCATTCTGTTGGAGGCATGTATTTCAAGGAAGAAAATTGAAAAACATCCTTTTTATATGTAGTCGAAATAAATGGCGTAGCCCAACGGGCGAGCAAATATTTAAGAAACACCCCGAGTTAAAGGTGAGATCTGCCGGTACTAGTCCAAGAGCAAGAAAAACCGTAAATGCAACAGACCTGCAATGGGCTGATACCATTTTTGTGATGGAAGAAAAGCATAAAAGCCGACTTAAAGCTGAGTTCAGGAAATTACTAGATTATAAAGATATTCAAGTGCTGGATATTCCAGATGAATACCAATACATGGACGAAGAGCTAGTAGATATTTTGCAACAATCGGTTAATACCTATTTACGACTAGCTTGACTAATATTCAAATATTGAATTTTAATGATTTATCAGCCGCCATAAATAAACACAACCCACCATCATTTAATTCTTGTTATACCCTGCACGCCCACCGTCATTCCAACGAACGCTCACCGTCATTCCAACGAACGCCCGCCGTCATTCCAACGAACGCCCACCGTCATTCCAGACTTGATCTGGAATCTCTCTTTTAAGGCAAAACAGAACTTTTCCGTGAGCAAAAAAAAAGCCTCTCAAGGTGAGAGGCCAAAAATATGTATCAAGGGGGAAAACTATGAAAAGTTATCTGTGTTTAATAGTACAGCGTTCTTAAAAAAATACCGTTAACCAAATGTAATATTAAGAAATAGTTTGTATCTATGAACGAGCTAACTCACTTAAATTTACTTTGTAAATATAATCCCAAGCGTATACCGACTATCATCCCCATAACCGCCACAACCCCTGCGGGTGAAAATGTAGGTAAAGCCAATAACAATTGCGAGTCATTACCACCGAGCGCTAACGACGCGCCAATGCCCATCAAACTCCCCGCCATAATATGTAACAACCATTGTTGCCAATGACACTTTAGCAATTCAAATTTTTTGCTGTACCAAGCTGCACTGAACATACCGATTAGCAATGACAAAAATAACAAGTAACTTTCTAAAGGTGGCCATAAAGCCTGGTTGTCATGGGCAATGGCATGGCTAATTTTATACAGCAGTCCCGATGGCGGCCACTTGGCGTCGAACAGAAAAACAAAACCAGCAATAAGCCCGATAGCCATTATTGTCAGCCAAAGTTTTTGCCTAACCGCATTCCCCATAAAAGCCCAGATAAATAAGGCAATGGATAAGGCGATTAACGCCCCTAAAGTAATATTTTTTGGTAAAAGTAATTCAGTATGATTGGTAGCCGGTGCCCATAAAGCAAGAATAGACCAGCCAATTAACCACCCCAAAATAGTGAAGATCATTCTTGAATCACCACGCGACAGCTTACTTAATGTAGAAACGCCACAGCCTTTATTAAAAGCAGTGCCTAAACCAAAAACAATGCCACCAACTACAAACCAAATATTGGCTTGGTAGGTTTTAAATTGGCTAGGTAAATCAAAATAAGCGGCATACAAGGCCGCAACCCACGCGAAAACCCCGCTAAATAAAATGGCTAACAGAAACTCTGGTTTACCATTTTTCCATTCGTTAACGCCGCGCACCATACACAAGCCTATAGATTGCGCGAGGTAGCCAAGAATACAAACTAAGATAAGGGCTATTGCGAGTAGCATGGTATCTGTTCCAATTAATATTTTATAAATTTAGTATGGACCATATGTACATTTTGTCCGTTAAATAGTTGATAACTTATAGAAGCTTAGTTGGCTTTATTGTTATTATTAACCAAAATATTTACCAGTAAAAAAAGACAAGGGAATTGTAAAAGTGAGATTAAAAGGAAAGTTAATTAATTGGGACTCTGATAAAGCCTTTGGCTTTATTGCCCCAAACGGCGGTGGTGAGCATATTTTTATTCATAAAACCGCCCTATCGAATAGAAACCGAGTTCCACAAATTAACGATGTTATTACCTTTGCAAAAGTAAAAAATAAAGATGGCCGCTACTGCGCCAGCGATGCAACCTTTACGGGTGAAAAGTTAAAGAAGAAAGCCGCAAAAAAAGCCAGCAAGTTCTCTATTTATTTATCTGTGTTATTTTTAGCTATGATAACCACAGCATACTTTTTTGGCCATCTCCATCAAGCGTTGTTATTCGGTTATTTGGCTATCAGTGCCGGCGCTTTTCTAGCATACGCTTCTGATAAATCAAAAGCGCAACGTAGGGTATCGCGTATACCCGAAAACACATTGCACCTGTTTTCACTTATCGGCGGCTGGCCTGGCGCGGCAATAGCACAACAACTGCTGCGCCATAAAACTCAAAAGCGTGAATTTAGAATTGTATTTTGGTTTACCGTTATTGCTAATACAGCTGGCTTATTGTGGTTATTATCGCCGCAGGGACAACATGTAATGGCTATCTTCCAATAAAAGTAACGGCGCTTTCAATTTATTAAATCAATTGAAATTCATTTTTGATAGTGAGCCAGACATCAAAAGCGTAATAGCAGCATATCGCGCTAAACAGCCGAAAATTAACTCGCCATTCAGTTGCATAGTCCATTTATAGTGGCTATTCTTCGTATTCTCAAAGCTAGAATAATAAAAGGCATCGCCATGCAAATTCAAATACCGATGAAAGCCATCCAAGCAATTATTAGTGCCGTAGTGCTGATGGCCACTTTAGGGTGTGCTCAACAGGATGAGCCAGAAAACACCAAAAAAGTTGCCCTAGCTAATCAAGAAAAATTTAGATTAATATTAGGTGGTACCGATGTCGGTGGAATGGAAGTGAATCGTAATGCCCAAAACATCACTATTGACTATTCCTATAGTAATAACGGCCGTGGTTCAAGCAGCCAAGAAATTTTAAGGTTATCTGATTCCGGTTTACCCATTGATTGGCGTATTACCGGCAAAACGGTTTTTGGCAATGAAGTTGACGAGCAGTTTAGCTTGCAAGACAATATGGCTAATTGGCAGAGTACAGCTGAAAGCGGCAACGCCAAATTTGACGACAATGCGGTATACATAGCGCAAAACGCAAGCCCGTATGCCCTTTACATTTACGCTAATGCCTTGCTAGAACGGCCAAATAATTCATTATCTGCACTACCGTCTGGTGAGCTTACAATCGCCCAGGTCAAACAAGTTGCGCTTAAAGATGTTAACGACGCTAGGGTCAATGCGACGATTTATGCAATCAACGGCATTGAACTCGACCCAAGCTATATTGCCCTTGATGAAAACCATCATATGCTTGGTTATTTGTCGCCACGTGCGGTTGTTATTCGTGAAGGGTTAGAACAACAAAGTAAAATCTTGAGTGATTTAGCGACTAGCTTGAACGCAAGTCGATTTGAAAAAATAGCCAAAAAAGCAACACACCAATATAAAAAGCCGGTGCGTATCAACAATGTCAGAATATTTGATCCGGTTAACATGCAGCTCACAGCTGCCCAATCGGTATTGATTGAGAAAGACAAGATCACCGCTATCGAGCCATTGCTTGATACTCCAAAAGCAGGAGAAATTCTAATTGATGGTAATGGCGGCACATTAATCCCCGGTTTATATGAAATGCATGGCCATATGAGCGATAACGATGCCCTACTTAATGTGATGGCAGGCGTAACCTCAGTAAGAGACATGGGTAATGAGATAGCATTGCTTGACCCGTTAATTGATAAAATTGAACGTCATCAAATCATCGGCCCGCGCATTACCAAAAGTGGTTTTATTGAAGGCAAAAGCGAATTTTCAAATGCCACTGGTGAAATGGCGACAAACGAACAAGAAGCCGTTGACCTGGTAAATATGTATGGTGAAAAAGGTGGCTATTTCCAAATCAAAATATACAGCTCGGTTAATGGTGACTGGGTTCCAGCGATGGCAAAAGCAGCTAAAAAACACGGTATGCGCGTAACCGGTCATATTCCGGCGTTCTCAACGGTTGATGAAATGATCGCCGCCGGTTATGACGAAATTACTCATATTAACCAAGCCATGCTCAGCTGGGTACTAGATAGAGATGAAGATACCCGTACGCTTTATCGTATTACTGGCATGAAGCGTTTTATCGACTTAGACCTTAACAGCGAAAAAGTACAGAAGACCTTAAACACCATGGTCGAAAAAAATATTGCGGTTGATCCCACCATGGTTATTCATGAATTTGGCCTAATCGCCAGAAATGGTGAGACTCGCATTGGCGTAAAAGATTATATCGCCAATATGCCCGTTGGTGTGCAAAGGAATGCGAAAGTCGCCTTACTAAATGTAGCTGACCAAGCAGAAGATGACGCCTATCGATTGGCTTTTGATAAAATTATTGAAACACTGGCGTTGATGCATAAAAAAGGAATTTTCTTAGTTCCGGGTACCGATTTAGGTGGCGCTTTTGCGCAACACCGAGAGTTAGAATTATTTAAAAAAATAGGCATGTCGAACGCAGAGGTATTGCGTAGAGGTTCGTATGATATGGCCAATTATTTAGGTTATGGTGAGCAACTTGGCAGTATTGAAGTAGGTAAACTTGCTGACTTTTTCTTAGTTCCTGGCGACCCAACATCTGATCTTCGTGCTATCAAGACTGTATCGATGGTTGCAAAAGGTGGTGCAATTTACTTCCCTAGTGAAGTGTACCCTGAGTTTGGAATAAAACCATTCACGACAATCCCCACGATAGTTAAGGGCAATTAACTTTTACAATATTTCAAACTATGAACAAATTATTAAGCGCTCCGTTTAGGGGGCGCTTATCAATACCTTAATCACTTCATTCTACCGTCTGCCCTTCTCTAAACATTAAGTAGCACATTAACGAGCCAACCACGGTAAATTACAGGCAAAAAAAAGCCTCTGTAAAGACAGAGGCCAAAAATATGCATTTCAGGGAGGAAAACTATAAATTAGTTAACTGTTACTTATGATACCCGTTATTTGAAAAAGTTCCGTTAACCAAATGTAATATTAAGAAATAGTTTGTTGTTATATATTTGTTAACCAACCTGCGTAATTGTGGTTTTTCTATATTTACTTTCAATAAAGGTCTTATTATAAATATATAATTACGCTATTATTCTATGAATAAGTAAGTATATTTCATGGATGATGTAGCAAATGATTGTAAAAGATAAAGCTATCCAAAATGCTGTTTCCGCAACAGCTAAAGCAGGACTAAAACAAGAACACGATGTTGCCTTTTATTTAAGACGGGCATTTAAAGACCACACACAAGTTCATGTCATTAATGACATAAAATTCTCTTTTAACGATGAAACAGCACAAATAGACCATCTTATTATTTATACCTACGGATTTGTTTTAATCGAATCTAAAAGCATAAAAGGTGAAGTTAAAGTTAATGACTTAGGTGAGTGGACTAGAAGCCTTAATGGTAAATGGTCTGGTATGCCATCCCCCATTAAACAAGTAGAATTACAACAAAAACTATTAAGAGAAATGTTGTTTGCCAACCGTGAAAAAATCCTTGGTAAATTACTGGGCATCAAGCAGCAATCATTTGGAGGCCGTTGTTGGGATAATGTCTGTGCAGTTTCGAGTAATGCAATAATTGACCGCGAATCTATGCCACGAAATGTATCAAAGCAACTTGTAAAAACCGAATTCTTAGTTGATAAACTCCAGCAAGTAATGAAGTTAAGATACAGTGTTGTGAATATGCTTAACCCGCTTGATACACGACCAGAATTTAATGGTGCAGAATTAAAATCGATAACAACTTTTTTAATGACTCAACTAAGTGTTAGCCCACCACCTAAAAAATCGACAAAAAAAACAATCAAAAAAATTGTAATAAAGAAACCTGAAACCAATGTACAGCAAACAACTAACCAAGCTACCCTACAATGTAAATCGTGTGCTGAACCGTCTGATTATACTGCTCAGCATGGTCGTTATGGCTATTTTATTAAATGTAATAAATGCGAAACGAACACCGCAATGAAAACCCCTTGCCTTAACTGCCATAGCAAAAATACAAAAGTTAAAAAGCGCAAAGAGACCTACACCCTTGGTTGCAGTGACTGTGAAATGTCACATAAGCTCATCTAGTAGAAAGTTATCAACGGCCTTATATTTAATATATAAACTAATGGAAAAGTATAAATGAAAAGGATGTTCTTGAGTTTAATGTTGATGGCCTTGCCAGCTGGGGCAACAAGCCAATATACAGAAGGTACTTGTTTATTACTCAAGAAACAGGTCATAGATTACAAGCGTCGACTAGGTAAAAACAATTACCTATATGGCAAATCTAAAGCTAATTTTGATGCTCGTTGTCAGAATCCGGTAATAGGTAAATCAAGCACAACTATATCCACAACTAAACAACCAGATTCTAAACAAGCTAATATCCTTGCTCCCGATCAAAAAAAGAAAAGTACACCTCAAGTTCCAACCAAACTTGAACAAGTGCGCGACAAAGAAACTGACCCTATTTTCCAGAACGTTAATATTTCATGGTCATTGTTTATTTTAATATTGGTCGGCTTTGTCTGCTTTAATAGTTTCAAAAAGAAGTTACCGCAAATAAAAGGCAAACGTGGTGAAGTGTATGTGAAAAATGGTTTAAAAAAGCATTTAGATAAGACGAGCTACACAATCATTAATAACGTAACACTTCCTTTAGAAGATGGTGGAACCACCCAAATTGATCATATTGTAGTTTCAAATTTTGGTATCTTTGTGATCGAAACAAAAAATATGAAAGGCTGGATATTTGGTTCAGAAGCCCAAGCTAAATGGACACAAACCATTCATCGGTCAAAGTATTTTTTTCAAAATCCATTAAGACAAAACTATAAGCATACCAAAACACTAGCGTTACTTTTGAACATGCCACATGAGAAATTTCATTCGCTAGTCATTTTCACCAAAAACGCAGATTTAAAAACCAAAATGCCAGAAAATGTAGGGCATTTAAAAAATGCACTATTTTTTATAAAAAGGTTCGACCAAAAGGTATTTGAAACTAGCGCCACAACTGAAATTATCTCTTTCATTGAAAGTTGTCGATTAACAGAAAATAACACAACAGATAAAAATCATATTGAATACTTAAGAGAAAAGCACTCTAATGGTTCAACAGATCAAAAAAACTGGATGATATAAGTGGCATCACAATTCTATAATGAGAATGTAAGAGAGTTAGCAAAACAATACCTTTCAACGACGTTCGAACAGGTACATAACAGTTGGTCTCAATTTTTACCTTCAATTATAGAAAAACCAAATGCACGAATTTTAGATCTTGGCGCAGGTTCTGGCCGCGATGTTAAATACTTAGCAGAACTGGCAAGCAAAACTCATGGCAACAGAAATGTGATACAAATTTTTGCTGCCGAGCCCGCCAGTGAATTGAGAGCGATCGGCCAAAACATCACTGATGACTTAAATGTAAAATGGTTAGAAGATTCTCTACCGGAATTAACCGTTGTTACCAAGCAAGAAGTGAGTTTTGATCTTATATTGCTGAGCGCAGTTTGGATGCATATTCCTGCAAGCGAACGGGCTCGCTCCATTCGTAAACTCGCCAACTTACTTAAACCCGGTGGCAAAATTGTAATTTCGCTGCGCCACGGGCAAACCGAAGAAGAGTGCAAAGAACGTAAAATGTACAACGTTTGTGCCGATGAATTAAAGCGCTTAGCTATGGCTGTTGGCCTTTTTACTAAATTCGAAACTAACCGCGATCAGGACAAGCTAGGCCGTGAACATGTATCTTGGCAAACCATTGTATTGCAAATGCCTGATGACGGCACAGGTGCCTTCCCCTTTATTCGACATGTGGCAATCAACGATGGTAAATCCGCCACGCATAAGCTTGCCTTATTAAGAGTTCTACTTCGTATTGCAGACGGTCACCCTGGCGCTGTATTGCGCAGAGAGTCATCCCATTTTGGTGATCGGGTAATTTTACCAGTAGGCTTAGTCGCTTTATACTGGTGCCATCAATACAAAGATTTAATTGATTCTCACCAGCTATTTCAAACACCGAATAAAAAACCAAATATGGGCTTTATGAAAGCAGATGGCTGGCATAAATTAACTCACCGAACGGCATCGGATTATCGCATAGGTAACTTATTCATAGGTGATGACGCAGTCGCATTGCATAAAACAATAACTGCCGCGGTAAGTAATATAAAAACCATGCCTTGTCGTTTTATTACTTTACCAAATAGTGATGAAGCTGTTTTTGAAGTTAACAGCAAAACAATAAAAGCCAAAGACAGGCTTTTTCTAGATTTGCAATCTCTTGAGCAATGGGGAGAGTTTTCTTTACCGGAATCTACATGGTTAGCTTTTAATCGCTATGCTTGCTGGATAGAACCTGTACTAGTTAGTGAATGGGTTAAAACTATGGCAAGCTATACCGGCAATGCTGCATATACGTCACCAGAAAAACAATACTTTTTATATCAATCATTAAATTGGCTAGAACCTAAACGTACGACCACTGAAGTTCGTAATCGGTTTGAACAGTTGCAACTGCAACAAAGTATGCAATGCGTGTGGTCGGCAAAACCATTAACGCAAAAGTACGATATTGATCACAGTATGCCTTTTGCTCGTTGGCCTAATAACGACTTATGGAATTTATTACCAACCGATAGCCAAGTGAACAACCAAAAAAGTGATAAATTACCAACTGAATACAAACTTCAAGCGGCTAAAGAGAGAATTCAGTATTGGTGGCAAGAAGCTTGGTTAGATACTGAAAAACATAATAGTAAACAACGTTTTTTTGCTGAAGCGAATATTGCCTTACCAGGATTAAACTCAGATAACACTTCAGTAGATGATTTATTTGAAGCCGTTATTTTACAAAGTAGTCGCCTGAAAGAAATGCAACAGTTGCAAGATTGGGTGTAAATAGATTTATACCCGTCCTTTAACCAACCGCCAACTTAGCCGTCTCATGCCACAAATATGCTGGCATGGGGTGTTTTAACTTCCACGTTATATTCATCGGTTGGCTGCCTTCATATTTAACAAAATCTACTGGCCCAAAATTAACAAAGCCCATCGTTCTACCATTTTCATCTTTACCTTGTTCACGTACAAATAGAATAAATGTTTTATTGTTTTCTTTTTGATTTCTATAACCCAAGCCACGGCCAGAACTTGGTTTAGCACTATTTTGGGTTTGCCAATGAAACAACGTCGGACTAACCGCATAATCATGGTACATGGTTGTTGCAGAAAATTGCTTTTCACATTTATTCAAGGTTACAAACAATAGCTCAGTATTCGCGTCAGCTATATTCAAAACGCCTTCTCGGCTCGATGATTTTCTTGTCAAAGTACTATCACCAAAAGCGACCAAAATATGTTCTTTCGGATATCGGACATGCATTTTAATAGGTGAGGCATCTACGACAGTATTGCTAACTTTCGGCATATCAAACTCATTTACATCTAGTCGTTCGATAAGGATTGAAATGGCTTCACTTAACTCACTTTGTAATGTTGAATTTTTAAGTGCTCTTAAGCTTTTTGTCAAAGTAGTAAATCCAGCCTGACTTCCTGTTTTGTCCCAAAAATCATAGTGGCACATCAAAGCAAAAAGTTGCTGAGAGTTTGAGATAACTTCATTAGCATTATTTGCTGGAATTGAAAAATTGTTATCACAAAGCGTTTTAATAAAACGTAAATAAGATATTGATGAGCAATTTAGTAACCTATTATTAATTGCTCGGTAATACGCTGCATAAATGTCTTTGTTATCTGGTTCTACTTTTTGCCCTTTACTTGCTGCAAGTAATACTGACCAGCCGCCAAATTTACCAATTTTAACTTTGTAGATATCTTCAAGGGTAATATTAGGATAGATGTATAAAAAATTTGTCAACGTTAAAGGTAAATGAGTAGCATGCGGGAAGTTTATAATTAAGCTAGTTAGCTTATTTTTATTTAGTGTTGCTTGGCTAATATTTTTAAGGATCATTGATTGAGTTTTTTCTTGCAACTCAATTCGACACCCTAAAGGAAGGTGAGGAAAACCCTGCTTAACCTCTTTAGCTATCGCTTGATTTGTTTTGCCTACCAAGGCTCTGAATTTATTTGAAAAGTCATACTCTGGACGTGAGTTACCGACAAAGTCCAATATTGTGCAACACTCTTTATCATTCGTTAAACGCAATCCCCGGCCCAATTGCTGCAGGAAAATAGTTAAGCTTTCTGTAGGACGTAAAAATAACAAGGTGTCTAATTCTGGAATATCGACACCTTCATTAAATATATCGACGACAAACAGTACATTTATTTGTTTTGATCTTAGTCGTTGCTGCTGAATTTCACGATCTTTACTGTTATCACTTGTTAACACACTACAAGCAATATTATTCAACGTGAATTTTTTAGCCATAAAGTTTGCATGTTCTTTACTTACACAGAATGCTAGTGCTCGCATTTGAGATATATCTGTAACAACCTCGTCAAGGCTTTGCATAATGCGCAAAACTCTTTGATCGTTATAAGTATAAAGGTGCGTTAATTCGGCAATGTCATAATGTCCCTTGGACCATGAAATTTTAGTTAAGTCAGTATCATCATCTATTGCGAAATATTGAAATGGCGAAAGATGACGTTGATTTATCGCTTCTGGTAACCTAATTTCCGCAGCAATAACATTACAAAAATCACTTAAAATATCTGTACCATCATGCCGCTCAGGTGTAGCAGTTAAACCCAATAGTATGTGTGGCCTAAAGTGCTTCAATACTGAGCGGTAGCTACTCGCGGAAATATGATGAACTTCGTCAATGACAATATAATCAAAGTAATCTTCACTTAACGCTAATGTATCAATTTGATTATTTAAACTTTGAATAGAAGCAAATAGATGATGATACTTACTTGGTTTGTTATAACCAACCCACAATTCACCAAAAGTGCTATTTTTTAACACGCCACGGTATGCACCTAGTGCTTGCTTTAGTATTTCTTCTCGGTGAGCAATGAATAAAAACTTTGCTTCTGGGTTCTCGTTATAAAAACGTGAAAAATCAAAAGCTGAGATAATAGTTTTACCTGTTCCTGTTGCTGCAACCACTAAATTCCGATACCGATCATGTAACTCACGTTCAACCTTCAACTTTTCCAATATTGTTTGTTGGTGAGAATGGGGGATAATATCAAAATAGAAATTTGGTGTTGTTGGATTGAAGCTACCTTTTGCTTCTTGTAATGCGTTACTCAATTTTTCACGACTTTCAACCTCACCATCAAAGTGTTCAAAATCAGGTGACTCCCAATAAGTTTCAAAAGTACTGAGGGATTTTTCAATAATATGTGGAATTTCTTGCGATGTGATTTTTAGGTTCCACTCTAATCCACTCGTTAAAGCCGAATGAGATAAATTAGACGAGCCAATATAACCGGTATGAAAGCCAGTATTGCGCATGAATAAATAGGACTTTGCATGAAGCCTTTCACGGTTAGTGTTGTAGCTAAGCTTAACTTCAGTGTTAGGCAATGATGCTAAAAACTCTACGGCTTTGGCATCTGTCGCGCCCATGTAAGATGTAGTAATTATTTTTAGCTGCTTTCCACTACGAGTAAAAGACTCTAATTCATTTTTGAATATTCGGATACCAGCCCATTTTATAAATGAAACAAGCCAATATATTTTGTCAGACGATTTAATTTCTCTTTTTATTTCGGTTTCTAACGAAACACCAACATTACTACCACAAAACAATTCGCTCTGAGTTAAGCCAGTTATTGGCATGATTGATTCAACGTATTTAGGTAAATCAGCAGCAATAGGGTTCGATTTATCAAATAAAGCGGTAAGGATTTTACCTTGGCTATCTAACAAGTTGTCGCTGATTAATTCTTCATCTTTAATGTGCTGACTCAGCCACTGAACGATAGTATTTGCGAGGTTTATTTGTTCATGAACTCTAGTATCACCACTTGGCACTGAGTCCATTGCGATTTCAATGATGCGAGTTAAGAAACGCGCTAACCAAGTTGCAGCTTCACCAGCCTCTAGTGACCGTTCGCCAACATGGAAAGACTCACGATCTAAGTTTTGTTCAACTAATTGAGTAATTAGTTGCTCGTAAATACCCGTTTGCTTCATAAAATTCCATTTTTTAGTAAATATCTATTCCAGGAAGAATATATGAAAAAGTCTGAAACTGAAATGTTCAATTTAATAGAAATATAAAAATGAAATTTATAGTTAGGTAATCCATTTCTTGTAGAATGAAATTTAATTAAATCTAATATCTTTAATACAAAAAATCCCGCATAAAAACAATACCTTGAAACGCCACTGTAACTATTTATCTTAACATCGTATTAAGCCCTACAAATAAATAGCAATATTATTAGCCAACCTTAAGTACCAATAGCTCACTTATCAATTATCTTTTTGACATCGTTATCATAAGGCTGTTATGTTGTTAGGTTAATCTTGTAAAACATTTTCAGGTTTTACTCAAATGGACTTGTGAAAAATAAAAATTAAAATAATCACAAAGGTAAATACG
>CALJHL010000208.1 GCA_938075435.1 uncultured Thalassotalea sp. | reverse complement strand
CGTAGCTGAGATCGCCGAGCAGGAGAAAGCATAATGATTTTCCTGATGGAGCTTTGGGAATCTGTCAGGGAATTTATTGCGACGGGTGGCTCCGTATTATACGTTGTTGCCATCGCTCTCTTCTTAATGTGGGTATTAATGATTGAGAAGTATTGGTTTTTAGCAGCATCTTATCCACAAATGAAACGTGACATTATGGCACGTTGGGATGCTCGTGAAGACACTACTTCTTGGTATGCTCACAGAATTAGAGATACATGGATTTCTGAAGCGACAGAGATATTAGACGCCCGCATGATTACCATTAAAACTTTGGTAGCTATGTGTCCCCTTATCGGCCTATTAGGTACTGTAACGGGTATGATTGCAGTATTTGAAATTATGGCAGTACAAGGTACTGGTAACCCACGCTTAATGGCAGCGGGTATCTCAATGGCTACAATCCCGACAATGGCGGGAATGGTAGCGGCACTTTCTGGAGTATTTTTTAGCTCTAGATTGGACTCAAAAGTTAAAATGGCGAAGGCTAAGCTAGTTGACAGCTTACCTCATCACTAGAGAGATTTTCTAATGGCTCGTAAAATAAAACGTGAAGATGAAGAAGCTACAATTGATATGACACCGATGCTAGATATCGTGTTTATCATGCTTATCTTCTTTATCGTTACCACTTCATTTGTAAAAGAAGCTGGTATCGATGTACAAAAGCCGAAAGCGGCTAATGCAAGTAAAAAACCGTCTGCGAACATCTTTATTGCAGTTCGTGAAAATGGTGAAATTTGGATGGACAAGCGTGTAGTCGATGTAGAGCGTGTTTCTGCTAACATTGAAAAGCTACTTGCTGAACAACCAACTGACATCGTAATTATCCAAGCAGACAAAGGCGCTAAGCACGGCACCGTTGTTAAAGTTATGGACGCTATCAAGGATGCAGGAATCGACAAGATTTCTATTGCTGCAGCGTCGGGTAATTAAACATGGTTCGCTTTTTAGTATCAATACTATTGGGCGTTGCTGTCACATTTGGTTTGTTTGTCTTTATGGCATTCTTGATTTCCGGTGGTTCAAAACGCAACGATAATACTGAAGAAAGTTTTATCATTGACATCGTTTCAACGCCACCAAAATCAAATGTACAAGAACGTCGACGTGTGCCGCCACCGCCGCCACCGCCGCCTAAGACACCACCGAAGCCTAATACGCCGGAACCAGAACAAAGCAATGATGCCTCTGGCATTTCATTCAATGTTCCTGGAGTACAGTTGTCAGGTAATTCGGCTGGTATGGATGCACCTGGTGCTGGATTTGGACGAGATGGTGAAGCTACACCAATTGTTCGCATCGAGCCTAAGTATCCAATTCAGGCAGCTCGTGACGGTAAGGAAGGTTGGGTACAACTGAGATTTACAATTAACACCCTAGGTGGCGTTGAAAACGTAGAAGTTATCAAAGCTGAACCAAAACGTGTTTTCGACAAAGAAGCCAAACGCGCGCTTCGCAAGTGGAAATACAAGCCTAAAGTTGTTGATGGTAAGCCAATTCTACAAGAGGGAATGACAGTCCAGTTAGACTTCACTATGAATCAAGAAGGGGATCAGTAATGTTAAAAAAATTAATTAGCTCATCTCTATTGGTTGCATTCATTGCTACCGCTACTCTGCCAGTATCTTCTACAGCATTTGCTGCAGAAGATGCACCAAAGAAAGCGGAAAAGAAGAAAAAACGGACGAAAATTCCAGGGCCTGCAGTAGGTAAAAAAGTTGGTAAAGCTTTTGCCGCTTACTCAGAAGATCGCATTGATGATGCGCTAACAATATTGTTAGACATCGAAACATCAAAAGAATATGACCGTGCATACGTTGACCGCTTTATTGCCAACATGTATGCAACTAAAGGCGGCAGTGACTCTAAAAACGCACTGATATATCTTAACAAAGCGATCAAGCCTAATGTTCTTAATGAAAAGGAGCAATCGGATTCAATCAAGCTATTAGCTGACTTGCAAATGCAAGAGAAAGAATTCAAGAGTGCTCTTAAGAACTACGCTGACTGGATGAAGTTTACTGGCGAAGAAGACGCCAATACTTACGTAAAAATTACTCAAGCTCATTATGAGCTTAAGCAATTGGATAAAATGATTGCCCCTGCAGATAGAGCGATAGCCTTATTTAAAGAGCCAAATCAAAATCCTTATATACTTAAGTTAACGTCTTACTACGAACGTAAGCAATATAAAAATGCAGTAACTGTACTTGAAAACGTATTGGTTTTATTCCCTGAGAATAAGCAATGGTGGATTCAACTTGGCATGTTCTACATGTTAACTGAAAACTACACTAAAGCGCTTTACACTTTAGACCTGGCTTATAAGCAAGGCTTTTTAGATAAAGAAACTCAAATTAAAACCTTGGCTAATTTATACGCAACCAATGATGTTCCATATAAATCAGCAATCATACTTGAAAAGTACATTGACAGTGGTTTAATTGCCCGGACCGACACTAACCTATACACCATGGCTAACGCCTTTCATGCTTCGCAAGGTCTTGTAAAAGCAGCGAAATATTTTGGTGAAACGGCTAAGCTATCGAATAATCCGAAGCACTACCGACGTCAAGGCATGTTATTACAACAATCGGAAAAATACTCTGCAGCAGCGGTTGCCCTACAAAAAGCAATTGACCTAGGAATAGACAATCCAGGTCGAGTTTATATGACTTTGGCAGAAGCTTACTTCTACCAAGAAGATTATAAAAATGCGACAGTAGCAATCAAAAAAGCACAAAAAGATCCGAAAACCAAGAAAGCAGCACGCGCTTGGGCATCTTACATACGCGACACCGCAGAACGTAAGAAAAAAATATAACAGCAGTTCGCTTTACTAAATAAAAAACCAGCCTAACCGCTGGTTTTTTTTATCTGGTCACACACCTATATCTCTTTTATCTGGTCACGCTTTTATTTGGTCACACACCTATATCGCTTTTATCTGGTCACACACCTATATTTTATTAAAATTTTTTAACCTTCAAGGAAATTTGTCCTACACTTAATTTATCACTCAAGGAAGAGGAATAATGATGCCAACTTTAAGATCAAATCAAATATGCTTATCTCAAACCCCATATTACCACTGCACTTCGCGGTGTGTTAGGCGAGCATTTTTATGTGGCCAAGACTCACAGACAGGAAAAACATTTCTTCATCGTTCTATTTGGCTGGAAAATAGAATACTTTGCCTTTCAAAAATCTTTGCCATCAATATTTGCGCTTATGCAATCATGGCCAATCATATTCATTTAATACTTCATGTAGATCCTACAAAATCATTGAACTGGGGAAACCGTGAGGTAATAGAACGTTGGCATAAAATATTTAAAGGAAATGTGATCAGCCAAAAATTTATTAAAAATGCCAAGGTTGATAAATATTTACAACAAGCTTTAGATAATTTAGTTTCAAATTACCGGGAAAAATTGACCAGTGTTAGCCTATTCATGAAATGCTTAACTGAGCCAATTGCAAGAATTGCCAATAAAGAGGATAATTGTACCGGCAAGTTTTGGGAATCTCGTTTTCATAGCCAAGCATTACTTGGTGAAGATGCATTGCTGGCTTGTATGGTATACGTAGATTTAAACCCAATTCGCTCTGGTATCGCTACTACCCCCGAAACTTCAAAGTTCACCAGCATAAAATTAAGAATAGATGCAAATAAATCTTCCCAGAAAGAAGCAGGCTTGATGCCATTTATTGAAGCTGTTGGGAATGATCAGCGCTATATCAATTATAAATTAGAAGACTATCTTAGCCTTGTTGATACTACCGGCAAAATTATTCGAGCTGATAAAAAAGCTAACATAGACCAAAAATTAGAGCCGATTTTAAATCGTTTAAACTTCAACTCAAAAAATTGGATAGAACTAGCCAGTAGTTTTGAATTGCTGTTTAAAGGAGCTGTAGGGCCCATTGGTGACGTTAACAAGTTTTATAAAAGCCAAGGCAGCAAACGAGTTGCAGGGTGCGTAAATTGTAAACATTATTTCGACGCTGATCAGCCGCTTTAAATGGATAAAACAGGATAGTAAGGCCCACATAGGTGTGTGACCAAATAAAGTCAACATAGGTGTGTGACCAAATAAAGTCAACATAGGTGTGTGACCAGATAAAGTCAACATAGGTGTGTGACCAGATAAAGTCAACATAGGTGTGTGACCAAATAACGGGTACTTATTCCAATAAAGCAGTTTTTTCTAGATCAACCTTTAAATTGTTTATATTTTATAACTAATTGGTAGGACCTTATTCGATAAGCTAATATAGATAGATACACTGGAATGTGAAATACTAATGCTCTAAAATTTATCAATAAAGTAACGAATGGTTGCCATGAATTTAACACATTTAAAACAGCTGGAAGCTGAATCAATCCACATTATTAGAGAAGTTGCTGCCGAGTTTGACAACCCGGTAATGCTTTACTCAGTAGGCAAAGACTCGGCAGTAATGCTCCATCTTGCCATGAAAGCCTTCTTTCCAGCTAAGCCACCATTCCCGTTAATGCACGTTGACACCACCTGGAAGTTTAAAGAGATGATCGCCTTTCGCGATGTCATCGTCAAAAAGTATGGCATGGATTTAATTGTTCATACCAATGAAGAAGGTCGCGCTGCTAATATGAATCCGTTTGATCATGGCAGTGCAAAATTTACCGACGTGATGAAAACTCAAGGTTTAAAACAAGCGCTTAATAAACATCAATTTGATGCCGCTTTTGGTGGTGCTCGTCGCGACGAAGAAAAATCTCGAGCGAAAGAACGGGTCTATTCATTCAGAGACAAAAACCATCGTTGGGACCCAAAAAGCCAACGCCCAGAATTATGGAATGTATACAACGGTAAAGTAAACAAAGGTGAAAGCATCCGTGTTTTCCCATTGTCAAATTGGACCGAGCTTGATATCTGGCAATACATTTATCTAGAAAAAATTGAAATTGTGCCTTTATACCTATCCGCAAAACGTCCGGTTGTAGAGCGAGATGGCACCTTAATTATGGTTGACGACGATCGCATGCCGTTAAAACCAGGCGAAAAGCCGGAGATGAAAATGGTGCGTTTTCGTACCCTTGGTGATTACCCACTAACTGGCGCGGTAGAGTCTAATGCCACTACCTTACCAGAGGTGATCCAAGAAATGCTGCTAACCAAAACATCTGAGCGACAAGGGCGAATGATTGACCATGACTCTTCTGGCTCAATGGAGAAGAAGAAAATGGAAGGCTACTTTTAACGCTTTAAATTCTAAAGCTCTAAAAGCCGAAGTTGTTTAACTTATTAAGCACAACAGCCATAGCAGCCATAGCCGATTAAGGCCCTTGTAAGCAGATTTAAATTATTGGAACACAGATGACTACAGAACAAGCATTACTCGAAACCAACATTGAAGAATATTTAAAGGTACATGAACATAAAGACATGCTTCGCTTTTTAACGTGTGGCAATGTTGACGATGGTAAATCAACCTTAATTGGGCGCTTATTGCATGATTCAAAATTAATTTTTGAAGACCACATGAGCGCCATAAAACAAGACTCGAAAAAATTTAACACCACCGACGGTGAATTTGATTTAGCTTTACTGGTCGATGGTTTGCAATCAGAGCGCGAGCAGGGCATTACCATAGATGTGGCTTACCGTTACTTTGCCACCGAAAAACGTAAGTTTATCATCGCCGATTGTCCCGGCCATGAGCAATACACCCGCAACATGGCAACAGGCGCCTCAAATTGTGATTTAGCCATCGTTATGATCGATGCTCGCTATGGCGTGCAAACCCAAACCAAGCGCCACAGCTACATTGCGGCATTGCTAGGCATTAAACACCTTATCGTCGCGGTTAATAAAATGGATTTAGTCGACTTTGATCAAAACATCTACCGAAAAATTAAAGAGGAATATCGTCAATTTAGCAAAGACTTAAACATTCCTGATGTGCGTTTTGTCCCGATCTCGGCATTAAAAGGCGACAACGTCGTAAATCGCTCAACCGCTATGGACTGGTACCCTGGAGCCACCTTAATGGGCTTACTCGATACCGTAAAAATAGACGACGATAAAAATCTTGAAGACTTTCGTTTCCCAGTACAATACGTCACTCGTCCTAATTTAGACTTTCGCGGCTTTTGCGGAACCATCGCCGGTGGCGTGATTAACATAGGTGACGTTATCACCGCCTTACCATCGGGTAAAACCTCAAGCGTTAAAGCCATTGTCACTGCCGATGGTGACTTAACGTCGGCGCACGTTGACCAAGCGGTTACCCTTACCTTAAATGACGAAATTGATGTCTCGCGTGGCGATGTTCTAGTGCGCTCGAATAAATTGGCCACCGTAACCGACACCTTCGAAGCCACCATTGTCTGGATGAGTGAAGCGGCGTTACAGCCGGGTAAAGAATACGAATTAAAAGTAGGGACTAAAAACACCTTTGGCCATATAGATAAAATAAATTACCGAATTAATGTTAATACCCTAGAGCATGACCAAGAAGACGAGATGAAATTAAATGAAATCGCCTCGTGTAACATTGCTACTAGCAGTCCGGTGGTTATCGATGGCTATAAAGACGTTGCCGGTACCGGCTCTTTCGTTATTATTGACCGGCTCACTAACATTACCGTTGGCGCCGGCATGATCACCAATACCGAAATTAGCGATCCAAGCAAAGCGCAACCTCGTAACTACAGTAACACCGACAAAGAGCTAAATGCATTTATTCGCAATAACTTCCCAGAGTGGGATTGTAAGCCAATATAGGAGGGAGTTGGGCGAGTGAATGCCCAATGCCCCATTTAGTTGCAAGAGCCGGGTGAATCCCGGTTTTTTACACGCCAGCTTGCCCCACTAAAAAGCTTGGTATATCTTTACGTTATAACAAATAAAAATTACTGACTTGTTAAGACCAATTATTGCCTTTTTAATAATACTCTTTGCCAGCTGCTAATTGTTTGAAAAGGTTTTTCATGCTGACGTTAGATCAATGGATGATGATTGCAATATTTATTGCAACATTTATTGGCTTAATAAAATTTCAAAATGTCCCTGAACGCGTATTTGCCTCGGCAACTATGGCGTGCTTAACGCTTTCTTTTGTCAGCACCGAGCAAATATTTTTAAATGCAATTAATCCCGGGTTAATCACCTTAATATTATTAATCACCTGTTCGTTTGCATTTGAACGTACCAGCTTTTTGCGTATTTTTGCCAACCGGTTAATTAGTAAAGCCATTAAACGCTCCTACTTAAGAACCCTGTTAACCACCGCCTTTGCCTCAGCCATCTTAAACAACACTGCGGTAGTAGCAACCCTAATTACCCCCATAAAAAACAACAAATTTATTAACCCTGGGCGCTTATTGTTGCCCTTGTCTTATGCGGCCATTCTTGGCGGCACGTTAACGTTAGTAGGCACCTCAACTAACCTAATCGTCAATTCCATGCTGATTGAGCGCGGTCTCGACGGTTTAAAGTTTTTCGACTTCACCCTAGTTGGCCTAGCTGCCATGTTCAGCTGTTTATTGGTGTTGCTGGTGATGATCCGGGTATTACCGAAAAAAGCTGCCGATGCCAAACACGACAAACACTATTTTGTCGAAGCCGAGGTGGTGACAACCTCTAAACTAATTGGCAGCTCGATTGAAGAAAATGGCTTGCGCAGTATGGATTCACTTTTCTTGGTGGAAATTATTCGCCAAGAGCATTTGATTTCACCGGTTACCCCCGACGAATTTATTCAAGCGGGAGACAAACTCATTTTTACCGGCGACATTTCCAAAGTGTTTGTTTTGCAGCAATTTGACGGCTTAAAACTGTTTGCCGAGCAAGATGGCTTACTGCGTGACAACTTAACCGAAGTCATTATAAAACCCGGCTCAGCGATTATTGGCCTAACCCTTAAAAAAGCCGGATTTAGAGCCCGCTTCGACGCCGCTGTTGTCGCCATTCGCCGCGAAGGTTCAACCTTGTCAGGCAAATTGGGCGAATTGGTTATTCACTCTGGAGACTTTTTAGTGTTAGCGGTAGGTAACGATTTCGTCACCCGTACCAATTTAAGCAAAAACTTTTTCATTTTAACCGGGGTAGAGCCCGACAACATGCTGTTTGGATGGCGAGATAAATTTACCTTATTCGGCTTTTTAGCGGCCATTATCGCCTCCGTGATATTCGAGATTGCCTTACTCAAATGTTTAATTTTTTATCTGGCGGCATTATTTGCGTTTAATTGTTTATCCATTAATGAAATTAAACGCCGCTTCCCGTTAGAGATCTGGCTAATTGTGGTGAGCGCCTTAACCTTAGCCTCCGCCCTTGAAAACACCCAAGTGTCTGTGTTTATCGCCGATCTAGTGCAAGACTACTTACAAGACAAATCTGTTATAGTGGCCTTTATCGCGGTATTTGTTATTAGCTTAGTGATGACCGAAGTCATTACCAACAATGCCGCCGCGGCGTTAATTTTTCCAATCGCGTACAACATCGCTATCGGCTTAGGAGTCAATCCACTGCCGTTTATCATGGCGGTAGCGTTTGGCGCCAGTGGCAGCTTTATTAGCCCCTACGGTTATCAAACTAATGTCATGGTATACAACGCCGGTAATTATCGAGTAATGGACTTTGTCAAGGTAGGCGTACCGGTATCGTTAACCTACAGCGTTGTGGTGATGTACATGATCCCATTAATTTTCCCATTTTAAAAAAGACCAATTTATTATGAAAACAGACAACACCGTATGGCATGCACACCTAGTAACCAAGCAGGAGCGGGCCGAGCTAAAAGGCCAAAAGCCGTGTTTACTCTGGTATACCGGCTTGAGTGGCTCGGGCAAATCAACCATTGCTAACGCCGTTGACGATTTATTATTTCAACAACAGCGCCATACTTATTTACTCGACGGCGACAACGTTCGCCATGGTTTAAACGGTGATTTAGGTTTCTCTGATCAAGACCGCATCGAAAACATTCGTCGCATTAGCCAAGTGGCTAAGTTATTTGTCGACTCCGGCTTAATTGTTAGCACCGCGTTTATTTCGCCGTTTCAGACCGATCGTGATATGGCGCGGGCAATGCTAGAGCCAGGCGAATTTATCGAAGTATTTATCGACACGCCTATTAGTGTTTGCGAGCAGCGTGATCCAAAAGGCTTATACAAAAAAGCTCGGGCAGGGGAGATCAAAGATTTTACTGGCCTCGACTCGAGTTACGACGTGCCCAAACAGGCCGAAATTCAAGTAATGACCGCCAAGCAAAGTGTGCAACAATGTGCCCAGCAAATTATTGCCTACCTAAAAACCAATGGCTATATTGGCTAAACCAAACAGCTAACATACCAATCGTTAAACAGCTCACCGTTGCGAGTTACCATAGGAACTAAAAATAGCGGCTCAAGCGCCATCCAACTTGAGCCTGAATACTCCTGACTTTTTGCCTACTTTCCTTTACAACGCCAATCTCTAAACTTGTAACAATTGATGAATAATCGCCCATAGAACTAGATATTCTAGCCAATAACTCGTAGTATCATTGCGCTAATAATTTTATATAATCTCACGGAATAACAACATGAAAACATTTATTTCGGGCGCAGTATGCTCGTCACTTTTACTACTAGCGGGTTGTAATGACACTCCAACCGCCGAAGTTGCTGTGCAACCAACCAAAACAGCCCTAGTTTCAGGCATCGAACGTGCCAACATGAACAATAATATTCGTCCACAAGACGATTTTTATCTACACGTTAATGGCGGTTGGTTAGACTCACACCAAATCCCTAGCGACAAAACGACTATTGGCTCTTTTAATGATTTACGCGAAAAGTCAGACGCCGATGTAAAAAGCATTATTGAAGAACTTGCCGCGGCTAAAAATTTAGTCAAGGGCACAGATGAGCAAAAAGTTGCAGACTTATTTCGTTCATACATGGACACCGAAACCTTAAATGCCGCAGGTATTAAACCAATTGCGGCTATTTTGGCCGACATCGCAGCGTTATCATCAAAAG
>CALJHL010000207.1 GCA_938075435.1 uncultured Thalassotalea sp. | reverse complement strand
GGGGGGCATTATAAACAAATAATGCGGAGTTACTAGTAGCTAAACCAAATTTTTAGTATAAAAAAAGAGCTACACAGCTCTTTTTTAGCGTAAAATTGTTAATGCATTGATTTATTTAATTAAAGCATTCAACTCGCCGTTAACGTATTTCATATACATGTCGTCTAATGAAATGCATTTGATTTTGCTAGCTTGGCCTGCCGTATTAAATGCTTCATAACGAGCTTTAACAATACCATACATAGCATCAGTAGTTGCTTGAAGGAATTTGCGCGGATCAAACTCGGCAGGGTTCTGAGCAAGAAAACGACGCACAGCGCCAGTAGAGGCAAGACGTAAATCAGTATCAATGTTTACCTTACGCACACCATTTTTAATGCCTTCTTGAATTTGTGCAACCGGTACACCGTAAGTTTCCGGAATGTTACCACCAAACTCATTAATAACCGCTAACCAATCTTGCGGTACTGAAGAGGAACCATGCATAACAAGATGAGTATTAGGAATACGCTTATGAATTGCTTTAATACGCGCAATGTCTAAAATATCATCCGTTGGCGGGCGAGTAAATTTATAGGCTCCGTGTGAAGTACCACAAGCAATTGCTAAAGCATCAACTTGAGTTTTATTCACAAAGTCAGCGGCTTCTTCAGGATCAGTAAGCATTTGATCATGGCTAAGAATACCTTCTGCGCCAATACCGTCTTCTTCTCCAGCCATGCCGGTTTCTAACGAACCTAAGCAACCTAACTCACCTTCAACGCTAACACCACAAGCATGAGACATTTCAACTACGCGACGAGTTACATCAACATTGTATTCGTAAGACGTTGGAGTTTTACCATCTTCTCCTAACGAACCATCCATCATTACTGATGAAAAGCCTAATTGAATGGAGCGCTGACAAACGGCTGGCGAAGTACCATGATCTTGGTGCATAACCACTGGGATCTCAGGAAACTCTTCAATCGCAGCTTGAATTAAGTGACGTAAAAATGGCGCGCCAGCATACTTACGAGCACCCGCGGATGCTTGTAAAATAACCGGGCTGTTGGTATCTCGTGCAGCCAACATGATAGCGCGCACTTGTTCGAGGTTGTTTACATTAAATGCCGGGATGCCGTAACCAAATTCAGCCGCATGGTCAAGCATTTGTCGCATAGAGATTAAAGCCATTATCAACACTCCTTAGTGTTTGATGGATGCAGCAGCAACTGCATCAAGTATAGTTTAAGAATAAAAGTATTTTTGAATTTATTTCGTAGCAGCTCGTTCTTCAAGAATGGCTACAGCGGGCAGTTTTTTGCCTTCTAAAAACTCTAAAAAAGCGCCACCACCAGTTGATATATAAGAAACTTTATCAGCGATGCCGTATTTATCAACTGCCGCTAATGTGTCACCGCCACCAGCAATTGAAAATGCTTTTGAATTAGCAATTGCGTGAGCGATAATTTTAGTACCTTCGCCAAATTGATCAAACTCAAAAACCCCAACTGGGCCATTCCAAACGATAGTACCGGCATTTTCTATTATGTTGGTAAGAGCATTGGCTGAATCAGGGCCAATATCAAAAATCATTTCATCGTCTGCGACTTCGGTCACTGGCTTTAGAGTTGCTTGGGCAGTTTCAGAAAATTCTTTAGCTACCACAACATCCGTTGGGGTTGGAATATCACCATTATTTGCTTGTGCTTGAGCACTTAAACGGTTGGCTTCGTCTACTAAATCGGCTTCAAATAATGATTTTCCGACATTATGACCTTGGGCAGCAATAAAAGTATTAGCGATACCACCACCAACAACAAGTTGATCAACAACGGTCGCTAAAGATTCTAATACCGTAAGTTTAGTTGAAACCTTTGAACCACCGACTATAGCAACAAGTGGGCGAACCGGGTTATCTAAAGCTTTGCCTAAAGCATCTAACTCGCCAGCTAAAAGCGGGCCAGCACAGGCGATAGGGGCAAATTTTGCGACACCATGGGTACTTGCTTGGGCTCGATGTGCGGTACCAAATGCGTCCATTACATAAACGTCACATAATGCAGCAAGTTTTTGTGATAATTGTTCACAGTTTTTCTTTTCGCCGACATTAAAGCGAATATTTTCAAACATAACCAACTCACCAGCGTTAACATCAACACCGTCTAAATAATCATTCTCTAATCTAACCGGTTGCTGTAACGCGGTACTTAAATAATCAGCAATAACCTGAGTTGAATACTCGCTATTAAATTCACCTTCAGTGGGGCGACCTAAATGAGACATAACCATTACCTTAGCTCCTGCTGCTAAGGCAGTCTTAATGGTAGGTAAGGCGGCACGTAATCGAGCGTCAGATGTAATTTTCCCGTCTTTTACCGGTACATTTAAATCTTCACGAATTAATACGCGTTTGTTTGCTAGGTCAAGCTCGGTCATTTTGATGACTGACATAAGATAACTCCGTTACTAGAATGTTTATTCAAAATATTATTGTGTCAGCCACTTTTTTGGGTCACTAACGTTTTTTAATCAAATTGCTTTATTAAGCAGAGTGCATTGCACCACAGGTATCTAACATACGATTAGCAAAAGCCCATTCGTTATCGCACCACACTAATAGTTTTACTAGGCGTTTATGACTCACTCGAGTAGAGTTGCCATCGACTATCGATGAATGCGAGTCATGGTTAAAATCACTCGATACCAAAGGTTCAGTCGTAAAGCCTAATATTCCTGATAACCTTCCTTGCTGAGCATTTATTATCGCTTGGTTAACAGTTTCAATATTTACATCGCTATTTAGGGTTACGCTTAAGTCCATTGCGGTAACATTCATGGTTGGTACCCGAACTGCAATGGCTTCAAAACGGCCGGAAAATTTTGGCAATATTCTTTCTATGCCAGCAGCCAGTTTGGTATCCACCGGAATAATTGACTGGCTTGCGGCTCGCGACAAACGCAAGTCATCGTGATATGCGTCTATTACTTGTTGATCGTGCATCGATGAATGAATGGTAGTAATGGTGCCACTCTCTACCCCAAAAGCATCATCAAGAGCTTTAATCACCGGGACTATACAATTTGTGGTACATGAACCATTGGAGACGACAATATCACTACTAGTAAGAGTATCATCGTTAATACCATATATAATGGTTTTATCAACATCATTTAAAGCTGGTTGAGAATACAATACTTTTTTCGCACCTTGGCTGATATGAGTTTGGGCCTGAGCCCTGCTATTATAGATACCAGTACAATCGAGAACGACATCGATATTTAGATCTTGCCAAGGTAATTGTGATATTTGCTTTTGATGGAATAAGGCAATGTCATCACCGGCAACATTAAG